>PDSI01000160.1 GCA_002748415.1 Micrococcales bacterium | reverse complement strand
CTGCGCAGCCCCGAACAAACCGCCAACGACCTGTTCTGGATGTGCGTGCAGAACCAGGACACGGTGACCCAGAGCCTGATCGACAAACACGCGGGCATCATCGCCCACCAGCGAGGCCGGCGCGGCATCAACCTGTTGTTCGCTCAGGCGGCACATTCGACAGTCTCCTCGATCGCCGGTGCCAAGGCCCCGGTGATCTTCGGCGACGTCGATGTTCCGGTCCTGCTTGCGCATGGCACCCAGGACCGGTTGGTGCCCTACGCCGGCGCAGTGCGGCTGGCGCACCAGAATCCGCAGTGGGACTTCGCGACGGCGCCCGGGGCCGGGCACTTTCTGATGGTCGAACGCCCGCAGTGGCTCGCGGACCTGGTGAACGGCTGGGTGCGTGGGCTCGGCCGACCCGGCCCGGGCTGAGTCAGCAGCACGACCACGAGGTTGCCGTATGGTAAAGCGACGGAGGGAGAACCGACCAGTGAGGATCACGTTGCCCGTACCCGGCCACCGATCGGATTCCGGGGCCCGATGAGTACCGGCGCCGGATTCCCGCCGTCTCGACCGCGACGTCACTGGATGATGCTGTCGGGTGCGGACGTGCACTGGGTGGACTTCGGCGGCCCCGCGACCCCGCAGGCGATGCTGGTCTGCGTGCACGGGCTCAACGGCTCGACCGTGAACTGGGAGGGCTGGGGGCCGTTGCTGACCGACCGCTTCCGGGTGGTAGCGCTCGACCTGGTGGGGCACGGGTCCACCCGCCCGGGCACCCGGTCTGCCACTGTGGCGGCCAACGCCGAGTTGGTGAGCGAGTTCGTCGACGCGATCCGCCCCGCCGGTGCTCCGGTGGTTCTGGTCGGCAGTTCGATGGGCGGGCTCATCAGCGCATATGCGGCCGCCGGCCGGGCGGACATCGCCGGGCTGGTCCTGGTGAACGCGGCGCTACCACGTCCTGGCCGGGTTCCCCCGATGGCAGAGTTGGCCAGGCTCGCGCTGTACAGCGTGCCGCCGATCGGCCGGGCCAACGCGTGGGGCCGGCGCCGGTTCCGCACCCCGGAACAGCTGGTCAACGACTTGTTCCGGTTGTGCATGCGTGATGTCTCGGTGGTGGACCAGGAACTGTTTCGCCGGCACGTGGAGGCGGCCGAGCGCCGGGCCCGTCATCCCGAACTCGACCCGTACTTCGCGCAGGCCGCGCAGAGCACCGTGCTGTGCCTGGCCGCGCCCCGCGTCAGGCAGGTCTACGCGCGGGTGCGGGCGCCGGTGCTGATGGTGCACGGAACCCACGACCGGGTCATTGCCTATACCGCTGCCCAGGCCGCGGCCGACCGGTACCCGTGGTGGACGTTCGTCACGGCGCACGGTGGGGGACACGCGCCGATGCTGGACAACCCCGCCTGGCTGGCCCGCGTGGTCACCGAGTGGCTCGACCGGGTGCCCACACGCGACGCGTAGTGCTCGGCTCGACGCGTGTTGCCCGGCTCGACGCGTAGCGCCGGCTGATCGCGGCGGCGAGGTCCGCGGCCGCGTGGTTGAATCACCTGTGACCATCTGGATCGACCGTCCGGTGTGGGCGGCGCACGGCACCACCTGGGCGCACCTGATCAGCGATGTGTCGCTGGCCGAACTGCACGAGTTCGCGGAACGTGCCGGTGTGCCGCCCCGCAGCTTCGACGCCGACCACTACGACGTGCCTTCGCACCGCATCGGCCCGCTGGTGGCCTCCGGAGCCCGGCAGACCGATGCCGCGGACCTGGTGCGCCGGCTACGTGGCAGCGGCCTGCGGGTACCCAAACACAAGCGGGAGCGGCTGCTGGCCTGGGAACCGGCCGTGATCGACGACGTGCCCGCCCGCCGCGAGATACTCATCTCGCCCCGGCGGGTGGTGGCGCCGCGCACGCTGGCCATCGTGCGGTGCGCGGACGGGCTGCTGCTCAACGGCGGTGGCCCACCGCAGGTTGAACCCGGGAACCACGCGCAGTTAGGTGCTTTCGATGTGGCACAGGCACAACCCGTCGGACGGCAGCGCATCCGGCCGCAGCACGGTTCCGGGGCGGCCGCCCGCGGCCGGATCGAGATCGCCTTCATCGGCGCGGTGCTACCGGGCCCGGTGAGGGAGCAACACGGGCAACCGCTGCCGGGCGGGGTGCACTGGGCCGAGGTGGGCGCCGCCCGCCAGCGCTGCGGGGATCCGTTGTGGTGGGTGCTGGTGGACCGGTTGCCGGATGTGCAGGCGGCACCCGGTCCGACGCCCGGACGACCGCGCGGTTAAATGGCGGTATGGCCAGGACTGCTGTCATCGACGTGGACGCCGGGGGCCGGGCCGTGCGCATCACCAACCCGGACCGGGTGATCTTCCCGGCCACCGAGAACACCGCGCCGGTCACCAAAGCGATGGTCGCCGGATACGTGGCCGCCGTCGCCGAGGGGCTCCTGCCCGCGCTGTACCACCGGCCCACGGCGCTGGAGCGGTGGCCGTCCGGGGTGCATCCCGGCATGCGGCTGGCCCAGGGCCCGCAGGACAAGTTCGCCGACGGCTTCTACCAGAAGCGGGTCATGAAAGGCGCCCCGGACTACGTGCAGCAGGTGCAGGTCACCTTCCCCAGCGGACGGACCGCCGAGGAGATCTGCCCCACCGGCGTCGCGGTCCTGGTCTGGTGCGCCCAAATGGGCGCCATCACCTTCCACCCGTGGCCGGTTCGCCGCGCCGACGTGGACCGGCCCGACGAACTGCGCATCGACCTGGACCCACAACCCGGCACCACCTTCGCCGATGCGGCCGAGGTGGCGTTCGGCGCCCGCGACCTGCTCACCGAACTCGGTCTGACCGGCTTCGTGAAGACCTCGGGAAACCGGGGCATCCACATCTACGTCCGCATCGAGCCCCGCTGGGAGTTCGTCGACGTCCGGCACGCCGCCATCGGGTTCGGCCGGGAACTGGCCCGTCGCGACCGCCGGGCGACCACGTCGTGGTGGAAAGAGGAACGCGGGGAACGGGTATTCGTCGACTACAACCAGAACTGCCGTGACCGCACGATCGCCTCGGCCTACTCGTTGCGGGCGCTGCCCGGCGCGCCGGTGTCCACCCCACTGACCTGGCAGGAGTTGGAGCGCACCACCGACCCGCGGTCCTTCAGCCTGCACACCGTCCCGCAGCGGCTGGCCGAACGGGGCGACCCCTGGGCGGACATGGACTCCACCGCCGGATCCCTGCAGCCATTGTTGGATCTATGGCAAGAACAAGGCGAGGTGGAACTGCCCCATCCGCCGGACCATCCCAAGATGCCGGGTGAGCCGCCCCGGGTGCAGCCCAGCAAGAAGGTCGCGGCGCATTGGGACGAGCACGGCAACCGCATCGCGGACACCTGAGCCCGGCTATCCCCAGCCGACTGCCCGCACCCCCGCCGCGGCCAGTGCCCCCACCAGCACGACCACCAGGAACGGCGCCCGCGTCAGCAACGCCACGCCGGCCGCTCCGACCGCGGCCAACCGGGCATCCAGCACCACGCGCGTCCCGTCGGCCACGGTCTGCACCAGCACCAGCGCCGCCAGCAGCCCGGTGGTGACCAACCCGGACACCGCCGCCACCCGAGGGTTGGACAACCAGCGCTGCGGTGCCAGGTATCCCACGAGTTTCAGCAGGTAACAGGCCAGGCACGCGACCAGCACCCACAGCCACCCGGTCACGGCAACCCCTCCTGGCCCGGGCCGGCGTCCCCCGGCCAGGAGGGGTAGCAGCCGGTACCGGGTGGCTGACCTTGGCGAGTCATGACCACCGCCGCGGCCACGGCCGTCGCCCCGGCCACCAAGACCGGGATCCCGGGTGTGGTCAACGGGATCATCAGCACCGCGACCGTGGCCGCGACCCCCGCCACCGCCACTGCGTCGCACCGCTTGAGCCGGGGCCACAACAGTCCCAGGAACGCGGCCGCCGCCGCGCCGTCCAGGCCCCACACCTGCGGGTCGCCGAGGACGTCACCCAGCAGCGCGCCCACCAGGGTCATCAGGTTCCAGCCCACGTACACCGCTAGTGCGGCGGACCAGAACCCGGCCCGTTGCTGCGAGCGGGTCTGCTGGGCGGTCGCCACCGCCATCGACTCGTCGATGGTGAACTGCGCATTCACCGGGCGCCAGGCCCCGCCGCGCAGCATCGGCGCCAGCGCCAGCCCGTAGACACCGTTGCGCAACCCCAGCAGTGCCGCCGCCGCTGCCGCGGACAACCCGCCACCACCGGCGCCGACCACCCCGACATAGGCGAACTGGGAACCACCGGTGAACATCAGCGCGCTGAGCGCGCAGGTCTGGGCAACCGTCAGCCCGGCCGCCACCGACAACGCCCCGAAGGAGATCCCGTAGGCGCCGGTGGCCACGCCGACGGCGATGCCCTGGCGCATCGCCGGCGTCACCGCCTGCCGGCCGGCTTCGCGAGTCCACCGGTGGGTCATTCCGCGGCCGGCTCGGCCCCGGGGTCCTCGGCCAGCGCCGCGACCAGCCGCACCTCGTGCAGCGGCTCGGCCCCGGGTACCTCGAACTGCCGCTGCGCGCCGTCGGGTGCCAACCCGGCCGAGGCCAGGAACGAACGGCGCGGCTCGTCGGCCAATGGGCACCACACGCCGAGCACCGGCGCCCCGGCCTCGCGCAGTCGCGCGGCGGCAGCGTTGAGCAGCCGGGACCCGTGCCCGCGGCGCTGCTGGGTGGGATCGACGTGCAACGCCACCACCTCTCCGGCCGGGTCCACGGCGGCAAACCCCACCACCATCGAGGCGGCACATGCCACCAGCACCACGTGCCCGGGCGTCGGCGGATCGGTCACCGCGGCCGACCACGTGCGGGCCAGCCCGGCCGGCGTCAACTCGGCCAGGGTGGCCCCCAGCACGTCCCGGTACGCACGCGTCCAGGAGCGGTGATGGATGGCGCCGATGATGTCCACGTCGGCTTGCCCAGCAGTGCGGACGAACGCATCACCCGCCCGGGCATGACCCATCAGGTCAGCCGGCGGCACCGGAATCCCCAGGAGCGGACCTCAGTGCTCCACCTCGGCCGGTTCACCCTTGGGCTGGCCGATGGACTCCAGCAGCTGGCCGTACCAGTCCTGGGACGCGTCGAACGGCTTGCCGCCGGCGATCCGGGAGAACTCGATGACCCGCAACTCGTCGTTGTTGTCCTCGTCGTGGCCGATGACGCCGTCCTCGCTGCGCAGCGCGGCATCCACGGCCAGGTCGGTCATCGACTTGATCAGCGCCAGGTCTTCCTCATTGGCGGCCGCCGACCGGGAGAAGTACCCGGACTTCTGCACCATCACCTTTTCCGCCTCGATCCGCTCGGCGAACTTCTCCCCGAAGTACTTGCCCGGGTTCACGGTGTCCAGCCGCACGTGCCCGAAGGCGTCACGGGCCACCTCTTCGCCGGAAGTCTCCAGTTCCTTGACGATGTCGGAGACCCCGGCGCCCTCGGATAGGAAGATGTTGACGTTGCCGACCTCGTCCATGATCGCCTTCAGCCGTTGCGCCTCGGCGGCCATGTCGATCTTCAGCTCCGGCACGTACAGCCCGTGCACGGCCCACTTCTCGGCGCTCAGGCCGACCGAGGGCACCCACTCCTGCTGGGCGTGCCAGTCCATGTAGTGCCGGGCGGCCGCGGCGGTCAGCCATCCGCAGTTGCGGCCCATCACTTCATGCACGATGAGCATCCGCGGGTTCACCCCGTGCTCGGCCAGGATGTTCTGGGCGAACAACGAGGTCTGTTCGGCTGCCGTCAAAGCACCCAGGCTCTGGCGGATCGGGTACACGTCGTTGTCGATGGTCTTCGGCAGCCCGACCACGTGTAGCTCGTAGTCGTTCTCCTTGAGGTGCTCCTCCAGGTCGGCGGCGGTGGTGTTGGTGTCGTCACCGCCGATCGTGTGCAGCACGTCGACCTGGTCTTTGACCAGCTGGTTGGCGGCCACGTCCAGGGCGTCCTGGCCCTCGGCGATGAGCCCGCGCTTGACCAGGTCCTTCGTGTTGGTCAGCTTCACCCGGCTGTTGCCGATCGGGCTGCCGCCGTACTTGTGCAGGCGGTGGGCGCCGGCCCGCGCCGCATCGTCGACGACGAACGAGTCGCCCGTCAGCAACCCGTGGTAGCCGTGCCGGTAGGCGATGATCTCGGTCTCCGGGGACAGTTCGGTGTATCGCTGGATCAGCCCGCTCACAGCGCTGGACAGACACGGGGCGTAACCACCGGCGGTTAACAGGGCGACTCGTCGCACGCTCATCAGGTATCGCTTCCATTTCGTGGGGTGAGTTCGGGGCCGGGTGTGAAAAGGGCCTGCCCGGCCAACTCTAGTCCGCCCGCCCCGGGGCCGGTCCATGAGTCTTCCCACACCAACTACCCTGGTAGCCGTGAGTACCGCAGAAGAGGTGGCCGGGCTGGATCAATGGCGGCGCCTTCCGGTTGTGCAGCAACCGACCTACGCCGATGAGACCGAACTGAAAGCGGTGTGCGCCGAGTTGGAGCAGGTGCCGCCCCTAGTGTTCGCCGGTGAGGCGGACGTGCTGAAGTCCAGGCTCGCGCAGGCAGCCGCCGGGAACGCGTTCGTCCTGCAGGGCGGGGACTGCGCGGAGACGTTCGCCGACGCCACCCCGGACCGGATCCGGGACCGGATCAAGACGGTGTTGCAGATGGCCGTCGTGCTGACCTACGGGGCCAGCCTGCCGGTGGTGAAGATGGGCCGGATGGCAGGTCAGTACGCCAAACCGCGTTCGGCCGGTCACGAGACCCGCGACGGGGTGAGCCTGCCCGCCTACCGGGGTGACGCCGTCAACGACTTTGCCTTCACCGAGCAGGCCCGGGCGCACGACCCGAAACGGTTGCTGCGGGCCTACCACACCTCGGCGTCGACGCTGAACCTGATCCGGGCGTTCACCACCGGTGGTTTCGCCGACCTACGACTGGTGCACGAGTGGAACCGCGGCTGGGCCGGCAGCGCCGCCAACTCCCGGTACGATTCGCTGGCCGGGGAGATCGACCGGGCCATCAACTTCATGGCCGCCTGCGGAGCCGACTTCGAGGCGATCCGCGCGGTGGATTTCTTCTCCTGCCACGAGGCGCTGCTGCTGGAGTACGAACGGGCGCTGACCCGCATCGATTCGCGTAGCGGCCTACCGTACGACACCAGCGCCCACCTGGTGTGGATCGGTGAGCGCACTCGCCAGCCCGACGGCGCGCACGTGGACCTGCTGAAGCGGGTGCGAAACCCGTTGGGGGTCAAACTGGGTCCCACCGCCACCGCCGCCGACGCGCTGCGCCTGATCGACATCCTCGACCCGGACCGCGAACCCGGCCGGCTCACGTTCATTACTCGGATGGGCGCGGACAAGATCCGCGACCGGCTGCCGGACCTGGTACGGGGGGTCAGCGAATCGGGAGCCCAGGTGCTGTGGATCTGCGATCCGATGCACGGCAACACCTTCACCGCCCCGTCCGGGTTCAAGACCAGGCGATTCGACGATGTGCTGGACGAGGTCCGCGGCTTCTTCGATGTGCACCGGGGGCTCGGGACCGTACCCGGCGGGCTGCATATCGAGCTCACCGGCGGCAACGTCACCGAGGTCCTCGGGGGCTTCCGGCAGATTTGCGATGCCGACCTGGCCAGCCACTACGAGACGCTGTGCGATCCGCGGCTGAACCATCAACAGTCCCTGGAACTGGCCTTCCTGGTTGCCGACATGCTCAGGAGCGCGTGACGGCGGCGCGGACGATCAAGCCCCGGCGGTGCCCAGGGCACCACGGACGACGATCCGCAGCACGCCTTGCCGCATCCGGCAGAGTTGACGCCACACCGGACAGACCGCCCATCCTGGCGATAACATGCCGACTCTTCCCGCCGCGGCGCTGCACTGCGTGCGAGGATGACGACGATGAGTGTGCCACGACATCGAGCACCGCGGGACGGCGGCCTGCTCACGCTGCATCGTTGCGAGGCGACCACCTCGTTGCGAAAGCTGGCGCGTGCCTACCTGGTGCAGACACATCGCCGGCTGGGCCCGAGCGGTTTCGTCCTCATCACCACCGCGGTGTCGGTGGGTGCCTCGGTGCTGTTCTCGGTGTTTTTTCGGCTGCTGCCCCACGAGGTGTTCACCGGCGGCCTCGGCCTGCGAGAGGTGATGCTGGCGCTGGCCATGGCGGTACTGATCCCGGTCCTGGTGGTGCCGCCGATGACGTGGCTGCTGTCCACCGTTCTCACCGAGTTGGAGCGCACCGTCGACGAACTGGAGCTGCTGGCCAACACCGACGACCTCACCAGGGCCCTGAACCGGCGCGGCTTCCTGCAGCACGCCGCCGCCTTGATGTCCACCGCCCGGGACGGCGCGCTGGTGCTGACCATGATGGATCTGGACGAGTTCAAACAGCTCAACGACCGGCACGGGCACGACGCCGGTGACCAGGCGTTGCTGACTCTGGCCGACGAACTGCACCGGCTCGGTGGGCCGGGCGGTGTCGTCGGCCGGCTCGGCGGCGACGAGTTCGCCATGCTGGTCCACGTTACCGACTCCGCCGGCATCGAGGACTTGTCCGGCCGGCTGCAGGCCAGCTGCCGGCGGATCCAGGTGGGCGGTATCGCGACGTTGGCCGCCAGCTACGGATGCGTGGTGCTCGACCCGTCGATGAGCCTGGAGACGGGGCTGCGGCAGGCCGACCGCAACCTGTACTTGATGAAGGCGAACCGGCGGGTGCCGCAGCAGGCTGCCGCCCGTCCGGGGGATGTCACCGGCATGCCGACGTTCGCGCTGCCGCACGCCAGGGCCAACTGATCCGCGGCCACCGTCTGCGGGGCCCGTGGTCCGCGGGGCCCGTGGTCCGCGTCCGCGGGGCCGTCGTTTCCGGGGCAGCCGCGGTCCCGCTCAGGCCGCGTCCGGCAGGAACTGGGCCCAGGCGGGGTGCGGACGGTCCGCCCCGCGCAGCACCCATGCCGGGCCGCGCGGCGGCTTGGGACGCACCCGCAGTTTCCACCCGACCTCGGCCGGGGTGCGGTTGCCCTTGGCGTTGTTGCACTTCAGGCAGCAAGCGACCAGGTTCTCCCAGCTGTCCGGCCCGCCCCGGCTACGGGGCAGCACGTGGTCGACCGTGTTGGCCTGTTTGCCGCAGTAGGCACATCGATGCGCGTCGCGGCGCAGCACTCCGCGCCGCGATACCGGGACCGAGCGGGCGAACGGGACGCGCACGTATCTGGTCAACAGGATCACCCGGGGCCGCTGCACCTCGATCGTCCCGGACCGTACCGGTGTCTCCGCCGCGGCCAGAACCACTGCCTTGCCCGCCAGCACCAGTACGACCGCGCGTTTGAACGAGACCACGGACAGCGGCTCGTACCCGGCGTTGAGCACCAAGGTGCGCTCGGTAGAACACAACAGGCGTCGTCCGGAAACGGACGACGCCTGCGCAGCCGACGGCTCGCCCCGGTCCGGGGCGATCACCGCGCTCATTGTCCGGCCCCGACGCCGCTGCGCCCGCCGATGTGCATGACCGGGGAGAGGGCCCGACTCGTGAAGCGCCGAGCCGCCCGAGCAGTGTGCTTGGGGGCGATAATGCGTGCACCGGTCACCGGGAACTCCTCTCTCGTTCGGCACCCACAGTACAAAGGAGGTCTGCGGCGATGCACGAGTATTTTTGTCACACTACCGTCAGTGTCACCGTCGATCCGTTGGGTGCTTGCCCGTCTGCCGGGTTCTGGTTGCGAACGGTACCGAAGTAGCCGCCCATCACTTCGTCGATCTCGACGGTGAATCCGGCGTCCTCCAACTCCTGGCGGGCCTGTTCCAGCGGCTTGCCGATGACGCTGGGAACATCCACCAGCGGGGGGCCCTTGCTGACCACCAGGGTGACGGTGTCGCCGCGGAATGCTTGCCCGGAGCGCGGTTCTTGGGAGATGACGCTGCCCTGCGGTACCTCCTCGGAGAACTCCTCGGTCACGCTGACCTGGAAACCGGTCTCGCTGAGCGTGGCCTGTGCCTGTTGCACGGGTTGGCCCACCTGATCCGGCACGGACAACGGTTCGCGGCCCCGCGAGAGCACAACGGCAACGTCGGTGCCCCGCTTGATACGCTCACCAGCGGCCGGTTCGGTCCGGATGACCGAGCCTTTCGCGACGTCCTGGCTGTACTCCTTGCTGCGTTGCCTGACCCCGATTTCCTCGCGTTGCAGGATCCCGGTGGCCTCGTCCATGCTGCGCCCGGCCACGTCCGGCATCGCCAGGAACGCGGATCCCTTGGACACGACTACGCCGATGGTTCCGTGCTTGCGGAGGCGTTCGCCTTCGGCCGGGTCGGTGCCGATGACGGTTCCGGCCGGGGCGCTCTCGTCGTACTGCTCGCTGACATCGGCGGAGAACCCGAGCGCGTCCAGGTCGGCGAGAACCTGCGCCTCGGTGCCGTTGACCTTCGGCGCCACGGTGTAGGCACCCGGGCCCGCGGTGAAGTACCACCCACTGCCACCGGCGGCCGCCAGCGCCACCAGCAGCACGGCCAGCAAGATCGAGGAAAGACGGCGTTTGCGGGGCACCCGGGTGCCGGACGCGTCGCGGCGGGCCGCGGGAAACGTTGCGGCGGCCCGCACAGCGTGTTCAGCCGTTCGGTTACCGGTAGGACCGAACCCGGCGCCGAGCGGGATCTCGGTGGACGTGCTCACCACCCTGGTGTGCTGCACGGTGCCCGACGCGGCGGCGGCCTGTGGCCGGCGGTCCAGTTGTTCCGCCGACAATTCCGCACGGGCGGCCTGAACGTGCTGGGCGAAGTCGGCGGCGTCCCGTGGCCGCTCGTCCGGGTCGGGTTGAGTGGCCGCTGACACCAGGCGGTCCAGTTGCTCCGGCAATCCGTCCTCGATCGTCGACGGTGCCGGTACCCGGCTGCTGACGTGCTGATAGGCGATGTGAGCCGGGGCCTCGCCGCTGTACGGGATCTGACCGGTGAGCATCTCGAACAGCATGATGCCGCAGGCGTACACATCGGTGCGGGCATCGGCGATGCCGCGGGAGACCAGTTCCGGGGACAGGTAGGCCGCCGTCCCGATGAGGGCGTCGGAGCTGGCCGATGTGGACGCCGCCCTGGCCAGCCCGAAATCGGCTACCTTGATCGTGCGGGTGCCGCTGTTCTCGTCGTTGGCCAGCAAGACGTTCTCCGGTTTCATGTCCCGGTGAACCAGCCCGGCCCGGTGCGCGGCGGACAACGCCGACAGCATCGGCCCCAGCACGTCCAGCGCTTCTCGTGGGGTGAAAGCGTGTCTGTCGGTTAACGCGTCGCGCAGGGTCTGACCGTGCACATATTCCATGACCAGGTAGACGGTCTCCCCGTCCGCGCCCTGGTCGTAGACCGCCACCACGTTGGGGTGGGAGATGCGGGCCGCGGACCTGGCCTCGCGAATGAACCGGGAGACGAACTGCTCGTCCTCGGCCCGGTGCGGGTGCATGACCTTGACCGCGACCTCGCGGTCCAGCCGCAGGTCGGTGGCCCGGTAGACGGTGGCCATGCCGCCGCGAGCGATGCGGGTGTTGACCTCGTACCGGTGGTCCAACAGGTTCCCTAGCAACGGGTCCGTGGACGTGGTCATACACAGAGTCTACGAAGCTCGTGCCTCAGAATCGGCTCTTCAGAGCCTTCACGTTCGCGACGTACTTCTTCGTGTCGGCATACATGCCGTTCTTGCGCACCGAACTCAGGCCCTGGTAGTAGGCGGCGATGGCGTCGTCCTCGTTGTCGGTCGCTCCGATGACCGACTTCAGCACCAGCACACCGGCGGTGGCGTTGTCCTGCGGGTTCAGCGCGTCCAGCTTGCGCCCGGCCATCGAGGACGCCCAGTTCACCGAGGACGGAATCACCTGCATGGCCCCGACCGCGTTCGCCGGGGAGACCGCTTGCATGTTGAACCCGGACTCGTGATAGGCGACGGCCAGCGCGAGTTTCGGGTCGACGCCGTGCGCAACCGCGGCGTTGCGGATGATCGACCGCATCTGATCCCGGCCGGGTACTTGCCGGCTCATGAGGGTGTTCTTGTTGCGCTGCGCGGCGCGGGTGACCTCGGGGGCGTAGCTGCGCCCAGCGAACGTGTTCCCTACCCGGTGCTCGTTGCGACTGGGCTGGGACCCGCCCGGGATCTTGATGGTGCTTCCGGCGATGATCCGGTTCGAGGTCAGCTTCGGGTTGGCGGCGCGGATCTGCTGGACGCTGATCCCGTGTGCCTTGGCGATATCGCTGAGCGTGTCTGCCTGCTTGACCCGGTAGTCGGTGCCCGGGGCGGCCTGCCGGCCGGACGAGGAACCGGCCTGCCGGCGTTGGCTCGCGGTCTTGGGTTTGGCCGCCGGGTTGCCCGGCAGCGTCAGCGTCTGCCCCACGACGACGCGAGACCCGTTGATCCGGTTGGCCTTGCGCAGCGCGTCCACCGTGGTGGCGTGCCGGGCTGCGATGTGGCTCAGGGTGTCGCCGGCCCGAACCCGGTACGAGCGCGCGGCCTGCGGCTTTTTCTGCTTGGCTGCCACCTGCTGGGTTGCTGCCGGTGCGCTGCCACCGGGGATGCGCAGCGTCTGGCCGGCGTAGATCCGCGCTCCGTTGATGCCGTTGGCCTCGCGCAGCGCCGGCACGCTGACCCGGTGCCGCTTGGCGATGCCGGACAGGGTGTCGCCGGAGCGGACCTTGTACTGCTCGCCGGCCGCGGTGAGACGTGCGGCCCGCGGTTGAGCGGAGCGGGCATGTGAGGTGAGGACCGGCTGGGCCATCGCCAGCCGTAGCGCAGCATCGCTGTGGGCTGTCGGCGCGGCTGGGTGGGTAGTGGGTGCTGCGTGCGCTTGCGCGGGTGCGGCGACGGCAGCGCCGGCGCCGATCGCGACGGCCACTGCCAACGACGCGCTGCGGCGGAGAAGATCGGTGCGGGATGAGGCGACAGCATTCATGGGGATTGTGTCCTATTCGAGTGCACGGGACCGGGGGAAGGTCAGTCAGGTGACTCTGAGTCACACCTCCTGCATCAAAGGTAGCGCAAATCAGTCAAGGTTTACGACATTCGGGTAATTACAGGCGTGGCGTGGCGCGTTCGGTGAGCATCGAATGTACGCGGCGCGAGGCTGGGCCGGGTGCCGCGCATTCCCCGGCCGGTGGCGATGCGCCATAGTTGGAGTTGTGACCTCGGATGCTGATGGCTTGGACACGATCGTCACCGAATGGTTGACCCTCGACGAGGCAGCCCGGCAGTTGGCCGTAGGGGTAGCGCACATCCGGCGCCTCATCCTCGACCGGCAGCTGGTAGCGGTGCGCCGCGGTCAGCCGCGGCAGGACTACATACCTGCCGAGCTCGTTCGCCCCGACCTGCTCAACGGGCTGGCCGGCACCATCACCGTCTTGGGTGACTGCGGTTTCGACGACGTGGAGGCACTGCAGTGGTTGTTCACCCCGCATGAAGACCTCGGTGCGACACCCGCGCAAGCGCTGCGGGCCGGGCGCAAGAAACCGGTCCGGCGGCTGGCGCAACTGCTGGGGTAGTCCGGTAGCGCCGGCCCGCTCGTCACCGCGCGCGCACCCGCACGGCGGATCAGCTGCCCGTGCAGTCCGGCTGGCCCGGCCAGCCCAGGTACCCGACCGCTGTCAGTAGTGCCACGGCAACCAGGACGTGTCCACGGTTGGGGTCCTGCAAGCGGCCGGCGTGCCCACCTGCGATCGTCGTCGTCAGGGCCAGCAGGCCGATCGTTCCCAACAGCGTCGGGAAGAAGACCGCCGTGCCGGGCTGCATCGCCGTCGCACCGGCGGCGTGGACCGGGACGCGGTTATCGTTCATGGCTGTTCCTTCCCCCCTCTGGTTCTTTCTACCGTCTCCTCTTCACGGCCACGATGGAACAGAGAGCGCGTGGCTACCTGTTGCGATTGCGCGGCCACTTTCTGTGGCGATGGCCGGCGGCCTGCGGTGGCCGGCGACGGCCGTCGTGTCCTGCACCCAGGTTGTTCCGGACGCGGACGTGCCACAGCAGCTACTCAGGCCGCTACCGCCCGAGTGCGTCTCCACTGGGCACGAGCACGGGTAACCGCCGTGGCAGCCACCCGGGCGCGGCGTCGCTTGGAGACCGCCACCTTTCGGTGCAGGATCCGGTAGTCCGCTCTCTCGACCTCGTCCAGGATCTCCCCGTAGAGGGTGCGGGCACACCGGATGGCCGGGCGCACGTCGGGGTGCAGCATGTCGATGCCGGGCTCGGCGCGGGCGTAGACCTGTCGCGCCCGGAAGATCTGGAACTGCAGCAGGTTGCGCACCGGCGCGGTGACTGCTTGCCGGTAGCGGCAGCGTTGCAACTCCTGCGTGGTGACGTCGAACCGGTCCAGGTCCTCCATCGGCAAATACACCCGCCCACGCTCCAGGTCCTCCCCGATGTCCCGGATGAAGTTCGTCAGCTGGAACGCGACCCCCAAGTCGCGGGCGTACGAAAGTGCCTGCTGGTCAGATGGTTCCAAGATCGGTAGCAGCTGAACCCCGACCGCCGCCGCAGACCCGTCCATGTACCGTTCCAGGTCCGGATAGGTGGGGTAGTGGGCGACATCGATGTCCATGCGCATCGAGTTCAGGAACACCCGCACGGTGGCTGCGTCGATGTCCCAGCGCCGCATCGTGGCGATCAGGGCCCGGCTGGGCGCGTCGAATCCGGCGCCGGTGCCGATACAGCCCTCCACCCGTGCGCCCCAGGCCATCAGCGCATCCGGGTCGGGATCGGTGAGCGAGTCCACGAACTCGTCGGCGTATCGCGCGAATCCGTACAGAGCCCACACCCACGGCCGTTTACCCGGTGGCAGCAGCCAGGTAGCCAGATAGTAGGTCTTTCCGTGTTCGGCGTTGAGCCGTCGGCACACCTCGAAATCGGCCTGCAGCTGCGGATCGGTGATTTCAGCGGCAGACAGGCAGCTTGCCGTGCGCGCGGACAGGCTCGGTTGCCCAGGGTCGCCGGTTGAACGCACCATGTGATGGTAGGGCACCGGTGAGGACGACGCCTCATCGTGTCATGCTGTGGCCAGGGCTATCGATCGTGGCTGGTGGCGTGTTCGGGCCGGCTGACGCGGAGACGAGGTCGCGATGCCAACATGGGGAAGCTGGTCTTTCGTCTTCGGTCCGCTGGTGGCGGGCGCGGTTCTGCTGGTGCTCATGCTGCTGCTGAAGTGGGGGTTCGGGCACGGGAAGTCGGTGGTGACCCGTCCGCCGCAACCCGGTCCGCCGGACAGCTACGGCACACTGGTGCCGGTCGCGGCCCCGTCGGACGATCGGGTTTCCGCCGCCCTGCAACTGCAGCTGTCCGCGGCCGGGATCCGGCACACCGTCGCGACAACCAACGACGGACTGCGCATCCTGGTCTTCCCCCGAGACGAGCTGCGGGCCAGGCAGATCCTGGGACCCGGCGAGTAGGCTCGGGCCGGGGAACGAGCGGACCCGGCCAGGCTCTGAGCCGGGAGCCAGGACGAGCAGCACGAGGACCCGGGCGTGCGGGTCAGCATGGGAGGCGATGTGGACCGGACCGGTGACATTGACTGTGACGTGCTCGTCATTGGGGCGGGACTGGCCGGTTTGCAGTGTGCGCGTCACCTGGCCGGTCGTGCGCAGGTGAGCCTGGTGGAGGCCGGTGACGACATCGGTGGACGGGTACGCACCGACGTCGTTGACGGGTTCCGCCTCGACCGCGGCTTCCAGCTGCTGAATCCTGCCTACCCGATGGTCGCCACGCAGGTCGATGTCGACGCGCTCGGCCTGCGTACGTTCGAACCGGGTGTCGCGGTGCGCGGTGCACAGGGCATCGCGATCGTGCTGGACCCGCGAAGACGCCCGAGGTCGGTGCTTGCGTCGCTGCGCACCGGCTACCTGGGTGCCCGGGATGTGGCCGCCGTCGCCCGGTTCGCCGGCCCGGTGTTGCTGGCACCGCAACGCGCGCTGAACCGCCCGGACAACACCCTGGGGGAGGCGATGGACGCCGCCGGCCTGACCGGCCGGTTGCGCCGGGAGGTGATCGACCCGTTCCTGGCCGGTGTGTTGCTGACCGAGGACGCGACCACGTCGGCCAATTTCGTCCGGTTGTTGGTGCGTGCCTTCGCCTTGGGCGCCCCGGGACTGCCCACCCAAGGGATGAGTGCGCTCCCGCACCAGCTGCAAACCCACCTGAGCGAGCCGGCGACCCTGGGCCGGCAAGCACGGCAGGTGAGCCGGCACGGCACCGGGTGGCGCACCACGTTCGAGGACGGACACGTCAGTTCGCGCGCCGTGGTGGTGGCCACCGACCCGGCCACGGCGCACCGGTTGACCGGGATTCCGGTACCGACGATGAACGGAGTGCTCACCTGGTGGTTCGCCGTCGACGAACCACCGCGCGGGCACGGTGGTACGGACGTGACCCGGCTGTTGCTGGTCGACGGGCGGCGGGCGGGCCCGGTGGTCAACACCACTGTCATCAGCGACGTGGCACCTGCCTACGCACCCGTCGGCAAGCACCTGGTGCAGGCGAGTGTGCTGTGGCCTCCCGGCGCTGAACAGGCCACCGAGGCCG
This sequence comes from Micrococcales bacterium, assembly GCA_002748415.1. Classification (GTDB taxonomy): domain Bacteria; phylum Actinomycetota; class Actinomycetes; order Actinomycetales; family CAWJMD01. The sequence continues at coordinate 7,898 of PDSI01000160.1, read as the reverse complement.
ATGTCCGCACTCACCTGGCGCAGCTGTGGGACGCCGACGTGGCCCGCTGGGAGGTGGTCAGGGTCAACGAGATCCGCGACGCGTTGCCGGCGCAGCCGGTGCCGCTGCAGGTCCGCCGGCCGGTGGCGCAGGGGCACGGGTTGTTCGTGTGCGGGGATCACCGCGACACCGCATCGATCCAGGGCGCCATGGTCTCCGGCACCCGGACCGCCACCGCCGTCCGCGACTATCTGCGCGCGGCCGGCTGACTGATGCCGACCGCCCTACTCTGGCTACGCCGAGACCTGCGCGGGACCGACCTGCCTGCACTGTCAGCCGCGGCGCAAGCTGGGCGGGTGCTACCGGTATTCGTGCTGCAACCTGCCCTGTTGGACGCTTCGCCGGTGCGCGCCGCCGGCCTACTGCAGGCGGTGGCGGGGCTGCGGGAGTGCTTCGACGATGCGCTGGTGGTCCGTACGGGTTCCCCGGCCCGGGTTGTTCCCGACCTGGTCACCGAAACCGGCGCCTGCAGTGTGCATATCAGCGCAGAGTCGACACCTTTCGGGCGACGGCGCGACAGCGGCGTCCAGTCCGCGCTGCCCGCCGGGGTGCCGTTGGTGGCCACTGGTAGCCCGTACGCCATCGGGCCTGGCATCATCCGCACCGGCCAGGGTTCCGGGTACCAGGTGTTCACCCCGTTCAGCCGGGCCTGGCGCGCCCACGGCTGGCCCGCCCCGGCGTCCCGACCGAGCGTGGACTGGGTGAGCGGCATCGAGTCCGACCCGCTGCCGGCACCGCCCGCCATGGATCCCGCGTTGCCGCCGGTCACCGAGCAAGCGGCAGCACACGCATGGGAAGCGTTCCGGGACAAGAGCCTTGACGACTACCACCAGAACAGGGACCGGCCGGACCTGGCCGGCACGTCCCGGCTGTCGGTGCACCTGAAGTTCGGCACCATCCACCCCCGCACCATCCTGGCCGGCATCGGAGACCGGGCAGGGAAGGGCTCGTTCACCTTCGTCACCGAATTGGCCTGGCGAGAGTTCTACGCCGACGTGCTCTGGCACCACCCCACGGCGTTGTGGCAGGACCTGCGGCCCGCGATGGCGGGCATGCCCTACGACGACCCGGATACCGATCCGGCTGCGGCGCAGGGACTGCGGGCGTGGCAACAGGGCCGGACCGGTTACCCGATGGTCGATGCCGGGATGCGGCAGCTGCTGGCCGAAGGGTGGATGCACAACCGGGTCAGGATGCTCACCGCGAGCTTCCTCACCAAGCACCTGCACGTCTGGTGGCCGCACGGTGCACGGCACTTCCTGCAGCACCTGGTCGATGGCGATATGGCGTCCAACAACCACGGCTGGCAGTGGGTCGCCGGTACCGGGACCGACGCCGCACCCTACTTCCGCGTCTTCAACCCGGTCACCCAAGGGCTGAAGTTCGACCCGGGCGGTGACTACGTGCGCCGTTACCTGCCGGAGCTGGCCCACTTACCGGGCTCGGCCGCCCATGAACCGTGGAAACGGGTCGACGGCTACCGCTACGGGTACCCGCAGCGCATCGTCGATTTGGCAGCGGCCAGGGCTGAGGCGCTGGCCCGGTACGAGAATGCCAAGCGGTCAGCGCCAGACCGCAGCGATCAACGCCAGGCCCGGGACTGGTAGCCGCCGTCGACTCCGCTGATCCGCTCGGCCGCCAGCCGCCCGGATATGAGCACCATCGGCACGCCCACGCCGGGAACGGTACCGGAACCGGCGAACACGACGTTTTCCCCCCACAAGTTTCCCGGCCGGAACGGGCCGGTTTGGGAGAAGACGTGCGACGCGGCGAACGGAGTGCCGTCGTGCATGCTCATCCGCTGCCAGTCCGCAGGGGTGATGACGTGTTCGACGTCGGTGCGGCTCAGATCCGCCAGGCCGCGTTCGATCAGCACCTGGGTGAGGTGCTCCCGGTAGGCGGGGGCCATCGCGTCCCAGTCGATGCGGGTGCGATGCCTCAGATGCGGGGTGGGGAACAACACGTAGTAGGTGCTGTGCCCGGTCGGAGCCAGGCTCGGGTCGCTGACCGTGGGACGGGAGACCAGCACGCTCGGGTCGCTCATCAAACGGCCGGAATTCAACTCGTCGAAGACCCCAGCCCAGGACCGCCCGAAGGAGATGGTGTGGTGCGCAGCGTCCTCATCCACACCCGGGGCACCGGCCAGCAGCAGATAGCACGAGGGGGAGGACCGTAGCGGGCGGCGCAACGGACGACGGAGTAGCCTGGCCCGGGCGGTCGGCAGATCGGTGGTCACCACCACCGTATCCACCGGTATGCGTTCGCCGTCGCTCAGAATCACTGCCCTGGCACGTTTCTCGTCGTGCTCGATACGGTCGACCTCCGCGTTGTAGCGGAACTTGACGCCGTGTTTGCCGGCCGCGGCGGCCATCGCCTGCGGCAACGCATACATCCCGCCACGCGGGAAGTACACCCCGGCAACGGAATCCATGTAGGCGATAACCGCGTAGATGGCCAGCGCTTGCTGTGGTGATACTCCCGCATACAGCGATTGAAACGAGAAGACCCGTTGCAAACGTTCGTCTTTCAGGTACTTCTGCACCGCAGGAGCGAGCCGGCGCATACCGCCGATACGGACCAGCCTGGCCAGGTCCGGTGCGGCCAGCGACAGTGGGCCGTCGAAGTTCCTGTCGATGAAGCTGCGCATCTCCAGCCGGTACAGCTGGGAGACGAACCGCACGTACTCGCGGTACCCGTCGGCTTCCGCAGCCCCGGCGAAATCGGCAATCCGGCTGGCCATGTCGTCGGTGTCGGCAACCACGTCCAGGCTCGATCCGTCGTGAAACCTGGCCCGGTACAACGGTGTCACCGGGTCCAGCTGCAACCAGTCGGCGCGGTCCTCGCCTACCGCGTCGAAGCAGTCGTCGATGAGGTCGGGCATGGTCAGTACGGTGGGGCCGGTGTCGAAACGGTACGACCCTGCGGCGGTGGACCGCACGAGCCTTCCGGCCCGCCCGCCGGGACCGGCTTCGCGTTCCAGCACCATCACCTCGCGGCCGGTCCCGGCCAGCCGCATCGCGGCGCTCAGCCCGGCCAAGCCCGCACCGATCACCACCGCCCGGGACGTCGGGCCGACGACGGTGCGCATCAGGCTGAGCGCTGGGTGGTCGCAGCGATCAGCTCGCGCAGTACCTCGGCAGCGGTCGGATCGATCACCCCACCCGCTAGCGCGAGCTCGGCGTCGGCCACCCGCCGGGTAATCATCTTCTCCACCTGTGACGCCGCCCCGGTGTCCAGCAGGATCGCACGCACGTCGTTCAGCTGATTCTCGTCGGCGGCCGAGTTGCCCACCGCGTCTTCCAGGACCTGCCGCTGGGCCGCGGTGGCATCCCGGGTAGCCAGCGCGACCAGCACCGTTCGCTTGCCTTCCCGCAGGTCGTCGCCGGTGGGTTTGCCGGTGGCGGTGCTATCCCCGAAAACCCCCAGCATGTCGTCGCGCAGCTGGAATGCCTCGCCGAGTGGGATGGCGTAGGTGGAGTAGGTCTGCAGGGTGGAGCGTTCCGCGCCGGCCAGCTCACCGCCCAGCAGCAATGGATGCTCGATCGTGTACTTGGCGCTCTTGAACCGGATGACGTGCAAGGCTCGCTCGACCGAGCCGAGGGCCTCGGCTTGCTCCAGAACGTCGAGGTACTGGCCGGCCATCAGCTGGGTGCTCATCGTGGAGTACACCTTGCGGGCGGCTATACCGTGTTCACGCTTGACTCCCGGTCCCTCGCCGACAGCCAGGCCGAGTAGTTCGCTGCTCCAGGCCAGGCACAGATCTCCGGCCAAGATGGCGGCAGCTGCACCGAAACTGCCGGAATCGCCACGCCAGGCGGCGCCGGAGGACCCGCGCTGATGCCGGTCGGCGAAGATGCGATGCACGGTTGGGTGACCGCGGCGGGTGTCGGAGCGGTCGATGATGTCGTCGTGAATCAGTGCCGCCGCTTGGAACAGCTCCAAAGCGGCGGCGGCCCTGATGGCTGCCTTGTTTCCTTCCCGGCCGGTCCCGCGCCACCCCCAGTAGCAGAACATGGGCCGCAACCTCTTGCCACCGTCCAGCAGCCCGGCGATGGAACTCAGCAGATCGTTGCTGGCCGAGTCCACATCGGCCAGCACGGCTCGCTGTCGGCTCAATGTGGCAATGAGGGCCTCGTCGACCCTGTTGCGCAGGTCTTCCCGGTCAGGCAGGTGCACCTTCGTGGCAGCGTGTTGCGGAGCCGCCATCGAGTCCTCCCAAAGTGGTTTCCTGCAATCGCAGCCGCGTTGCCGACTGTTCCAGCGTAACCACTACACGCCCGGATCGTGCAGCTGACGGTGCGGACTTCTACGCTACGTGCGTGCACGATTATCGCAAGTACCTTCAAGGGGACGTTGTGAGTGACTTCAACAATCTGTATCGGCACGGCTTCGCCAGGGTGGCCGCGGTCACAATGCCTATCCACTTGGTGAACCCGCAGGCCAACGCCGAGGCCGTGATCGACGTAGCCCGCCGCTGCCACGATGACGCCGTCGCGATCGCGGTGTTCCCTGAACTCAACCTGGTCGGATACTCCCTGGACGACCTGGCGATGCAGGACGTGCTGCTGGAACAGGCCGATGCGGCCATCGGGTGGATCGCCGGCCGGTGCGCGGATCTGCTGCCGCTGCTGGTGCTGGGGGCGCCGCTGCGGCACCGGAACCGGGTGTTCAACTGTGCCGTAGCCGTGCACCGCGGCAGGGTGCTGGCGGTGGCGCCGAAGTCTTACCTGCCTACCTACCGGGAGTTCTACGAACGCAGGCTGTACGGCGCCGGGGACGACCAGCGTGGGCAACAGGTCGACGTGGCCGGTCAGCGGGTCCCGTTCGGGCCGGAGGTGATTCTTGAATCGACGGATGTGCCGGGGCTGGCGGTGCATATGGAGGTTTGCGAGGACCTGTGGCTGCCGATTCCGCCGAGTTCGGAGGCGGCCTTGGCCGGAGCCAGCGTACTGGTGAACCTGTCCGGGTCTCCGATCACGGTGGCCAAGGCCCAGGACCGCCGGTTGATGTGCCGTTCGCAGTCGGCCCGGTGTCTGGCCGCCTATGTGTACGCTGCCGCGGGAGAGGGCGAATCGAGTACTGACCTGTCGTGGGACGGTCAGACGGTGATCTACCAGAACGGTCAGCTATTGGCCGAGAGCGAGCGGTTCCCGGACGCGACGCGGATGAGCTTGGCCGACGTGGACTTGGACCAGGTCCGGGCCGACCGGGTCCGGCAAGGCACCTTCGACGACAACCGGCGATCCCACTCGCAGCGAATCGCCGAGTTTCGCCGGGTGCCGTTCGAACTGTCGCCACCCACCGGCGATCTGGGCCTGCGGCGACCGCTGGACCGGTTTCCGTTCGTGCCGAACGAGGAGTCCCGGCTGGCACTGGACTGCTACGAGGCGTACAACATCCAGGTCAGCGGCCTGGAACAGCGGCTTCGGGCCATCGGCAACCCGAAGATCGTCATCGGCGTTTCCGGTGGTTTGGACTCCACCCATGCGCTCATCGTGGCGGCACGGGCGATGGACCGGCTCGGCCGTCCGCGCACCGACATCCTCGCTTTTACCATGCCGGGTTTCGCCACCACCGAGCACACCCGTTCCAACGCCGAGGAATTGTCCCGGGCGTTGGGGGTCACCTTCGAGCAGATCGACATCACCCCGGCGGCGCGGCAGATGCTGACCGACATGGATCATCCGTTCGCGCACGGCCGCGAGGTCTACGACGTCACTTTCGAGAACGTCCAAGCGGGTCTGCGTACCGACTACCTGTTCCGGCTCGCCAGCCATCACCGCGGCCTCGTGCTCGGTACCGGCGACCTTTCCGAACTGGCGTTGGGCTGGTGCACCTACGGTGTCGGTGACCAGATGTCGCACTATGCGGTGAACACCGGGGTGCCGAAGACGCTCATCCAGCATTTGATCCGGTGGGTGATCAGCTCCGAGGAGTTCGGAGACGACGTGGACGCAGTTCTGCAAGAGATCTTGGACACCGAGATCACCCCCGAGCTGGTGCCGGTCAAGGACGGCCAGCAGCCGCAAAGCACCCAGGCCAGCGTCGGTCCGTACTCGTTGCAGGATTTCACGCTGTACTACGTGCTGCGATACGGCTTCCGTCCGTCGAAGATCGCCTTCTTGGCCCTGCACGCCTGGCGAGACGCGGACAGCGGTCATTGGCCGCCCGGGTTGCCGGAGCAGGACGAGGTTGCCTACGACCTGCCGACGATCCGGCATTGGATGGAGGTGTTCATCCGGCGGTTCTTCACCAATCAGTTCAAGCGTTCCGCGTTGCCGAACGGGCCCAAAGTGGCGGCCGGTGGTGCCTTGTCGCCGCGTGGGGACTGGCGGATGCCCTCGGATGCGACCGGAGCCGCTTGGCTGGCCGAACTGGACCAGCACGTGCCGAAGCAGTGACCGAACGGGTACTTCTCACGGCGGTGGCCCGACGACGGAGAAACCGATTTTCTGATGCCGGGGACAGCGGTGGATGGTCGGTGTTTGACTAATTCCCGTGAAGCAGCTGTGGAACGAGTTCAAGAGTTTTGCCATGGGCGGGAACATGATGGACCTCGCCCTCGGCTTCATCATCGGAGCGGCGTTCGCGGCCCTGGTGGAGAGTCTGGCCGGGAACGTCCTGATGCAGCTGGTGGCGGTGCTGGTGGGGAAACCCGATTTCAGCGCGTTGACCCTGACCATCAACGGAGGCGCGATCAAGTACGGGGCGTTCATCACCGATCTGGTGAACTTCCTGCTGTTGGCGGCGGTGATGTTCGGAATCGTTCAGCTGCTCAAGCGGGCTGGGATGGGTAACTTCAAGGCGCAAGGCCAACGCGAGTGCCCGTACTGCAAGGAGTACATTGCTATCGATGCCATCCGGTGCAACCACTGCATCTCCGACGTCGACCCGGTGCTGCTGGACGAAGCGGATATTCCGTTGCTGCAGAAGCGACCCGGCTGGGTACACCCGGACCACCGTAGTGCTGACGATGCGTCCGGCCGCGTGTCCTCGGCGGAGGACGAATCCCGGCGTATCGACCTACGCCGGCGCGCCACGGCCGAGGCCGAGACTGACCCCGACTCCGGTCCCGGGCAGCCGTACCATTGACCGCGCCCGGCTGCTGCATGCCTGGCTTTCTTGGCATTCCGCCGGCTGCCTATTGGCTGATCATCCAGTCGCCCGCCGACCAACGGGCAGGTGAGTTGCCCGTCGCCGACCAACCGGCAGGTGAGTTGTCCGTCGCGCGTCGATGGGTGTTTGGGCTATCGCTTCCATGCTCCGGGTAGCCCTCGCGTTCTGCTGGGTGGGGTGGGGTGTCGTGGGTTTGTGGGTGGTTGGTGGGAGGGTGGCTGTGGCCGGGGGTTGTGGCTGTGGGTGCGGGGCGGGTTTGTGTGGAGAGGGTGTGGTGGGTGTGGATCGGGTGGGTGTGTTTCGGCGTGCGCGGCGGGTCGCGGATGTCAGTCAGCGGGAGATGGCTGAACGGGTAGGGGTCTCGGCGGCGACGATCGCGCGTGCGGAGTTGGTGGATGCGGCGGCCTCGTTGGAGTTGCTGGAGCGGGTGTTGTCCGTGGCCGGTCTACGGTTGGCGGTGTTGGACGCGGATGATCACGAGGTGCAGCCGATGCGGGCCGACGCGGTGCGGGACAACGCGGGCCGGCGGTTCCCGGCGCATCTGGATGTGCACCCTGCTCCGGCGGAGGTATCGTTTGTCGGGGGGACTTTCCGTTATGACCGCCCGTCTCGGGTGGTGTCGTTTCGTCGTCGTGGTCTTCGTGATCTGTACCAGCAGGTCGGTGCGCGTCGCCGGGCTGCCGGTAAGGGGCCTGGCCCGTTTTCTGAACCGGATGAGGAGCCCCGCCCGCAGGATCACCTCA
>PDSI01000148.1 GCA_002748415.1 Micrococcales bacterium | reverse complement strand
AAGAAACGGCTGCCCAAGGACAACCCGGTGCAGCGTTACAAGGGCCTGGGTGAGATGAACTACCAGGAACTGTGGGACACGACGATGGACCCGCAGACCCGGATCCTGCGCCAGGTCACCATCGACGACGCTGCTGCCGCGGACGAGATCTTCGCCGTTCTCATGGGCGAAGACGTCGAATCCCGGAGGGGTTTCATCCAACGCAACGCCAAAGACGTTCGTTTCCTGGACATCTGAGCCACCAGGCCCGACGCCACCGAACACTGCTGCCGACACCGATCAGCTGAGAGGCACCCACCTGCATGACTGACCAGATTCCTCCCGCCGAGATGGACCGCATCGAACAGGTAGATCTGCAGCTGGAGATGCAGCGCTCCTACCTGGATTACGCGATGTCGGTCATCGTCGGGCGGGCACTGCCGGATGTCCGCGACGGGCTCAAGCCGGTGCATCGGCGCATCCTGTACGCGATGTACGACGGCGGCTACCGGCCGGACCGCGCGTTCTCCAAGTGTTCGCGCGTGGTGGGCGACGTCATGGGCCAGTACCACCCGCACGGCGACCAGGCCATCTACGACGCGATGGTCCGCCTGGTGCAGGACTGGTCGATGCGCTACCCGCTGATCAGCGGGCAAGGCAATTTCGGTTCCCCTGGGGACGACCGGGCTGCCGCCCCCCGGTACACCGAGTGCAAGATGGCTCCGCTGGCGCTGGAGCTGGTGCGCGGGATCGACCAGGAAACGGTCGATTTCACCGACAACTACGACGGCCGCACTCAGGAACCCGTCGTTCTGCCGGCCAGGTTCCCCAACCTGCTGGTCAACGGGTCGGCCGGCATTGCGGTGGGCATGGCCACCCAGATCCCGCCGCACAACCTGCGTGAAGTCGCGGACGGCGTGCAATGGCTGCTGGCCAATCCAGAGGCCGGCAAAGAGGAACTGCAGCTGGCCTTGATGGAACGTATCAAGGGACCGGACTTCCCCACCGGCGCCACCATCATGGGCCGGCGCGGCATCGAAGACGCTTACCGCACCGGCCGCGGGCAGATCATCATGCGGGCCGTGGTCAATGCGGAGGAGATCCACGGCCGCACCTGCCTGGTCGTCACCGAACTGCCGTACTTGGTCAACCCGGATCAGCTGGCCCGCAAGATCGCCCAACTGGTCAAGGAAGGCCGGCTGGCCGGCATCGCCGACATCCGCGACGAAACCTCCGGACGCACCGGTCAGCGGCTGGTGCTGGTCCTCAAACGCGACGCCGTGGCCAAGGTCGTGCTGAACAACCTGTACAAGCACACCCAGCTGCAGGAAACATTCGGCGCCAACATGCTGGCTCTGGTGGACAACGTGCCGCGCACCCTGTCCATCGATGCGTTCATCCGGTGGTGGGTGGATCACCAGATCGAGGTCGTGGTCCGCCGGACCCGGTACTTGTTGCGGCAGGCCCAGGAGCGCATGCACATCCTGGTCGCGCTGCTGAAGGCGTTGGACCAGCTGGACGCCGTGATCGCGCTGATCCGTGCCTCGGCCACTCAGGAGGACGCTCGCACCGGGTTGATGGACATGCTGGACATCGACGACATCCAGGCCACGGCCATCCTGGATATGCAGCTGCGTCGCCTCGCCGCGCTGGAGCGGCAGAAGCTCGTCGACGAGCACGCCGAACTGGAGGCGCGAATCGCCGACTACGAGGAGATCCTCGCCACGCCGGCCCGCCAGCGCGACATCGTCGGTACCGAGCTGCGCGACATCGTCGACAAGTACGGCGACGAGCGGCGCACCACGATCGTGCCCGGTGACGGGGACATGGCGATGGAAGACCTCATCCCGGTCGAGGATGTGGTGGTCACCATCACCCGCGGCGGGTACGCCAAACGCACCCGGGTGGATGCGTACCGGTCGCAGAAGCGCGGTGGCAAGGGCGTGCGGGGCGCGTCGTTGCGAGGCGACGACATCGTCGATCACTTCTTCACCACGTCCACCCACGACTGGTTGTTGTTCTTCACCAACCTGGGCCGGGTGTACCGGACCAAGGCCTACGAACTGCCCGAGGCGGCTCGGGATGCCAAGGGCCAGCACGTGGCCAACCTGCTCGCGTTCCAGCCGGAGGAGCAGATCGCCCAGGTGATGCGGTTGCAGGACTACGACGCTGCGCCGTTCCTGCTGCTGGCCACCAAACGGGGACTGGTGAAGAAGACCCGGTTGCGCGAGTACGACTCCAACCGGTCCGGTGGATTGATCGCGATCAACCTCAGGGAGAACGGCGACGGTCCGCAGAGCCGGGACGAGCTGGTGGGCGCCAAGTTGTTGGGTGAGGACGACGACGTGCTGCTGGTCTCCCGGCAGGGCCAGTCGTTGCGATTCACCGCAACGGACGCGGCGCTGCGGCCGATGGGGCGGGCCACCTCCGGGGTCACCGGGATGAAGTTCCGCGGCGGCGACGAACTGTTGAGCGTGGCAGTGGTCAAAGCCACCGGCGGCACCGGCGAGGACGACACGGCCGAGCAGCCCCGCGAGCACGTGTTCGTGGTGTTCGAGAACGGCAACGCCAAACGTACCCGCATCCAGGAATACCGGGTGCAGTCCCGTGGCGGGATCGGCATCAAGGTGGCCGCCACCGCGGACAAGCTCGGCGACCTGGTCGGCGCCACCATGGTGCACGACGGCGACGAGGTGCTGGTCGTGATGGAGAAGGGCAAGGTCGTGCGGTCACGGGTCGACGACGTGCCGGTCCGCGGCCGCAACACCCAAGGGGTGCGATTCGCCAAACCAGACCCCGGCGACCAGATCATCGCCATCACCCGCAACAATGAGGTGGTGAGCGACGAAGCGCCCGAAACCGATCAGGTCGGGCAGACCGAGGCGACGGAAGAGGGCGGTTCCGCTGCCGGGGCCGTGCCAGCCGGCGGGTCTATGGATCTCGGTACAGTCGGGGTTTCGTCCGCCGAAGCCAGTTCGGACGTGGCAGAGTCGAGCCAGGAGTCGTTCGATGCGGAGCCGACCGAACAGGACGATGTCGAGCCTGAAGATGGGGAAAACTGATGGCCACCCAACGCACCGGACCGGCGAGTTCGACCCCAGCCAAGGGAACACCGCAACCGGCGGACCGCAACGGATCGCCGCCAGGTCGTCCGGACCCGCAGGTACCCCCGGGCCCTCCCAGTGAGTCCGCCGGGGCGGTGCCAGCTGCCGGTGACACGGTCTCCGCGGATCCCGGTGCGCCTCGAACGGTGCGGCTCAGCTTGGCCCGCATCGACCCGTGGTCGGCCATGAAGATCACCTTCTTGTTGTCGGTGGCGTTGGGGATCGCGAGCGTGGTGGCCAGTTTCCTGTTGTGGACCTTGGTCAACGGCATGGGCGTATTCGGGAACCTGAACGACTTCATCCGCACGCTGAGCAACAACAACGAGTTCAACATCAGCGACTATGTGGGCCTGACGCGGGTGCTGTCGATGTCGACCGTGCTCGCGGTGGCCAACGTGGTCCTGCTGACCGCTCTGGGCACCCTGGGCGCGCTGCTGTACAACATCTGTGCCGCACTGGTCGGCGGCGTCGACGTCACCCTGACCGACGACTGAAGTCGTGCGGCGTTGATCGCAGAACGGTTTGGGTGCAGCACTGCCGCTGGGCTACACTTGTTCGCTGGTTGCTAGGGGCCTATAGCTCAGTCGGTTAGAGCGCTTCCCTGATAAGGAAGAGGCCACAGGTTCAAGTCCTGTTAGGCCCACCCCGGTCATCGCGCACGAGAGGACAAGGCCGTGAAGAAGTCCTTGAGCAGGCCCGTGCTGGCGGCGGTGCTGACCGCGGCGTCGGCCGGTGCTCTGCTGTGGCGCAAGTACCAGGCCGACAAGGCCGAACAAGACTTGTGGGCCGAGGTGACCGACTCCGTCGACTGAGTTCGCTCAGCACCAACGGCGGCGTGCCACTCACGCTACGGGGCCATGGCGCAATTGGTAGCGCACCTGCTTTGCAAGCAGGGGGTTACGGGTTCGAGTCCCGTTGGCTCCACCCAGTGATGTTCCTGCTTCTGCGCGACATCGTTCCCGAAAGTCAAGTTCAGTGACGCTCCCGTCGGTCTCTCTGAGCGTGTGACGTGCGATTCCGGAGAAGCCGACCGATCTGGACGGTCGCTCCGGGAACCTCGTCGGCCTCTCTCCATGCGCCAACCGGAGGAATGCGAAAGCCCCTGCCCGGAATTGCTCCAGGCAGGGGCTAGTGCGGTGAGCGCTCCTAGGTCCTGCGCTCAACAACTGCAGTTCGTCGGGCCCATGGTGGTGGGCCTTGTGGGCGTCCGGGCGGCGCGCTGGCGCGCGGGACACTGGAGGTGCGGCGGGGCTTGCGCCATCCGAACACCGCCACGTTGAGGGTGTGCTTGACCTTGCTTGCCTCGTCCCCTTCGGTTCTTGCCGTCTTCGGCGGCCCGGGCAGCGGGGCGTCGATGACCTCGCCGGGCGCGAGGTCCGAGGGCGTCCTGGCGTAGCGGCTGCGCATGAGTCGCACGGCTGAGGCGATGAGGGCGAAGCAGGTCATCCAGGCGCGCTTCACCAGGCCAGAGGTGATCCGGATCGCGTGTCGGAGCCCGAGGTTGCCGAGATGTGTCTGGACGTTGGTGTTGGCCGACTCGACGCTGCTGCGCCGGGAGTGATCCGCCCACCACTTGCGCGTCCCGTAGAGGTAGCGCTGGCGCAGACCCAGATCGTCGTCCGGACCGAGGCTGGGCTGTGCACCGCACGCGCATGGCTTGCCAGCCTTGCCTCGGGGGCACTCTGGCTTGGACTCTGGAAGGCGCAGCGTCGCAGGGTGGTTCCCGCAGCGAACCTTGCCGGTCGCCGCCGGTCCTCGGTACTGCTGAACGCCGCGCTCCCAGTCGGGCTGGCCCTTGGGCTCGAAGGCATAGGGGATGCGTTGCTCGTACTGCTCACAGAGGCGGGCGGTCTCCTCTTCGGACATGCCCAGTTCGAAGTTCGGCAGTCGCCAGAACTTCTTGGGCATCCAGTCCACAAAGAGCCGTCCGTCGATCAGGACAGTGCCCGCGACGGGGGTCCCGTGCGGTCCCATTTGGTCCCTTTTGAGTTTCAGGGACTGCTGGCTCAGCGGGAGTGCCCATCCGGTCATATGGGTGTAGCCCCTGTCGACCAGAACCTTGGAGACGCAGGAACCGAGGGTGCGCATCGCGCCGAGCATCTTGAGGGCCGAGTGGTCGTTCTTCTCGTCGCCGCTGGCAAGGATGAACCCGCGTGGAATCTGGGGGTAGTCCGACTCGCCCAAAGGGCTGACGTCGCAGGCGATGTGCAACTTGTACCCGGCGACGACCCCAGCCGGCTCGAGGTTCTTCGAGCCCTGGAAGGTGTCGCGCGCATCGGGGTCGAGGGTCGGCTGGTAGTCGCCTGCGTCGAGAGGGATCGGCCAGCCCGGTTCGCTGAGCACCCGGGTGCGTTTCTTGCCGTTGGGCATGACCTCGCCGTAGTCCGTGGCGGGCCCCTGGGACGCGTCGGGGGCGATGTCCCTCTTCCAGCCTCGCCTACGCGCCCAGGTGGATACCGGCATCGAGTCCACCGCTTGATCGGGAGACTCAGCGATGCCCCGGAGCAATGATCACGATTTGTGGGTGGTCTTCGGCCGGGTGAGGTGAGCGGGGGTACCTTCCCGAGGAGGATCTGGATGACATCGCTGCTGTGATCAGGGTCGGTGTTGGAGCGTCGGCTCGGGAGGGTACGTCCGTGCTCGAGGTAGTCCCTGAGGAGCGTGAGACCGACAAGCACGCCGTGGCAGCGGTCGGCGGGTCGCTGCTCGAGGAGCTGGCTCGCGGTGGTGCTCACCAGCTGCTGGCGGCGGCGTGGCAGGCCGAGGTCGCCGCCGATATCGACGCTCATGCTCATCTGGTCGATGAGGCAGGGCATCGGTTGGTGGTGCGAAACGGTTTCCCCGCTCCGCGTGAGGTCGCCACCGCGGCCGGGGCGGTGCCGGTGCGGGTCCGTGGGTCAACGACAAGCGGATCGAGGAGGCGATCGGGCAGCGGGAGCGGTTCTCCTCGGCGATCCTGCCCGGGGGGCGCGGAAGTCCCCCC
>PDSI01000187.1 GCA_002748415.1 Micrococcales bacterium | reverse complement strand
TGCCCGAGGATGTGCCGGGCCTGGGCGGGCGTGGACGTCGCGTAGATCGGCACGGTGATGGCGCCCGCCGCCAAGATGGCGTGGTCGGCGATGGTCCATTCGGGGCAGTTCGGGGAGAAGAGCGCGACCCTGTCACCTGGCTCGATCCCGGCGGCCACCAGGCCGGCGGCGATGTTGCGTACGCGCTCTCCCATGCTGGCATAGGAGGTCACGACCGAGGTCTCGCCGCGGGCGATCCGCAAGGCCGGGCCGTCGCCGTAGGCTTCGGCGGCGGCAGCGAGCATGGCGGGCAGACTGGCGAATCCGTGCGGGTGCAGAGGGGGCATCCGTGTCCTGGGTCGTGTTTGATTCCGGGCTCCGATGCGTGAGCGTCGGGCGGGTCCGGTGGTGGGCCCCGTCAGCTTAACCTACGCAACCGTAGGTTTGGCGAGCAAGTGCGTAGGTTTTGCGAGCAAGCGCGAACCGGCCCTGTCTTCCGGCGTTGGCTGTACCTCTGGACCGGTCTGCGAAAGCCCGTAACAATACGACAGTTACGCTGTTGACCATGGCTACGTTCGAACAGGGCGCCGTGATCGCCGAGCCCGAGCCGTGTTGCACAGGCGCCGATTGCGAACTCCTCCCGGCGGAGGAGGCCAAGGCGCTGACCGACGTCTTCAAGGCACTGGCCGACCCCACCCGAGTCCGGCTGTTGCGCTACCTGACCGAATCCGAGGCTGGGACCGCCTGCGCCTGCCACCTCCCCAGCGCGCTGGGTATCAGCCAGCCGACGCTGTCGTTTCACATGAACAAGCTGCACGGCGCCGGACTGGTCACCCGGCACAAACGCGGTCGGTGGGTGCACTGGGCCGTGCGCGCGGAAGCGTTGGAGGACGCTCAGGCTTTCCTGCACCTTCCTGTCGAATCGCATTGACGATGCTGGACGGCCGCCCCGCGGATGCATCGATCATGATCGATGTACGTGAGGGGGCGTCGTGAGCGGCAGCTCCCCACCCACCAACGCATCGGGAACCCGCCGCCACGTTGTGCTCCGGGCCATCGCCGCAGGCGTGGCCTGGGTCGCCCTGTACACGCTCAACGAGCACCTATGGGTCAGGCTGTTCGCCGCCCTCGGTTTCGACTCAGGCAATCGCGTCGCCGAAGCGGCGCAGTTCTTCGGCTACGACACGGCCAAAGTGCTCTTGCTCCTGGTGGGAATGATCTTTCTCATCGGGATGCTGCGCACCACGATCCGCCCCGAGACCGTCCGGACCTACCTGCGGGGCAGGTCCCTTCCGGTCGCGCTGGTCATGGCTGCCGTGTTCGGGGCGATCACACCGTTCTGCTCGTGCTCCTCCATTCCACTGTTCATCGGGTTCGTCGCTGCCGGTATTCCGATGCCGGTGACGCTGACCTTCCTGATCGCCTCCCCCTTGGTCAACGAGGTCGCCGTGGTGATGCTCGGCCAGTCCTTCGGCTGGCAGATCACGATCGCCTACGTGGCCGCCGGGCTGAGTCTGGCGACACTGCTCGGCGCGGTCTTCTCCCGTTTGGCCTTGGACGAACAGGTTGCCGACTTCGTCCGCAACACCCCCACCGCCCGCCTGCACGAGCACGTCGAACACCCCACCGTGCCGGACCGGATCCACGCCGCCGGCGAGGAAACGGCCGAGATCCTCGGCCGGGTCTGGAAGTGGGTCGTCGTCGGTGTCGCGGTCGGTGCCGTCATCCATGGGTGGGTACCCACCGAGGTGCTCACCAACTACGCCGGGCCGGACAACCCACTGGCCGTGCCCGTCGTGTCGTTGCTGGGCATCCCCCTGTACTCCAACGCTGCCGGCGTCGTCCCCATTGCGCAGGCCCTGTGGGCCAAGGGCATGGCCACCGGCACCGTACTGTCCTTCATGATGGCCACCGTCGCCCTGTCACTACCCGAGTTCGTGCTGCTCAAACAGGTGCTCAAGCCCCGGCTGCTGGCCGTGTACTTC
>PDSI01000236.1 GCA_002748415.1 Micrococcales bacterium | reverse complement strand
AAGTCCATCCAGGCAAACGCGTACGCCGCCAGCGACGCCAACAGCATGGGCAGCAGCACCGCCGGGACGGTGATCACCGCACTGTTGACGAAGTACTCCGCCAGGCTGCTGCGCCCGGGGGCCAATGCTTGTTGGTAGTTGGTCAACGTGTAGGCGCCTGGATTGGTGAACGAGGACCACCAACCCGAGCTGTTGATGTCCCGGGCGGACCGGAACGAGGTCACCAACAAGCCGACCGTGGGAATGGTCCACAGCACAGCCATGACGAGTGCGGCCAATGACGCCCACGGCCGGCTCAAGGAATCACGAGCCGCTGCTGCAGCAGTCTGCTTCTTCGGTTTCGGAACCCCGCCGGATCGCTGGCCGCCGCGTTCATCTTCGGCACCCGCGCCTGCGTCCACGATCGCGGCTGCCGCGGGTGCAGCGTCGTCCGGAATGCTCATCAAGCGTCCTTCCGCATCTGCACGGTGTTGTAGACGATGATCGGGATCACAAGAATGAACAACAGGACCGCAAACGCGGCACCCAGGCCAGGTCGGTCGTAACGAAACACCGCGTTGTAGAACTCGTTGGCGATCACCGAGGTCTGGAACTGTCCGCCGGTCATCGTGCGGACGATGTCGAAGACCTTGAGAGTGCCGATCGCGATCGTGATCATGACCACGACCACGGCGGGCCGGATCGACGGCAAGGTGACGAACCTGAATCGCTGCCAGGCCGAGACGCCATCCAGGCTGGCTGCCTCCAGGATGTCGTCAGGAATGGCCTTGATCGCCGCGGACAGCACTGTCATCGCGAAACCGGCCTGAATCCAAACCATGACAGCGATGAGATATAGGGTGTTCTGCGGAGAATCCAGCAGGAACTGCCGCGAGTCGACGCCTAACGAGGTGAGGATGCCGTTGAAGACTCCGATCTGCGGTCGCGAACTGGGCCGGTACTCGTACATGAACTTCCAGATGATCGATGCCCCGACCATCGAGATCGCCATCGGGAAGAAGATCAGCGCCTTGGCTACGGCCTCGAACCGCGACCGGTCCACCAGGATCGCGTAGAGCAGCCCCAATGCGGTGGCGAAGAACGGCACCAGCACCACCCACAGCGCCGTGTTCCGGAGCACCGTGAGGTTCTCGGACCCGGTGAAGATGTCGACATAGTTCTGGACGCCGGCAGTTCCGCTGCCATCGACGATGAACGATTCCCGGATAGTGAGCGCGGCCGGGTACAGCAGTCCGACAGCGATCAGCAACAACGTCGGCGCGACGAACGCCGCCGATTGCACTCGCTCCCCTGCCCTTCCGCGGAACAAGGAGGCGAACACCAGGATGCCCCCGAAAACTGCCGCGAAGACCGCGAGGGCCAGCAGCATCTGGCCGAACTTGCCGATGGTCTCTGCGCTCATGGTGTGGCGACCCTTCTCTCACGCGGCGCGCGCAGGGGCGGGCGGCCGGTGCCCGCCCCTGCGCGTCACTGACGGCTGGTCAGGACCGTGGCCAGCTCCGTTCGATCGAGTCGAGCACAGCCTTGTCTTGCTTGTCGGAGGCGACCCAGTTGGTCATCTCCTTCCAAAAGGTACCGGCACCCACGGCGCTCGGCATCAAGTCTGAACCGTCGAAGCGGAACACCGCGTCGGGATCTTGCAGGATTTCCGCGGACAACCGGTCGATCGGGGAAACCAGGTTCGCCGCGTCCAGCTCCTTGTTGGCGCTCACCCAGCCTCCGTTGACGGTGGCCATCGCCTTGTTGTTGGCCCAGTCCGCCGAGGACAGGTAAGTCTGGAACGCCTTGACCTCGGGACGATCCGTGAAGGCGGCCGCGAAATCGCCGCCACCGAGCACCGGTTTCTCACCGTCAGCATCCTTGCCGGGAAGGTGGAACGCCCACACGTCACCGTCCGCGGCCACCTCGGTGCCCTCAGGCCAGTTGCTGGCGTAGAACGATGCCTGGCGATGCATGTAACAGGATCCGTCCTGGATCGGCAGGCCAGCGTCCTGGAAGGACGTAGTGGCGACGGTGCGCACGTCACCCAAGCCACCGTTGACGTACTTGTCGTTCTTGAGGATGGCCGAGGCCAAGCCGAGCGACTCGACGATCTGTGGGTCGTTGAAGGGAATCTCGTGAGTGACCCACTGGTCGTACACCTCCGGGCCCCCACCACGCAGCACCATGTCTTCCAGCCAGTCGGTACCGGGCCAGCCGGTGGCGTCGCCGGAGCCGAAGCCCGCACACCACGGCTTGGCGTCGTTCTCAGCCTTGCTTGCGATGTCCTCGGTGAGGCTCATCAGGTCGTCCCAGGTCTCGGGAACCTCGTAGCCGCCCTCTTCGAACATGCTGGGCGAGTACCAGACGAAAGACTTGACGTTCGCCCCCAGCGGCGCCGCATAGAACGTGCCGTCCACTGTGCCGTAGGCCTTCCAGTCCTCGCCGAAGAGCTCGTCCACGTTGGCCAGAGTCTCTGCCGGGGCCTGGACGACCTTGCCGGTCTTGACCATCGTCTTCAACAAACCGGGCTGCGGAATGAGCGCGATGTCGGGGGCGTTGCCCCCGGCAACCCGCACCGGCAGCTGCGCCTCGAACTCTTTGGAGCCTTCGTAATTCACCGTGACGCCGGTGCATTCCTCGAACGGCTTGAAGGACTCGATGTACGACTCGTCCTCCGGCGCCACAACCGTGGTGTAGACGTCGACCTCAGTACCTTTGAGATCACCGAATCCTTCGTAGGCGGAACAGTCGATGGACATGTCTGCGGCGGCGCCACCTCCGCCGCCGCTGCTGGACGAGTCGTCCGAGGCGCAGGCACTGAGCGCAAGGACGACGGCTGCACTTGTTCCGATCAGTGCCGTGGTACGCCGGGCACGAAAGACCATGGGTTCCCTCCAGTCACGAACGTGTCGAGACCAGAGCTCGACACTGAGATACTGCGCGTCATCTAAACCTCTGGCTGCGCCCGGAACAAGCCAAATCGCCACATTGCGCATAACAATTAGGCGCCATTCACTGTCGATGTCCGTGCAGGTCGGCAGAGGTTGAGCGCACCCGGACGCCGTCATGACACCCTGGCTCAGCGGCAACCAATCCAGCGTCGGCTGCGTCCAAGTCAGGGGAAAGCTGAGACCGATGCACCACCGCTCCAGGAGGAACAAATGACGAACCCACGGCCTGCTCACACAACCCGGCGGCAGCGCGCCGTCAGGTCCGGGATCTGCCTGGTCGCCGCGCTGGTGGGCGGCAGTGCACTGGCCGGCTGCGGATCACCGTCGTCGTCACCGGAGTCCACCCCCAGCGACACGCCGGTCACGCTGGCCCCCAGCGACATGACCACCTCGACGCCCAAAGACCTGATGACGGGCAACGGTCAGGTCGACACCGGGCCCACGGACCTGACCATCACCGTACGATCCGGTGAGTCGGCGAAGCCCACGACATGGACGTTGACCTGCCATCCGGCCGGCGGGTCACACCCAGACCCGGAAAAGGCGTGCGCCCAGTTGGCGAAGGCGGGCGGTTACCAGGCACTGCACATCCCCCGGGAGATGATGTGCGCGCAGGTTTTCGGCGGGCCGGCCACGGCCACCCTCACCGGCACCCTCGACGGGAATACCCTCGACGTGAAACTGGGGCAGGACGACAGTTGCCGAACGAACCAGTGGAACAGCCTGTCAGAGGTCCTCGGCTCGACCGTGGATACCAACTCCTGACCGTCGCGGCCCGTCGGTGGACGGCTACACCCCGCCACCGCCACGCAGCACGGTCACCGACCAGGCCGGAACGGTGTGGGAATCGGTCAGGATCTGCGCCTGTGCCGCCGCCCAGGCATTGCAGTACTCCTCGGACCTGGCGGCCGTGTCAGCGATCCGCCGCCACTTTCCGGTGTGCGGGGCAGGCAAAGCGAACTCGACGTCGTCGTGCCACATGTTGATCAGCACCAGCAAGTCGTTGGCGCGCTCGCTGTCCGGGGACGCGGCGCCGGCCGCGTCGATGAACACTTCAAGAGCGCGGGCATGTGGTTCGGGATCGCCGTGCCCGTCGACGCTACGAAACAGATAGCTCACGTCGTCGCCGCCACGGCTGTCGTCCCCGTAGTGCCGCTGCCGCAACGCCGGATGCTCATGCCGCAGCCGCATCATGGCCACGGCGAACCGGAACACCGGGTTCACGTCCTGGCCGGTGGGGGCGACACCGAGGTTGTCGTGGTAGTGCGCACCATGCGCATCCGCGTCAGCCTGGTCGGGGTCCACCGCAGCCTGATGCGGGGCATGCGAAACGACCTGCGCCCAGTTGTTCCACACCCCGACCGAGTCGATAGCCCACGGGTTGTTGTTTCCGTTCTGGGTGCGCCCGTACTCATCTCCGGCGACGATCATCGGAACCCCTCGCGAGAGCATCAGCACAGCGATCGCGTTGCGGATCCGTTGCCGGCGCAGAGCTGCGTCGCCACCAGAATCCCACGAACTATTGGAATCGTTGCCGCCGTCGGACGGTCCGAACGGGTACGGATGACCGTTGGATTTCTCGTTGTAGGACATCAGGTCCGCCAATGTGAAACCGTCGTGTGCGGTCAGGAAGTTGACCGACTGCTGGGGTCCTCCCTGGTCGGCGAAGTGATCGAAGTCGCCGTTCATCATCGCCATAAACGCCTGGGCCGAACCCATTCCGCGCAGGAAGTCACGCATCGCGTCGCGGTACCGCCCGTTCCATTCCGCCCACCCGTCAGGGAAATTCCCGACCTCGAAGCCCCACAGATCCCACGCCTCGGCGATCACCTCCAGGTGGCGTTGCTGGGCCAGCTCGACGATCTGCCCCA
>PDSI01000235.1 GCA_002748415.1 Micrococcales bacterium | reverse complement strand
TCGAAGGCAGACGCGCCGACTCCGGCCAGCACGCCCTACCGTTGATGCTCTCCGGACGGGGCGCCGCCGCACCAGCCGAGCCGAAGTCCCAGACCTGGAAGGCACGGCTGGCGCGGGCCGTCAGCTTCGTCAGCCCGCAACAAGCGCATCAGTACCTGACCAAAGAGGTCACACCCGCGCTCACCGAGGTAGCGGAAGAGCTGACCGCCCGGGAAATCACCGCAAAAGTCCACAGCGGCGTCGCGGAGGACGACACGGGCACGGCCGAGACCGGCGAAAGCCCGAAAGAGTCGGCCGAGGGTACTTTCGTCGAATTGCGCACGGAGGCCCCGGAACACCCCTTCGTCTACCGTGTGCAGGTGAGTTCCTCGCCGGTACCCACCTACGGTGGACGCATGCTGCACCCCGACGACACCTACGCCCGGTTGGAGGTGCACCTCGGTGAGGGCGGTCAAGGGTACGACGTGATGGGTTACTCCCGTACCCAGATCATTCACGATGTGCTCGACCAGTACGAGCGGCACTTGGAGTTCCTGCGTCTGGGGTAGCCCGCGCCTGAAGGAGACTCCGCCTGAAGGAGACCCGCCGTCGGCCGGCCGCACCGTGTTTGTCACGCGCTGCGGCCGGTCAGCTACCAGACAGCACCTGGCCGAGGCGAACCGGTTGAACAACCCTGGTTCGAGTGTCAACGGGCATGGGCGCCGCCATGCTGGGGGATGCCAGCCGCAGACGGCGGCACACGGGTTTGGGGGGGAACAGATGGACGGTTACTACGGCATGCGACCGTCAACCGGCACCGGCCGGCGTGGGCAAGCGTCGATGCCGCCGATAGGCCCGCTCGGCGCCGTACCGGGGCCGCCACAGCCGGGCCTCTCCGGTATGCCACCACATCCCGGGCCCGCACCTGTGCCTCAGCCGCTCGGAAACGCCCCACAAGCCGGCGGACACCCGCAGGTCAGTGGTACCCCCATGCGGCAAACCGGGCAGTACTGGTCACCGGGGGTCCCGGCCGCTGCACCCCCGACGCGCTCGGGACTCGATGCCGTCGCCATCGCACTGATCGGGTCCGTGGCCGTTGTCGTTCTCGTTATCGTTCTCGTGGTCTCCGCGCTGAGTTGGTCTGCGTTGGCGGGTAGCCGCACTTCACAGCTGCCGGACTCGCTCGGAGGCTATCCCCACCTGACCGACGCCGAGTCCCAGGAAACGGAGCGACTGCTGGCCGAGAAGGCGAAACAGCTCAGCGGCCAACCCCGCAGTCCGGAGGTGCGGGTCTACGGTGACTCCGGCACCAGGATCCATGTGCTAGCAATCAACGCAGGCCACGCTGCTGGCGAAGATACCCACGATGTCTGGCGGAGAACCGGCGTGGACCCGGCGAACACGACCACGATCGATGGGGTGACGTGCAATCTCAACCGCCAGGCGTCTTGGCTCTGCAGCCGCATCAGCACGACGAAGACCATCACCCTGAGCACGCGTTCCAGTGCTGAACCGCTGCCTCACCAGACAGTCGTGAACATGGTCAACGAGGCATGGGAGGCTTACTGAACACCACGTAGTGTCCGGCAGAGCGGCCTGCGCCGCACCGGCGACACCCCTCGTGAGAGGGTACAGCCATGAGTGAGCGTCCCATTCGTCTCGGTGTGCAGTTGCACCCTCAGCATGCGGACTACGCGCACATCCGGGACGCGGTCGCCCGCTGCGAGGATCTCGGTGTCGACATCGTCTTCAACTGGGACCACTTCTACCCGCTGTACGGGGACCCGGACGGCAAGCACTTCGAGTGCTGGACCATGCTGGGCGCCTGGGCCGAACAGACCTCCCGGATCGAGTTCGGGGCCCTGGTGACGTGCAACTCCTACCGCAACCCCGAGCTACTCGCGGACATGGCACGCACGGTCGACCACATCAGCGGCGGCCGGCTGATCCTCGGCCTCGGTTCCGGATGGTTCGAGCGTGACTACGCCGAATACGGGTACGAATTCGGCACCGCCGGATCACGCCTGGACAACTTTCGCGACGCGATCCCTCGAATGAAGGCCCGGCTGGCCGCGCTCAACCCACCGCCCACCCGCAAGCTGCCGATCCTCATCGGCGGTGCTGGGGAACGGAAGACCTTGCGCATGGTCGCCGAGCACGCCGACATCTGGCACACCTTCGCCCAAGGCGAACAGCTGCGGCACAAGGTACAGGTCCTGCAGCACCACTGCGAGACGGTCGGACGCGACCTGAACGAGATCGAGGTGTCGGTGGGTGTCGACGGCCCAGGGAGCGAAGGCCGCCACCCGACGAGCCCTTCCCGGCAGGGCCAGCCCCTGTACGACCTCGGCGTCCGGTTGTTCACCTTCGGGCTCAACGGCCCGGACTACGACACCTCCGTCATCCTGCCGTGGCTGCGCTGGCGCGACCAGGTCGGCTGAGACGGCGGAAGTAACCACCACCACCGGTGCTCCGGGATGGCCACTGCCCCCACTCCTCGCCGCTCCCCCCGCCGTTGCGAATACCGGAGAATGCCTCTTGCCCTGCCCCCAGTGGCTACGCGAAGGTGAGCTATCGCCTTTTCCGGCTGCGAAGGAGGCTGTGATGACGCCTACCGACACCCCTTTGACACCGCTGGCTTTCTTGGAACGCGCAGCCACGATCCATCCCGGGCAGGTAGCCGTGGTCGATGGCGGCCGCAGGCTGACCTACGCGCAAGCGGCCGAGCACGTCACCCGGCT
Organism: Micrococcales bacterium; assembly: GCA_002748415.1. Classification (GTDB taxonomy): domain Bacteria; phylum Actinomycetota; class Actinomycetes; order Actinomycetales; family CAWJMD01. The sequence continues at coordinate 5,820 of PDSI01000235.1, read as the reverse complement.
GGCCAATGCCCTGCGCGACCTGGGTGTGCGACCGGGAGACCGGGTCGCCTACATCACCGCCAACTCCACCGAAATGCTGCTGGCCCACTACGCTGTGCCGTTGGCCCACGCGGTGCTGGTCGCGGTCAACACCAGGCTGGCACCGCAGGAGGTTCGCTACATCCTGGAACACAGCGGAGCGTCGGTGGTCATGATCGATCCCGGCCTGTGGGACCTCATGTCCGGCTACCACCAGGAGCTGGGGCTGCGGGCCGTGGTCAGTCTGCCGGCCCAGGCCGGGGACATACGCACCGTCGCCGGCACCCGCAACTACACCGGACTGGTGCAGGCCGGGTCCCCCGACCCGCTGCCCTGGGAGGTCGACGACGAGGATCGCACCATCACCATCAACTACACCTCCGGTACCACCGGCCGCCCGAAGGGCGTCATGTACACCCACCGCGGCGCCTACCTGAACTCGCTGAACCAGGTTGTCCACCAACGACTTACCAGAGAAAGCAACTACCTGTGGACGTTGCCGATGTTCCATTGCAACGGCTGGTGCAACACCTGGGCGGTCACTGCTGCGGCAGGCAGGCACGTCGTGCTACGGGCGGTGCGTGGCGCGGACATCTGGCAACTGCTGGCTCAGGAGAAGATCACTCATCTGTGCGGCGCGCCGACCGTGCTCACCACCATGGCGACCGCCGAGAACGCCCATCAACTCACCGAGCCGCTGCTGGTCACCACCGCTGGGGCAGCACCGTCACCGACCATCATCGAGAAGTTCAACGCGATGAACGCCACAGTGGTGCACGTATACGGCCTCACCGAGACCTACGGGCCGTACACGGTGTGTGAACCGCAACCCGAATGGGCGGGCCTGAACCCGCACGACCTGGCCGTGCAGATGGCCCGCCAAGGGGTCGCGATGGTGGCTGCCGACCCGGTCCGCGTGGTCGAGTTCGGCAGCGGCGACGAACTCACGGACGTTCCGCCGGACGGCGAAACGATGGGTGAGATCGTCATGCGCGGCAACTGCACGATGAAGGGGTACTACGACGACGAGAAGGCGACCGCGGACGCTTTCGCCGGCGGCTGGTTCCACTCCGGCGACCTCGGGGTGATGCACCCGCGCGGCTACGTTCAGCTGTTGGACCGGGCCAAGGACGTCATTATCTCCGGCGGGGAGAACATCTCCACCGTCGAGGTCGAGCAAGCCGTGCTGCGACACCAGGCCGTCGCCGATGTGGCGGTCATCGCCATCCCGGACGAGACATGGGGCGAGGTCCCGAAAGCGATCGTTGTGCTGGACGCCGGACATGACGCGACGCAGGACGACATCATCGCCCACGTCAAGTCGCACATCGCCGGATACAAGGCACCCAAGGCAGTTGAGTTCGCTGCCGAACTACCCAAGACCGCGACAGGCAAGATCCGCAAACACGAACTGCGGGAAAAGGAATGGACCGGAAGACAAAACCGGATCCAGGGCTGACCGAAAGCGAGCACGCAATGAAGCTGCTGCTGCCTACCTCGATGGACGACGACCCCGCCCTGCCCGCGAAGATCGAGGTGGTGCGCTACGACCCGCACCGGCCGGTCCCGCCCGAGCACCTGGACGCGGAGGCCCTGGTCGCCTGGGACAACGCGCCCGGCGTGCTGAGTACGGCAGCCCAGCAGATGCCACGGTTGCGCTGGGTGCAGAGCCTGGCGGCCGGGCCGGACGACGTGCTGGCCGCGGGCTTCGGCGCAGACGTCGTTCTCACCAGCGGGCTCGGGCTGCACGATTCCACCGTGGCCGAACACGCCCTCGCCCTGGTCCTTGCGTTGATCCGCAGGCTACCGGCCTGTTTGGACGCCCAGGCACGTCAACGATGGGACCCGGCGTTGGGTGGTGCCCAGCCGTTGTACCCGGACGGCCCGGTGACGACGCTGCTCGACTCCAGGGTGCTGATCTGGGGTTTCGGTGGCATCGGAGGCAATCTGGCGTCGTTGCTGTCCACGCTGGGGGCGAGCGTGCGCGGTGCCGCCCGGACGACCGGGCAGCGCGAGGGGTACGACGTGGTGGGACCGGACGGACTTCTGGAGGCGCTCGCCGAAACCGACGTGTTGGTGATGGTGCTGCCCGGTGGGGATGCCACGCGAGGGGCGCTATCGGCGGAGCAGCTGGCTGCGCTGCCCCGGCACGCGTATGTGGTCAACGTCGGCCGCGGCACGACCGTGGACGAGGACGCCCTGGTGCAGGCACTGGAGTCGGGAAGCATCGCGGGCGCGGCCTTGGACGTCGCCACTACCGAGCCGCTGCCCGCGAGTTCGCCGCTGTGGCGCGCGCCGAGGGTACTGATCACCCCGCACGCGGCCGGTGGCCGGCCCGTGGGTGCCGGGGGCCTGGTCGCCGCAAACGCCCGCGCGCTGCTGGAAGGTGCACCACTGCGCAACCGAATAGCACGCAGCATTTAGCGCGATAACCACGTTGTTCACAGGCCACGTCGCATAGACTCACGGAGGGTAGTCGGCGGCACGAGGGGCCAGAATGGTCAGGAACAGCGCGATAGCCGGGGTCCGCAGCGGGGACGGCACCGTCGGCAGCCCGACGATCGGCCTCACGCGGTGGACCGTACGTATGGCGTGGGCGGTAATCGGTGCACTGTGCGGCGCGAGCTGTGCAGCGTGCACAATCCCAGACAAGAAACATGCCGATCCGGTCATTGCCACTGCTGTCGGGCCGCCCCAGCTGTCCGGCGACGAGCAGACTTATTCGTATGACGCTTTCCGTACACCGAGCGCCAACATCTCGTGTGCGATCGCAGACCTCGCCGGTTTCGAGGGCCCCTACCTGGAATGTGACATCGACCGCTTCGATTTCCCCATGCCGGAGGCGCCTGCGGATTGTCCGGTCGAGTGGGCCCAACAAGTCGGGCTGTACACCAAGAAACCGGCATTCGGCGTTTGTCGCGGCGACGTCGGGCTGGTGGCCTTAGCAGCGCAACCGCTCGAGGAGCTGCCGTACGGCGCGGTCAATGACATCGGCGGCTTCCTATGCCTGAGTGAGCGTTCCGGGCTGTCCTGTTGGTATGCCCGGACTGAGCACGGGTTCACGCTGAGCCGCAAGGAGTTCGTCTCCTATTGAGTGGCGAATCCGGTTCAGAAGTCCAGCGACGTTTCGTGGGAACCAGGGTCGCCGCCACCGCGTAGCCGCTGCAGGTGAACTCGCCTGGACAGCCTGATCGTGGGGCGTACCAACATCATGACCGAACCGATGACGAACAGCCAGGTGGCGGCGTAGGACGTGGACGGGGAAAAGAACAGCGCACTACCGATGACGAACAGCACGCCGATGAAGATGTCGTTGACGATCGACAGGGTCTCGTAGCGCTGCCGGATGATGAGTTCTTCGTGGCCGATGGTGATGGTCACGTCTGTGGTGGGGTCGTTCATCGTCGCCCTCTCGATCGCGAAGCCGGTGGTCGCCGCGTCCCGTCCAGGCCGAGGAACTCCCGCCAGCGGGGCAGTTCGCGTTCAGCTTGGTCCAGACCTAGGTCATGAGCTGCCTGGAGCTTAGCCACATTCCGCTCCCCGTTGCCGACGGGCATCGCGTCTGGGACGAAAACCATTGCCTTGCCGGCGCGTTCGAGTTCCCATACCTGTTCCCGGGTGGCGTTGTAGCGCTCGTACCGGGTGAGGATCGCCTCCGCGACGGCCGGGTAGCGGCGGAAGTAGCGCCGGAAGAACGCCGGCGCCCGCTCCGGCTTTTTCACGAACGACCGTTCCTGGCTGAGAACGACGAGGTACCTGTCGAACCCGTCGCTCATCGCCGCGTCGATGGGGATGCCGCCACTGGGGCCGAGCGCCCCGTCCACGTAGTCCACCCCGTCCACCTGCGCGACGGGCATCACCACCGGCATCGTCGATGAGGCACGCAGCCGCCGCACCAGCGCATCGAACGTCGGAGCGTCCTGGCGGCCCCAGTACACGTGCTCGCCGGTGTCGCAGCGCACCGCCCCGATGCGCATCCGAGCCGGGTTGGCGGCGTAGGTGTCCCAGTCGAAGGGCAACGCCTGGCCGGGCAGGCCGGTCTGCTCGTAGATGTACTGCGCGTTGAACATGCCTTTGCCGCGTAGGAAGGTGCGCAGATCGCCGAAGTTGGGGTCGGCGGCGAGGTCCACGAACGATCGCTTGGCCCGTCGCTCGTCTCGGGAAAGGTAGTTCAGCGTGTGCGTTCCGCCGGCCGAGACGCCCGCCACGTAGTCGATGTGGATGCCATCGTTCAACAGCGTGCGGACGACCGCGGAGGTGTAGGCGCCACGCATGCCGCCGCCCTCGAACACCAAGGCGGTGTCGGTGACGTTGCTGGTGAGAGTGCTCGTCGTTCTCGGCACGCCGTCGCTCCCGTTCTGATGCTCAGTGTTTGCCGGCGCTGAACCGAGCCGCGCCGGTAGGCCTCTCGCACAACGCCGCATCGGCATCGACTCCTTCCCGGGCCGGCAACGGCTGCCGCCGTAGCAGGGCAATCCCGGCGGCCAGCAGTGAGACTCCGCGCATGTGGGACAGAACCGCGGCGGCAAGGATGCCCACGATCAGGCAGGTGAGCGCAGCGACGCCGAGGGCCCAGCGGGCGCCGAACGTATCGCCCACCCACCCGATCATGGGCGACCCGATGGGGGTGCCACCCATGAAGACGGCGATGTACAGCGCCATCACGCGGCCGCGCATGGGATCGTCAGTGTTCAGTTGCACAGTGGCGTTGGCCACCGTCATCAACGTCAGCGCGGACAACCCGCACGGCACCAGCGAGATCGCGAACAAGACGTACGTGGGCATGACGGCCGCGGCCCCCAGGCTGGCGCCGAAAGCCAGTGTGGCCAGCACGAACAGCCGTAACGTGGGCCGCTGCCGCCGCGCCGCCAGCAGCGCCCCGCCGAGTGACCCGACGGCAGTGATCGACCCGAGCAGCCCGTACTCCCCCGGCCCCTTGTGATACACCTGGGTGGCCATCAGCGCGGTGGTGAGCTGCAGGTTCAGCGCGAACGCACCGACCACTGCCGCAGTCGCCATCACCACCATCAGGTCGGGCCGGGTGCGCACGTACCGGATGCCGTCCGCGATCTGCCCCCGCGCGCGGCGAGCGCGGGGCATCGGGAAGAGTCGGTCACGCCGTAGCGAGGCGAGCGCAACCAGCGACACCATGAAGCTCAGGCCGTTGAGTATGAACACCAGCCCGGTACCGACGGCGGCGATTCCGAGCCCGGCCAGGCCCGGGCCGAGGAGCCGGCCGGCGTTGAAGGAGGCCGAGTTCAGCCCGACGGCGTTGGACATCAGCTCCCGCGGAACGAGTTCGGAGACGAAAGTCTGCCGCGCCGGCCCTTCCAGAGCCGTGCTCACCCCCAGGGCCAGTGCCAGCAGGTATACCATCCACAGCTGAGCGAGCCCGGTGACGACCAGGCCTCCGAGAACGAACGCGAAGGTGGCGCCGGCGGCCTGGGTGAGCATCATCAACCGCTGCCGCGGTAACCGGTCGGCCAGCACCCCGGCGTAGGGGGCGAGCACCAGTGCGGGAGAAAGCTGTAGGCCGGTGGTGATGCCGACAGCGACGGCGCTGTGGCCGGTGAGCTCGGTAAGCACCAGCCAGTCCTGCGCAACCCGCTGCATCCAGGTGCCGGTGTTGGATACCAGCGCGCCGGCCGCGTAGCGGCGGTAGTTCGGCACGGACAACGAAGCGAAGACTCTGGTTCGAGCGGTCATATGGCTGCTGCGGTGGGCTCTGCGCGTCATCGCCCCTTTCCTCGTCCGCCATGCCCGGCGCCTGCCGGCGCCGAAACTCCATGGTCGCACGTGCCG
>PDSI01000025.1 GCA_002748415.1 Micrococcales bacterium | reverse complement strand
GGCTGACAGGATTTGAACCTGCGACCCCTTGACCCCCAGTCAAGTGCGCTACCAAACTGCGCCACAGCCCGTTGCCCCGAAGAGCACCGCACGAGTGTACCCGATACGGGCCACCGGCCGACGCCTCACAGGGCTGCGCGCGCCGTGCCACCATGTTGGACTACCGGCGCCGCTTCTGGCGGACCCGCACACTGAGCTCGATCGGCGACCCCTCGAACCCGAAAGCCTCCCGCAACCGCCGCTGTACGAAGCGCCGGTACTGCTCCTCGATGAACCCGGTGGCGAACACCACGAACCGCGGAGGACGGGTCCCGGCCTGAGTGACGAACAGGATCCGCGGCTGCTTGCCCCCGCGCACCGGGTGCGGGTGCGCTGCGGCCAGCTCGGCGAAGAACTGGTTCAGCTGCGCCGTCGGCACCCGGGTGTCCCACGAATCCAGCGCCACCTCCAGAGCCGGCACCAGCCGGTCCACATGCCGCCCCGTCCGCGCCGACACGTTCACCCGCGGCGCCCACGACATATGCGCCAGGTCCAGGTTGATCTCCCGTTCCAGGTCGCGCCGCCGTTCATCGTCCAGCAGGTCCCACTTGTTGATCGCCAGCACCAGCGCCCGGCCCGCCTCGATCACCATGCCGATGATCCGGGCGTCCTGTTCAGCCATCGGTGCCGAAGCGTCGATCAGCACCACCGCCACCTCGGCCTTCTCCACCGCCGACCGGGTCCGCAGCGACGCGTAGAAGTCCGCACCCTGAGCCTGCTTGACCCGCTTGCGGATTCCCGCCGTGTCGACGAAGACCCACTCCCGGCCGCCGAGTTGCACGACCTCGTCCACCGGGTCCCGGGTGGTCCCGGCAACATCGTCGACCACCACCCGCCGGCCGCGAGCCAACTGGTTCAGCAGCGACGACTTGCCCACATTGGGCCGACCCAACAGCGCCACCCGGCGCCGCGTCTGAGCCGCCTGCTCGGTTCTCGCAGCCGGCAACACGTCCAGCACCGCGTCCAGCAGGTCTCCCGATCCGCGCCCGTGGGTGGCCGACACCGGGTACGGCTCCCCCAGCCCGAGCGACCACAACGCCGCCGCGTCGGCCTCACCGCGCGCGTCATCCACCTTGTTGGCCGCCAGCACCACCGGTTTGCCGCTACGGCGCAGCAAGCCGACCACCCGCTCGTCGGTGCCGGTCACCCCGACCGTGGCGTCGACCACGAACACCACGACATCAGCCATGTCGATGGCGATCTCGGCCTGCTCGGCCACCGCCAGGTCCAGCCCGCGCAGGTTGGTCTCCCACCCGCCGGTGTCCAGGAGAACGAACTCCCGGCCACCCCAGTCGGCCTGATACCGCACCCGGTCGCGGGTCACCCCGGGCACGTCCTGGACCACGGCTTCGCGCCGGCCCAGGATCCGGTTGACCAACGACGACTTGCCGACGTTGGGCCGCCCGATCACGGCCACCACCGGCAGCACCGGCTCGGTGATCGGTTGCGCCTCATCGGCTTCGGCCTCGAGCAAAGCAAGATCGGCCTCGTCGAGGGTGTACTCGTCCAGCCCGGCCCGCAACGCGGCGGTCGGGTCAGGGGCAACCTCCTCGGGAGGCTCTGTGACCACTTCGAACCCCTCCCCCTCGCCGGGTTCGGCCAACCCGCTGCCGCTCGATCGCCCGGTCACAACTACCCCAGCCCGCGAGCGCCCACGCGGGCCTGCACCAGCCCCAGCACGAGGGCGACGGTCTCTGGCAGATCGATTGCGGTGGAGTCGATGTGGTGAACCCCGTCCGCGGCCTCGGAGAAGTTGCTGACCGTCGAATCGTCCTGGTCCCGGCGGATCACCTGGTCGCTCACCGCCTCG
>PDSI01000024.1 GCA_002748415.1 Micrococcales bacterium | reverse complement strand
TTGGTCGCCACTTGCGAAACCACCTGTGCGATTGCCGGTTCCCGGATCGCCGGTTCCAGCTCGTGCCCGTCCACCCGGACCCCGGGCGCAGTGGGATCGGTGATCATGTCCAGCGGCAACGTCCGCGACGCAGCAGCCACCGCCTCGGTATCGGCCAGGTCCGTGCCCTGTTCGCGGCACCACCAAGTCAGCGCGCGGTACATCGCCCCCGTGTCCAGGTAGGCGTAGCCCAGCCGCTGCGCCACCGCGCGGCTGACACTCGACTTCCCGGATCCGGACGGACCGTCGATGGCGATGACGAACGACATGCGCCCGACAATACCGTCGCGGGCGCCAGCGGCCCGACGCACGAGAACCGCCGTGCCGCGATGTGTCGCGCCCCTCCCCCGGTGCCGGGTTCGCACCGCGTGCACCGGTCGCGGCACGGTACGGCGGGCGGTCCATCGGCCCGCCTGGCCGCAGTTCGCTACGAGTAGCGACGTGTCGCACCTGGTTGCCGGCACCAGGAGCAGGGAGAGTTGACCCTAAGAACGAACATGCCCCACCAAGGGCGATAATTCGGGCACACCGGCCACGGGCGAGACAGCGACCGGCTTCGGGGGAAGCCGGTACACGAGGAGCAGACGACGATGACCACCCTGGGATGGCTGCACAGCGGGAAGCACGGTGCGGTCAAGAACTGGGTCGCCACCGATGGTGGCTGGCGCTCGGAGACCCGACGGGTCTCGGACAACCTGACCATTCCGGCTGGCGAGACGTGGCGGCTGACCGACGTCGAGATCACCGGCACCGTTGTTGTCGAGCCCGGCGCTCGCCTGGTTGCCGCGGGCTGCACCATTGGGCGCTTGCAGGTCGCCACCGGCTCGGGTGTCGAACTGACCGCGTGCACGGTGATCCGCGACATCATCGCTCGTCCGTCCCGCCCGGTGCGCACACCTGAGGCCATCGAACTGGTCTCGGTCCAGGTGTGCGGGGACATCCGGGTCGTCGGCCGTAGCGACCAACCGCAAAGCCGGCTGAGTCTACGCCGCAGCACCCGTGTAGGCGGGTGTGTGCTGCTGGCCGGAGTCGACCTCGACACCGACGAGACCCAGCAAACCGGGGCCATCTGGCGCACCGACGCGGCCGCTCAACCGGAGCGGGACAACCTGATCACGCTGCCCGAGGCGGCAAGCCGGACGCGCCGGCACGAGAAGGACTTGAGGCATTCGGTAGCCAAATTGGCCGAATTGGGATAGAACCTGGGTGATGGTTCACTCCCTTGGAGGATCCCATGAAGATCAAGTCATTACTCGCAGCAACTATCCTCACCCTGCTGGCGGTGCTCGGCACCGCCTCCTCCGCATCCGCAGGCTATCTGGACGGTGGGCACCTCAGCCGCGGCTACCTGGATAGCTCAGAGCTGGGCTACCTGGACAGTTCAGAGTTGGGCTACCTCGATGATTACGGGCAGTTCGGCTACCTGGACTGAGCATCGCGCCCCGTCACGCACGCGTCGGTGACTGGCTAAGCCACCGTGGTCCAGCCACCGGCGGCCAGCGCCACCAACAGCGGCTCGCGTGCCGCCGGTAGCACCGATACCTCTGCCAGGCCGACGCGCCGGCCCGGTACGTGTTCCAGCCGGAACTCTTCGAGGTTGATGCCCGCCTCGCCCATCGCGGTGAACAGGCGGCCCAATTCGCCCGGTTCGTCGCTGACCATCACGGTCACCACCTCGAACCGCACCGTCGGCCCGCCGGGTTTGCCCGGGATCCGGGAGTGCCCACGCCGGCCCGCATCCAGCGGTCCGGCCACCGCGCTGCGTGCCCCGACCGCACCCGCATCGCCCGCCAGCCGGCGCAACGCATCGATGATGCCGGTCAGGTCAGTGGACATTTCCTCCAGCGCTGCAGCCACCTGGCCGGCGTTCCCGCCCAGGATCTGCACCCACAACTGGGGATCGCTACCGGCGATCCTGGTCACGTCGCTCAGGCCCTGCCCGGCCAGGCCGATGCCGTCCTCGCTCAGGGGCAGCAGCCGCGCCGCCACCAGCGACGCCGCGACCTGCGGGACGTGTGAGACCCGGGCCACCGCCTCGTCGTGATCCTCCGGGGTCATCACGGTCGGCAACGCCCCCAGCAGCAAGGCCAGGTCCCGCACCGCTCGCGCCCCCTCCGGGTGCGTGCCCGGTGTCGGCGTCAGCACCCACGGCCGCCCGGCGAACAGGTCACCGCGCGCCGCGACCGGTCCCGACCGCTCGCGCCCGGCCATCGGATGACTACCGATGTAGCGTTGCGCATCCTGCCCGGCGGCCTGCGCCACCAGTGTGGCGATGCTGCTCTTCACGCTGGCCACATCGGTCACCAGCGTCTCCGGGAACCGCCGCAACGCGGTGACGACGACACGCGCGGTCACGTCGGGTGGGGTGGCCACCACGACCAGGCCCGGGTGGCCGGCAGGAGGGTCGTCGTCCCCCAGCCGCCCCGCCCCTAGGTCGCGCGCCAGCGCGAGGACGTCCGGGGACGTGTCCTCGAGGCTGACCTGCACACCGGCCCGGCGCAGCCCGAGCCCGATGCTGGTTCCCAGCAGACCGGTGCCGATGATGCGCACCGAGCCCCATCGCCACGACCGGTCTGCCGCGTCGGCGAGCAGGTCCAACAGATCGGAGTTCACTGCCGCCTCGCCCGGTTCGTCGTACACATGTCTCGTTCGTGGCAATCCCGGTGGCGCCCGGGGTGGCCCGCGGCTACCGGCACGCTCACAGCTGCACCTGCGCGAGCAGAGTGCCGAGCTCCTCGCGGGTGAGCGGCCGGGTCACTGCCGGCGACAGGTCTCCGAGCCGCACCGGCCCCACCTGGGTGCGCACCAGCCGCCGCACCGGGTGGCCGGCCTCGGCCAGCATCCGGCGCACGATGCGCTTGCGGCCCTCGTGCAGCACCACCTCGACCAGTGCCCGCCCGGGGGCGTTGCCGACCAGGCGGAACGAGTCCACCCGCACCGGCCCGTCGTCCAAGTCGATGCCGGCCCGCAACCGGCGGCCCAGATCCCGAGGCACCGGCCCGGGCACATCAGCGACGTAGGTCTTGGACACCCGGAACGACGGGTGGGCCACCCGGTGGGCGAAGTCGCCGTCGTTGGTCAGCAGCAGCAGGCCTTCGGTGTCAGCGTCCAACCGGCCGACGTGGTAGAGCCGCTCCCTGCGGTCCCCGAGCACATCGCCCAGATTGGGCCGGCCCTGTGGGTCGCTCATGGCGCTCAGCACCCCGGCAGGCTTGTTCAACGCCAGGTACACCATGGAGGTATCCAGTTGCAGCCGTTTGCCGTCGACGCTGACCGGCTGGGTCTGCGGGTCGATGCGGACACCGAGTTGGGTGACCACCCGCCCGTCCACCTCGACCCGGCCCGCCGTGATCAGTTTCTCGCTGGCGCGCCGGGACGCGACCCCGGCATCGGCGAGAACCTTCTGCAGCCGGACGCCGTCGCTGCGGTGGACCTCGCCACCGGTCGGCGCTTTCCCCGGCCTGCGCTCCGGTACCCGTTGTCGCCCCTGTGCCCGTGGTCGCCCCTGCCTCGGCCGTTCGCCGGGCCCCGGGTGTGCGGCCCGCGGTGGCTGCCCGGTCACGACCGCTCCGCCAGTTCGGCCACGGCTTCCTCGTCCGGTAGGTGCGGGGCCAGCGGCGGCAGCTGCTCCAGGCTGACCAGGCCCATCCGCTCCAGGAACAACGGTGTCGTGGCGTACAGATGCGCCCCGGAGGATTCGTCGGTGCCCGCCTCAGTGATCAGGCCACGCACCATCAGCGTGCGCACCACCCCGTCCACCGACACCCCACGGATCGCGGCCACCCTGGCACGGCTCACCGGCTGCCGGTAGGCAATGACGGCCAGGGTCTCCAGCGCGGCCTGGCTGAGCCGGGCGGTCTGCCCGTCGGTGACGAACCGGGCCACCACGTCGGCATGGGCGGCGCTGCTCAGGACCCGCCACCCGCCGGCCAGTTGCGCCAGCTCGAAACCGCGCCCCTGCTCGGCGTATTCGGTGCCCAGTTCGGCCAGCACCTGCTGAACCTGTTCCACCGGGTGCCTGGTGGCCGCCGCCAACGCCTGCACGGTCACCGGGTCGTCGGCCACCATCAGCACGGCCTCGCAGGCGCCGCGCAGGTCCTCGACGGGGCCAGGTTTTTCCCCGGCGACTGCGGGTGGTCCGTCCCCCTGGTCCGGCTCCCCGGCGCAAGCCACTGCGTCGTCCTGGCTCATGAACCCTCCTGCCCGTGCGGCGGCTGGGCCGCGTCCCCGGCCGCCGGTGCCGCATCGTCTTGGTCGAACTCGGTACCCACCGCGACCTCCCGGTCCTGCGGGGCGACCCACCGCACGGTCAGCTCACCCAGCGCCGCGGCCTGCTCGAACACGATCACCTGCTCCCGGTACAGCTCCAACAACGACAGGAACCGGGCCACCACGACGAGGGTGTCCTGCCCGTCGGCGATCAGGTCGCGGAACCGGCACACGCCGGCACGGCGCAGCTGAGCCACGACGTGCGCGGCCTGCTCGGCGACGCTCACCGTGCCGCCGTGCAGATGCCCCGTCCCGACCTGTTCCGGTTCCGGTTTCGGTGCCGTCGCCCCGCGGGCCAGCCCGGCCAACTGTTCCGGGGTGAGGGAGAACACCAGCTCCGGCAACAACGCGGCGATCGCTGGGTCGCCCGCCCCGGATCGTGGCACGCGCCGGCCAGCGGTAGCCATCCGGTCCGCGAACTCGGCCGCCACCTGCTTGTAGGCGCGGTACTGCAGCAGCCGCGCGAACAGCAGGTCGCGGGCCTCCAGCACGGCCAGATCCTCGTCGTCATCGACCTGCCCGCCGGGCAGCAGCCGCGCCGCCTTCAGGTCCAGCAGCGTCGCGGCCACCAGCAGGAAGTTGCTGATCTCCTCCAGGTCACCGCCGGTGTCCATCGCCCTGATGTGAGCGATGAACTCGTCGGTGATCGCGGCCAAGGCCACCTCGGTGATGTCCAGCTGGTGCTTGCCGATGAGCTGCAACAACAGATCGAACGGCCCGGAGAAGTTGTCCAGCCGTACCTCGAAGCCGCGCCGGGCCGGCGCGTCCTGCTCAGGCTGAGCAGCCGCGGGCGATGAGCTCACGAGACAGTTGCCGGTAGGCCTCCGCGCCGGAATGCCCGGAGGCGTAGGCGGTGATCGGTTCCGCCGCCACGGTGGCGTCCGGGAACTTCACGGTCCGGTTGATGACGGTGTGGAACACTTTGTCCCCGAAGGCTTCCACCACCCGGCCGACGACCTCGCGGGCGTGCAGCGTGCGCGGGTCGTACATGGTGGCCAGGATCCCGTCGACCTCCAGCACCGGGTTCAACCGGTCCTGTACCTTCTCGATGGTCTCGATCAGCAACGCCACACCGCGCAAGGCGAAGTACTCGCATTCCAGCGGGATCACCACCCCGTGGCTGGCGGTCAGCGCGTTGACCGTCAGCAAGCCCAACGAGGGCTGGCAGTCGATGACGATCACGTCGTAGTGGTCGCTGACCCCCCGCAGCACCCGTTGCAGCGCCTGTTCGCGGGCCACCTCGGTGACCAGTTGCACCTCCGCGGCCGACAGGTCGATGTTCGCCGGCAGCAGGTCCAGGCCTGGTTGGGCGGTGCGTTGGACGATGTCGCTGGCGTGCACGTGCCGGTCCATCAGCGCGGTGTAGATGCTGCCGTCCAGCTCATGCGGGTTGGCGCCCAGCCCGGCGGAAGCGGCCCCCTGGGGGTCGAAATCCACCACCAGCACCTTGCGACCGTACTCGGCCAGTGCCGCCCCGACGTTGATGGACGTGGTGGTCTTGCCGACTCCACCCTTCTGGTTGCACATCGCGATGATCCGGGCCGGTCCGTGACTGGCCAGCCGTTCCGGGCGCGGGAAGGTAGGCATCGGTCGCCCGGTGGGGCCGACCCCGCTGCCGGGCATGCCGGGAACACTGGAGTCCAGGACCTGCTGTTCACCGAGGTCGCCGAACTCGCTGGTGTTGGCGCTACTCACTTGTCACCTTCTCGCCATTCGATGTGACGCCAAGATAACGCACCACGGGTCACCTCGCGCGCGGGTGGGCCGTCGCGTAGACCTCCCGCAACGCTTCGATGCTCACTTTCGTGTAGATCTGCGTGGTGGTCACGTTGGCATGTCCCAATAATTCCTGCACAACCCGCACGTCTGCGCCGCCTTCCAGCAGGTGTGTCGCAAAAGAATGCCGCAAAGTGTGCGGCGACACGTGGGCATCCAGTTCGGCGACGCGGGCTGCGCTCTGCAGCACCGCCCACGCGCTCTGCCGGGACAACCGGCCCCCACGGGCGTTCAGGAACACCGCCGCGCCGGCCTTGCCCTTGGCCGCCAGTACCGGCCGGCCGCGTACCAGCCACGCCGTCAGGGCGGTCACCGCGTAGCTGCCGAGCGGTACCACCCGTTCCTTGCCGCCCTTGCCCAGCAGCCGGACGGTGACCGGCATCGCATCGGCACCGGTGCCACCTGGGGTGTCCAGGCTTGCCTGGGCCGCCCAACCGAGATCGGCCGGCAGGTCATCGATGTCCAGCCCCACGATCTCGCTGATCCGCGCCCCGGTGGCGTACAGCAGTTCCAGCAGCGCCCGGTTGCGCAGCGACATCGGCGGGTCGCCCCGCCCGGCCGCATCCAGCAGGCGCTGTACCGCGTCGACGCTGATCGCCTTCGGCAACCGTTGCCCGGTGGCCGGTGGGCTGATGTCGACACTCGGGTCGGTGGGCGTGTCGCCCTCAGCGTGGGCGAACCGGTGCCACCCTCGCACCCCCACCACGGTACGGGCCGTCGAGGAGGCCGTCAGCCCGTAACCGTGCGGTGGCTGGTCGCGCAGCACCACCACGAACTCGGTCAGGTCCGTCTCGGTCACCTCGGCCAGGCCCGTGATTCCCCGGCCGGTGAGGAACTCGGTGTACCGGGTCAGGTCACGCCGGTAGGCGGCCAGGGTGTTGGCGGCCAGGCCCCGCTCCACGGCCAGGTGATTCAAGTACTCACGCATCGGCCGGGTCAACGTGGTGGGGATCTCGCCTGCGGCGGCCGAGGTGGGTGGCGCTGCTGTCATTCTCGGCCGAGGACCTCCCCGAGTTCGGTGTGCTCCAGGCCGTGCGCGGTCGCCACCGGCTGGTTGACCACGGCCCCGTCGGCGACGTTCAGCCCCTGCGACAGTGCCGCGTCGTCCAGCAGGGCTTGCCGCCAGCCTTTGTCGGCCAGGGCGACCGCTCCGGCCAGGGTGACGTTGGTGAGGCCGATGGTGCTGGTGCGCGGCACCGCGCCGGGCATGTTGGCCACGCAGTAGAACGTCGAGTTGTGCACCGTGAAGGTGGGTTCGGCGTGGGTGGTGGGCCTGCTGTCCTCGAAGCAGCCGCCCTGGTCGATGGAGACGTCAACCAGCACGCTGCCGGGGCGCATCGTGGAAACCAGGTCGTTGCTGATCAGCTTGGGTGCTTTGGCGCCGGCGACCAGGACGGCCCCGATAACCAGGTCGGCGGTGCTGACGGCCGCTTCGATCTCGGTGTCGTTGGCGGCGATGGTGTGGCAGTGGCCCCGGTAGACGGCGTCGATCTGGCGCAGCCGGTCCACGTTGGTGTCCAGCAGCCGGACCTCGGCCTGCATGCCCAGCGCTATCTCGGCCGCGTTGATGCCGGCCACCCCCGCGCCGAGGATGACCACCTGTCCGGCGGGCACGCCGGGGATGCCGCCGAGTAGCACGCCGCGCCCGCCCTCGGGGGCCATCAGGGTGTGTGCGCCGACCAGCGGTGCCAACCGCCCGGCGACCTCGCTCATCGGTGCCAGCAGGGGCAGCGACCCGTCGTCACGGCGCACGGTTTCGTAGGCCACACAGACCACTTTGCGCTTCTGCAGTTCCTTGGTCAGTGCCTCGTTGGCGGCCAGGTGCAGGTAGGTGTAGAGGATCTGGCCCTCCCGCATGAGCGGATACTCGGCTGCGGTGGGTTCCTTGACCTTGACGATCATCTCGGCCTGTTCCCAGACCTCCGCGGCAGTGCCGAGCAGTTCGGCGCCGGCCGCGGCATATTCCTGATCGTGGAAGGAGGACCCCTCCCCCGCGCCCGCCTGGACGAAGACTTGGTGGCCGTGGCGGACGAGTTCACGCACCCCGGCAGGTGTCAGCGACACCCGGTACTCGTTGTTCTTGACTTCGGTGGGTACACCAGTCTTCATGACACATCCCGCCCGCGGGTTTCGCGACGTCCTTGTGGCCAGAATAGTTCGGTGTGGCGAGAATAGCCGGTCCGCCGGTCTTGCGGCAGGGCGCCTGGCGCCGCAGCGGGCAAGGGCCCGCCCCGGCCGGAATCAGAGCACCCGGCGGGGGCTGGCCTGGGCCTTGGCGCGGCGGGGGTGGCGTACGGCCCGGGCCGCGGTAGCCGCCTTGGCACTCAGCTTGCGCCGGCGCAGTTCTCTGGCTCTGCGGGCCGCAGTCATGCGGCGCAGCCTGAACACCCAGACCCGGGAGAGAATGTAGATGTACAGGCCCTCGATACAGGCTGCGGTGACTCGCGCCACCAGGTAGTGCACCCCGATGTACTCCAGCAAGGAGGACAGCAGCAGGATCCAGATCACATAGTTGCTGATGATGACGACGGCGAACTCACTGGACTGTTCCTCCACGAAACCGTGGCTGCGGAAATTCAGGATCTTGTTCAGGGCGAACGCCAGCACCGACGCGGCACCGTAACTGATGGTCACGGCGAACGGGTAAGGGAATCCCCAGAGGCCGTGGGTGATCCACAACAGCACCATGTCGACGGAGAAAGTGAACAGGTTGATGGCTGCGAAACCGATGAATGTATCCGGTAGTCGCTTGAGCGGTCCCGGCAAAGCGGCCTGCACCTCGCGGGTCCAGCGGGCGAAACGCCGGGCATTGTGTTCACGATCGGACATGGTCACGGCATCTATCATGGCCGATGACCGGGCGGTGGCGCCGCCGAGCGTGCGAAGTGCGCAACGATTCGGCACAACGTCTGGCCCAAAGGCAGGTTTACCCGGAAGTGTGCCTCGTGGTCGCCTCTGGTCTGTCCCTGGTTGACGATTCCGACGGGAATGCCCAGTTTGCCGGCCCGGCGCACGAACCGGTACCCGGACATAACCGCCAGTGAAGACCCGAGAACCAGCACTGCTCCGCTGGTTTCCACCCGTGAGAAACAATGCTTGACAAGCGATTTGGGTACGGACTCGCCGAAGAACACGACGTCCGGTTTGAGCCTGCCACCGCAGGCTACGCACCCGCGCACCTGGAACCGTTCGACCAGGTCCTCGCTCAGGTCCACGTCGCCGTCCGGTTTCACGTCGGTGCGCGCCGCGTGAATCATGTCGTCCAGGTACGGGTTGGCCGCGGTCAGTCTGGCCTCGAGTTCGGCGCGGGAACTGGTGTCCCCGCAGTCCAGGCATACCACCCGGTCCAGATTGCCGTGCAGTTCGATCACCTCGCCCGCACCGCCGGCCTGGTGCAGCCCGTCGACGTTCTGGGTGATCACGGTGCCCACCCGCCCGGACTGCTGCAGCTGGGCGACCGCGTGGTGCCCCTCGTTGGGTTCGGCCTCGGCGATGGTGCGCCACCCGATGTGGCTGCGGGCCCAGTACGTGCGCCGGGCCGGCGCCGACCCGGTGAACTCCTGGTAGGTCATCGGCGAGGCCGGGCGGGCCCGGCCGGTGACCCCCCGGTAGTCCGGAATGCCGGACTCGGTCGACAGGCCGGCGCCCGTGAGCACCACCACGGGTTTGCCGGCCGCCGCATCGAACAGCTCTGCGACAGCCCGCTCGGCGGCCGGGAACGATTCGATGACGGGCGGGTCGGTGCTCAACAGCGGACGGCACCTTCCACTTCCCGCGCCAACGCCTCGCGCACCATCCGTAGCCCCTGCCGCTCGAACGCTTCGTCGCCGACGCGGGCGGCCCACCCTGCGGTGCCGACGGCCTCGGCCAGCTGCACCTGGGCCCACCACTCGGGCCGGGGGTCTGGGCCGTAGCCGGCGAAGAATGCCTCGGCCAGTGCCGGCTGGTCGCGCCACTGCTGGGCCTCCAGCCGGCTGAGGTCGGTGGCGGCCGGGCGCCACGCCGCCCGGCCGAAGTCGATGACCGCCAGGCGGCCCGCGTCGTCGATCAACCAGTTCCGCGGCTGGTAGTCCCCGTGGGTGGGAACTACCCGGACCGGGTCGGTGCGCCAGTCGCGCAGCCGGCACCGTATCCGGCACACCTGGTCGGCGGGGATGCGATGCGGCCGGTCCAGCCAGGTGGCGATCCGGTCCCGTTGCCGGGCATGCCACCATTTGTCGATGCGGCTGTCCTGCGCGTGGAAGCGGGCCAGCAGTTCCCCGGCCTGCCGGTAGGTGTCGGGGGACCACTCGGCCGGGTGTCCCTGCACCAGGTCTCCCGGCCGCCACGTCGTCACCAGAATGCGCTCGGACCGCTCGGCGTGCATCAGCATCGGTGCGCAGTCCGGCAACAACGGTCCGGTCCACCGCAGATGCGCACTGATCTCCCGGCTGATATGACGGTCCAACGAGCCGGATGCCTTCACGGCCAGCTCCTGCCCCTGGTAGCGCAAATGCAACAGCGTGGTGTCCACCAGATCCCGGCTGTAGTCGGCCAACAGCTCGGCGCCCGGCAACCAGGTTACGACCAGATCCCGCTGGGACGGTGACAGCACCACCGTCGCATCGTAATGCGCCCGGGTGGGCCGGGCCGCACCCGCCCTGGCACGATGGCCCGGTGCACACCCACATCATCGGCATCGACGGCCGCAGCGGGGCGGGTAAGACCGGTCTTGCCGCGCTGCTGGCGGCCGCACTGTCGGCTGACCAGCGGTGCAGTGTGCTGGCGATGGAAGACCTGTACCCCGGCTGGCACGGCCTGCGGGACGGGATCACCACAGCGGCAATGACTCTGATGCGGTACCGGGCCGACGGCACAGCGACCTACCCGGTCTGGGACTGGCACCGCGGCCGGTGGGGTGCCGCCCGTGACCTGGCGGCGGCGGATGTGCTGATCGTCGAGGGAGTGGGTGCGCTGGCCGCTCGGATCCGCCCGTTCCTGGACACCGGAATCTACTGTGACGCGGACGATGCCACCCGGTGGGAGCGCGTGCACGGCCGGGACGGGCCATCGGTTCAGGACTGGTGGCAGACGTGGGCAGGTGCCGAGGACGCCTACCTGCGCCGCGATGACCCGCGCACGCACGCGGACCTGGTACTGACCACCTGAGGGTGCTCGCCGTGACCAGGGCGCTGATCGCGGTGCTCGTCGACGAACTCGGCAACCAGCCCTTGGACCGGCTCAGGTTTTTCGAGTCGCTCCAGCCACCGTGGGGTAACGAACCGTGGGGCGTCATGTGCCCGCCGCGGCGGCGGCCCGCTCACGGTGTGGCCGGGCCACGGGGTGTTCCGACCGCCGCCAGCACCGCCCGGGCGGCATAGCCGTAGTCGATGCGTTCTTGTTCCAGCCGTAGTGGTTTGTCGCCGGTGCCGTGGTCGATGAGGTAGTCGTAGGCGGTCAGTTCACCTGCGGTCAGCCGCGGTTTCGGGGCGAACGTCGGTTCGTTCTCGGTGCCCCACCGGTCGGGATGGGCCAGCAGCGTGTCGAGGTCCATGAGGACGGAGTGCGCGTGCGGTAGGTGCTGGCGTAGCCGGTCCAGGATCTGGAAGCCGTGGGTATCCAGGTCTCCCCAGTACACGACGGGCAGGCCGGCCAACCAGGGCAGGCGGGCGAACCGCTCGACGTCGTATCCCTTGCCGAACATGGCCAGCACCCGTTCCGCCGGTGGCAGGGTGAGGTAGTTGATCTCGTTCTCCACGATCACCACCTGGTCGGCCGGTGGGCGCAGGCTGGCCAGTTCCTCCACACGCAGGTAGCAGTCGCCGATCCCGTCGGCCAGCCAGTGGGTTTCGTCCAGCATCCGGCTGCGGACGAAGACAGGCCGGGTGCGCAGTCCGAGCCGGGCGGCCACGTCGTTGCGCCGGCTGCTGACCTGAGCGGCCTGGCACTGGTCCAGCAGCGCGGTGATCGTTTTGCGATGCCGTTCGACGAATTTGGTGTCCACCCCGGGCACGTCGATCTGGCGCAGGTAGACGTCCCGCCCGGCGTTGGCTCGTAGCCATTCGACCGCGTCCAGCAGGTGTGGCCAGTGGTCGGCGATCTGCAGCGCGCGCCGTGGTGAGCGCAGCAACCAGTCTTGCACCGGCATGTCACGTTCCCGGGCGAGGCCGACCAGGCCGACGAACCGGTCCGCGTCGTGTTGCACCCCGAGGAACCGGAACAGGTTCTCCCGCAGTTCGAACCGGATCCTGGCCGGCAGTTCGTTGGAGCCGAGCCCGCGTCCGCCCACCCGGCGCCACTCGATGTCGTACCAGTCGTCTCCTCCCCCACGGGGCCGGGCGCCGGCGCGGATGGCGGCGACCCAGGCGCGTACGGCGTCGAGCCGGTCGTTGATCTCGTTCGCACTCGGTGCCCGTAGCCGTACCGTCACCGGCTGAAACTCTTCACCGGCCACGACCTGCCGCAACCAGATACCGGAATCCCACCGCCGCAGCAGTTTTGCCCGGACGTCCTCGATTCGGGTCCACGGCGCGGACGGGGGATGGACGGCGCTCTTCATGGGTTGGTTCACAGTGCCTGAGCCGCCACCGGGGTGCGGGCGCGGCGCACTCCTTCGCGGTATTCGCTGATGGTCATGTTGAGCAGCTGCGACCGGTTGCCGTGCGGGTTGGCCGCGAACCCGACTTGCCACACGTACGGCTCGATGACCTGCACCTTCTGCAACGGCGTGACCACCAGAAGCTGCAACCCGAACCGGGCGAACAGGTTGAGCGCGTACCGGGTGGAGGCATCCGACCCACGCCCGAAGGCTTCGTCGATGACGGCGAACCGGAACGTCTTCGAGTCTGCGGATCCGGGGTCGATCTTGAACTGGTAGGTGAGCGCCGCGGCGAGGATGGTGTAGGCGAGTTTTTCCTTCTGGCCGCCGGACTTGCCGTCGGAGTCGGAGAACGTCTCCCGCTCGGTGTCGTCGTCGCGGTAGCGTTCGCATCCGCTGAACCACAACCAGTTCCGCACGTCGGTGACGCGACGCATCCAGGCCCGGTCGGCATCGGCGAAGCCGTCGCGGCCCTTGAACCGGCAGATGAGCTGTTGCACCTGCAAGAACTTGGTCTCGGAGTACTGGTCGTCGTCCTCGGAACCGACGATGCCACTGGTGCATTCGGCCAGGTCGCGCCGGAAGTCCCGGATGTCCACGTTCGGGGTGTCGCGGTATTCCAAGGTGATGTAGGTGTCGGGCTGGTCGTTGTAGTTGATCGACCGCAACGCGTCGTTGATCAGTCGCACCCGCTCCTTGATGGTGGTCAGCTGCCGGCGCAGTTGCGCCTGGAAACCCGCGATCTCCTTGATGGTCTCGCTGTTCAGGGCCCGTTTGAAGTCGGTCTCGAACCGGGGCAGGTCGTCCTCGGCCAGCCGGTCGTGCAGTTGCCGGTACCCGCCGGCGGAGTCGATCGAGGCATCGAGTTCGTTGGTTTCCACCGGGTAGTCCGCCTGGAAGGCGGCCATCAACCGGACGGCCCGGGATTCCAGCGGCCCCTTGCGGTCCGCGGTCCGGTTGATCTGCGCGGCGAGCTGCCGGCCCGCGGCATCGGCGGCTTCGACGCATTCGGCCGGGGTGGTGACCGGCCCCAGCCGGGCAAGCACCGCCTGTTGCACGGCAGGGTTCACCTCTGGACAGGCAGCCAGCCGATCGGTGAGGTGAGCGATCTCCCGGACGGTCCGGGACAGTTCTCCCTTCAGTGCACCCACTTCTTGTTGGAGTTGGTCGCGCGTCTTGTCGTTGGACCGCCGCTGGTCCTGGATCGTGGCCAGCTGAGTGCTCAGCTCGGCGAGTTCGCCGGAGGATTCCTCGAGTTGGCGTTGTTCGGTTTCCAGGGCGGCGATGCTGCGTACCGCGGCCCACCAGTTCAGCGAATCGGGGTCGACGGCGTCGATCGCGCTCAGCTGGTCGCGGCGTTCGGTGTCCAGCCGTCGCTGTTGCCGCAGCTCGGCGATGCGCTGGTGGTTCTTGTCCAGTTCTGACTTCACCCGGCCGGCATGCGCCAGGAGGGCGTCCACCTTCTGGGTGTTCGACCAGCCGAGCACGTAGTTGCTGGGATCGTCCACGCGGCGCCGGTCGTCCTTTTCGTGCCGGTCGCCGGACTTCACCAGTCCGTTGACGGTCACCGCGCGGGACAGTCGCCGGAACTGCGACATCGACGACACGCACACGTGCCCGGCACGATGCGACAACTCGGTCAGCACCCAGGTACGTAAGTCCCCGTCGGCGACCTGGAGTTTGTCGGCGAGCAATTCGGCATCGGGGGCCACGGGACCGGGATCGGCCGGTGGCCGTGGCCGGGCGCCGACCCGCAGGTACACCAGCCGGGTGCCCAGGTGGTGGTCGTTGATCCAGGTGGAGATGTCCGCGTAGTGCTGTTCGCGGACCGCCAGGGACAGGCCGAAACCGCGCAACACTCGTTCTGCGGCTCCCTGCCAGTCCCGTTCCCGGTCGCGCACTTGGATCAGTTCGCCGATGAACGGCACGTCCTGCGTGGTCAGGCCGAGGTCCGTGCACAGCCGGTCCCGCAGCTGGATCAGGTGGGTGGGAATGTTGGAGCGCCGCCCGCGCAGGCTACGGAGCTCGTCGTTGACGGCCCGGGCGTCCTGGTCCAGTCCACGCCGGTCCGCCTCCAGGGTGGCCAGTTCGTCCGCGCCGGATTCCTGGGCCCGGCGCACCCGGTCCAGCTCGGTGCGCGCTTGACCCAGCCGGGCCGTGATGTCGTCGGGGTGCTCGATGCCGGGCAACCCGGCGGCGGTCAACCGGGCGTTGAGGTGATTCGCCGCGGCCCGGCGGGAGTCACGCAACCGGTGCTGGTAACCGAGCTCGGTCTCCAGCTGCCCGAGCCGTCCGTCGGCGAACCCAGCCCTGGCCTCTCGCACACCATGCTCTTGACGTTGCAGCTGGGCACCCTGCTCGGTAACCTCCGCCAGCCGGCGCTCGTGCGTGCGCAGGTTGTCCTCGGCCTGCTCCTGGGCGGCCTGCAGCAGCTCTCGCCGCCGGTGCCAGGCCACCTGGTCCAGCGCCTGCTGCTCGGCTTTCAGGGCCGCCAGCCTGGCCGCGACGTCCGCGTGTTCGTCGCAGACGGCAAGCACCGGGTCCAGGCGCTCCAGCTGCAGCCGGGCCCGCACCACCGCGTCGTGCGCGGCGTTGAGGTCTTCGAAGTGACCGATGAGGGCCCGCACTCGTGCCGCCGCGTCGAACGGCTCGAGCATGTGCGCCCGGACGAATTCGTTCAGGCTGCCGACCGATTTCATCGAGATGGTCTGGTGCAGCAGTTCCATCGCCTGGGCGGAGGGAATCCCGAGTGCCCGCCGGTACTGCTTCTCGTAGTCGGCGAACGAGTCCAGCACCGCCACACCGTCGGCCCGCAGCCGCTTCTTCAGGCCGGCCACCTTGCTGCCGAACCCGGTGAAATGCTCGGCGATGCCCAGCGCTCGCCGGGTGTCGACCGCGTAGAACCTCAGCGGCTGTCCCTCCCGGGAACCACTGAGCCACAGCACGACCGCCACGGTGACCTGCTGGTCGAGTGCTTGGTTGGCGAACACGGCGAGCAGCACGCTGTAGGCGGTGTCCCCGCGTAGGGCGACCGGACGGGACGTGCCGGTGGCCTCGTTGCGTTCGGTTTTCCAGTGCCCCTGCACGTACGAACGCAGGGTGCGTTCCCGCACATCGGCCCCGGCGGCCTTGTTGTAGGAGATGCGGTCCGGGCGCAACAGCAGGGTGGTGACGGCATCGACGATCGTGGACTTTCCCGACCCGATGTCGCCGGTGAGCAACGTGTTACGCCCGTTGAGTTCCAGGTGGTGCACATCACCGTCGAAGGTGCCCCAGTTCAGCCATTCCAGCCGGTGCAGGCGGTAACCGGGGGTGGGGCTGCGTGGGTCGTCGGGCAGGTCGAATGCGGAGAACAGACTCACGGGGTGACCTCCCTCATGCCGGGGCCTCCACGTCCTGGTGGGCCTGCCCGGACCCGGCCGGGCCGCGCCCAGGGTCACCGGCATCCCGCCCGGCCAGGTAGTCGGTCAGGTGAGCGTCGAGATCGGCCAGCCACTGCCCGTCCACGAAGGCCTTGATGATGCGCCGCACTTCGAACCCGCCTGCGGACGAACGCAGTGGGCGCAGGAAACCGAGCTCTACCGTCTTCTTGATGTGCCCGTCGATCTGGGCGAGCAGCCGGGCCTCGTTGCCGGTCTCGGGCAGATAGATGCGCAGCATGTCGACGATCTGGTCCCGGGTCAGCACGAGCCGGGTATCCCCGCCCTGGGCGTCGAGTTCGGCCATTCGCTTGCGCAGCAGAGCCAGGAGCAGGCTGACGTGGTAGCCCAGCGGGCGCCGGGCCACCAACCGGGGAACGTTCGCGTCCCCGAGATCCAGCGAAGCCAGGTAGGCGTATCCCTCCGACTCGTCGACCACCAGCTGCAGACCGAGCACGCGAACGTAGTCGCTCACCCGGGCGCGCTGGCTTCGCATCTCCTGCCACAGCCCGGCATGGGTGTCCTGGTAGACAACCCCCTTCAGTAGGTTGACCACCACCCGGGACAGGGCGTATTCGGTAACGTCACGGCTTTCGCTCACCGGTCCTCCTTGCTCACGGGTTCTCCCGCGTACGGACGAACGTCACACGCGGCAGGGCGGCGTCGCGTTCCCCACTCTCGTCACGCCAGGTGATGACATCGCTGCCGGCGTGGTCGACCACCTGGCTGACTCCGGGTAGCTCGGTGGCCAGGTAGGCCACCAGCTCGGCCAGCCCCTGCTCCAACGGCTGAGCCCCGATCACCGCGGCCAGTCCGACCTGGTCGTGCCCGGCGAGGCTGCCGGCCAGGTGGCGCATTAGCCGGTCGGTGTCTACGTACTGCTGGGTGTACAAGACGGTCGCATCAACCTGGTCGGCCGGCTGGCCGGACAGCGACGAATCGACCCCCGCGCCGCCGGCTGGGGCGTACAACGGCCGGTCGAACGGCAGTGTCACCGTGGCCCGCAGGTCGTCGATACTGGTGGTGATGCCCGGTTTGGGCTCATCCTGCAGCTGCAACGCATGGTGCTCGATACTCTTGAGCACTTCCATGACCCGCCGGTTCTCCAGCCAGACCTGATCGTCCAGGAAGCGCCGAAGCTCCTCGGAGAGCTGGCGAACCATCGCCTGGGTCTGCTCCCCCGCATCCAGCCAGTCCTGATGGACGTGCCGCATCCGCCGGTCGGCCTCGATCGCGGGAACCGCATGCACCCGGCCGAGCAGCTCTTCCAGCTCGTCCTGCCTGGCCGAAGACAGCAGGTAGTCATGGAATGCCTGGAAGCTACGGCCCTGGTCGGATTCGGTGATCTGGGCCCGTCCGCCGAGGACATCGGCCAACAGATCCGCCTTGGACCCGGACCAACCGGCGATCTTGGCCCGCATGGATCGGTCCAGGTCGCGGAAGTTGGCCTCGACCTGGCGGAAGTCGCTGAGCAGCTGCCGGGCCGTCTCGGCGAACTGCTGGTACCGGTCCCGCAGAGCGGTGTCGTCGAGCAGGTCGACCACTCCCGACTCGACCTGCTCGATCTGGGCGTCGATCTCGGCCCGCCGCCGGTGCAGTTCGACGAGCCGTGCCTGCGGGTCGGTCTCCGCCCCGAACGCCATCTGCCGCAACAGGTCGACGATGGTGTTCAGCCGGGACTCCGTGCCGACGAACGACTTCTCGGCCAACGACCCCACCCAGGCGACCGCCTTCTCCAATGCCGGAGTGGCATCGAAGTGGGGCTCGTCCGCATCGCCGGGGTAGTACTTGCGTAACCAGCCCGCGTCGACCCAGTCGTCCAGGTAGTCCTTGGCGGCTCGCGGATACAGCGGTGGCTCAGCCTGCTGGTTGATGTCGTACAACTCGTCGTCCAACGCGGATGCCAGCACGTCGGCCGCCACCGAGCGAGCGTTGTCCTCCACGAACAGGCGGCCGAGGAACCCGATCACCAGTGCGGCGCTGTCCGCCCGCAGCAACCGCCAGGCCGGATGCCGCTCGCGCAGGCGCTCTACGTGCTCTCGCTGAACCACAAGAAAGACTGTAGGCGGACCCACCAACAGTTCTGGTAGACCGCCCCGGCCCGGGCCCCATTCCGGTGGGCCGGACCGCGTTCACGCCCGGGTCAGGTTCCCATCCGGGCCAGCACGGTTCCCGCCCATTTGTCGTGGAACCGGCGCCCGGTCGCATCCGTCAGCACCGCGGGCAGCACCAAGCACAGTGCCAGCGTGCGCACCAGCGTCCGCAGCGGGCCGGCCCAGCCGCCGTCCTCGCGGACCACCCGCACCCGGACCAGCACGTGCCCGAACGTGGCCCCCCAGGTGCCCACCAGCACCGCCGTGCCGACGAAGAACACCACCAGCGTCGCCACCGCCGAGTCGTCGAAGAACGCTACCGAGACCAGCCGGGCCAGTCCCCAGTCCACGACCAGGCCGATGATCCGCCGCAGCAGGCTCACCGGATCCACACGCGCCGCGGGCGGTGGCCCGCCTGCGCGCATATCGTCACTGTGAGCAGCCACCCGATCACGATAGGCTGATTCGGTTTCCCGGCGCTTGCGCGGTTGCGATGACTGGGCCTGCTCCGGGGTGGTCACACCGGCAGCGTAGCCGCACATGCATAGCTCGACGATCCGAGCCCCACCCGGTGTGTAACACACCCGAAACACAGTGGTGACGGCCGGTTAATCGGCGATGCATAGCGTCAAGTTGCCGCTGCGACGCGCTCAACTCGCCGCAGCCAATGCCAGCAGAGAGGACACCACCACCCCATGTTCACCGATGCCCCCGCGGTCATGAAGTACCTCGCCGACGAGCAGATTGAGTTCCTCGACATCAGGTTCTGTGACCTACCTGGGGTCATGCAGCACTTCAACGTCCCCGCCGCCTCGGTCGATGAGAGCTTCTTCACCGAAGGCGCGATGTTCGACGGGTCGTCGATCCGTGGATTCCAGGCGATCAACGAGTCGGACATGAAGCTGATCCCGGACGTGGACAGCGCCTTCATCGACCCGTTCCGTACCGCCAAGACGCTCACCATGAACTTCTCCATCGTCGATCCGCTGACCGATGAGCCGTACTCCCGCGACCCACGCCAGGTAGCCGCGAAAGCCGAGGCGTACCTGAAGTCCACCGGCATCGCCGACACCGCGTTCTTCGCCCCGGAGGCCGAGTTCTACATCTTCGATGACGTGCGGTTCGAGACCAACCAGCACTCCGGCTACTACTACATCGACTCCATCGAGGGCGCGTGGAACACCGGCCGGGCCGAGG
This sequence comes from Micrococcales bacterium, assembly GCA_002748415.1. GTDB lineage: Bacteria > Actinomycetota > Actinomycetes > Actinomycetales > CAWJMD01. The sequence goes on along the minus strand of PDSI01000024.1, from coordinate 5,046 downwards.
ACGGCGGCAACCTGGGCCACAAGACCCCGTACAAGGGCGGGTACTTCCCGGTTCCACCGGTGGACCACTACGCGGACCTGCGCGATGCGATGTGCGTGGAGCTGGACAAGCTCGGCCTGCAGGTCGAGCGCAGCCACCACGAGGTGGGCACCGCGGGCCAGGCGGAGATAAACTACCGGTTCGACACCCTGGGCAAGTCCGGCGACAAGGTGCAGCTGTTCAAGTACGTGATCAAGAACGTCGCACACGCGCACGGCAAGACCGTCACGTTCATGCCGAAGCCGATCTTCGGCGACAACGGGTCCGGTATGCACTGTCACCAGTCACTGTGGAAGAACGGCGAGCCGTTGTTCTACGACGAGCGGGGGTACGGCGGCCTGTCCGACACCGCCCGCTGGTACATCGGTGGGCTGCTCAAGCACGCCCCGTCGCTGCTGGCGTTCACCAACCCGACGCTGAACAGCTTCCACCGGCTGGTACCGGGCTATGAGGCGCCGGTGAACCTGGTGTACTCGGCGCGCAACCGTTCGGCCTGTATCCGGATCCCGATCACCGGGTCCGACCCGAAGGCCAAGCGGATCGAGTTCCGGGTGCCCGACCCCTCCTGCAACCCGTACCTGGCGTTCTCGGCGATGCTGATGGCAGGCCTGGACGGCATCCGTAACCGGATCGAGCCGGCCGACCCCATCGACAAAGACCTGTACGAGCTGCCGCCGGAGGAGCACGCAGCCATCGACCAGGTACCGTCGTCGCTGCCCGCCGTGCTCGACCGGTTGGAGACCGACCACGACTTCCTCACCGAGGGAGACGTTTTCACCCCGGACCTGATCGAGACCTGGATCGACTTCAAACGCTCGATGGAGATCGACCCGGTCCGCCTTCGTCCGCACCCGCATGAGTTCGAGATGTACTACGACTGCTGACCGGCATCGTCACGCCGAAAGGGCCCCTGACCTGCATGTGTGCAGCGTCAGGGGCTCTGGTACCCACCGGTGCCGGCGACGCGGTTGCGCGCCGGAATCCGCTGGCCGGTCGGGCAGTCGTCGTGGCCGTGGTAGACGTCCGGTTCTGCGCGTCGGCCTTCCGGCCGAAGGTGAGCGAGTGCTCGCGCCGACGCGTGAACTCGTCCGGGAACTGAACCTGCGAACCCAAGCTGCCCTCGGACTACGTCACCGCCCACGTCGAGCTGGGCTAGCCGAGGTACTGCAAACACACTCACCTGTGATCGTGCACATGTGCGCAGTCCCAGTGCATCGGTGCGCTGCAACACCATCTCTGAGGCGAGCCCGACACTGAAGGGTCGTGCGGGATCAGCGCGCAGGGTACGCGCTGCCAGTCGAGCATCTGGTAAAAAAGTAAGAATAGTACTACTCTGGACGCGTGGATCAGTAACGTGCGGCCGGACGGTAAATGGATCAATACGGTGCGACTCGGCCCGAAGTCGCAGATCGTGATCCCGAAGGAAGTACGGGACATGTTCGGCCTCGGGCCGGGAGATTCCCTGCTCCTGATGGCCGACGTGGAAAGGGGCATCGCGCTGGTCGACCCCGCCGAATACGGGCTCTCCTGTTGTGAATGTGGGGGTTGGGGGTGGCCTCGTCCACCTCCTGGAAATAGAGGAAACGCAGGTCGTCGGTGGTTTCGAGTTGGCGCCGGTCGACCAGACGACGCGCGATCTCGTCCATGCCGGCGCGGGCGACGCAGAAGAACTCCTCGACCAGATACAGCGAACCCTCGCGTGCGACGTGACGGGCGCGGAGCCTGCTGGTGTTGGTGCGCCACCACCGCCGCAAGAACCGCGGCAACCGCCGCTCGACCCCTGGGGCCGGATCGCTCGGCTGGTTCTGTTTGCTGTGGGTGCCCCGCAATGAGGCCGCCAGTAGAGCGAAGAGCGCCTCGGGTTCCTCGCGCCAGGAGCGGTTGGAGAACGGCAGCCACGGTTTTGGGGTTCTGGCCCCGTGCTCGGCCAAGAAGACGGCTACGTGGGCCTGGAACTCTGGCCCATGAACATCCGACGCGAGCGCCGCGCCGACCGCTCCCGGCTCCGCAGCGACGATGGTGTCGGCGATGCCCTGGCCGCGGGCGGTCGCGGCGAGTTCGGCTACTGCGGTGGTGATTTCGGCCGTCTTGTAGGGTGCGCCCAGGTAGAGGTCTTGGGGCTTCGTCGTGTGGTGTTGCCTGGCCAGGCTGATCAACACCGATGCGATGGCCAGGTTGAGGAACATAGGCAGCGCGTATCTTGAGTAGCGGGTGACCGAGATCGATACGACCTCGGCGGCCGCCTCGCGAACCAATTGCAGCGAGGCATCGTCCGCGGCTGCGGGTAGTTCCTGTGCCCGCACGGCCATCTCATTCACCCGTTCGCGGAACGTGGCCTCGTCCTCCGGCCACCTTGACGGGTCGTAGCGCGCCCCCGCAGCCATCATCCTCGGCAGCCGCACCAGCAATCCCGGGCTGAGGTCGGGCTTGGCGACATTGGTGCCGATGATGCCGTCGTCGTCGCCCCGGATGAGCGAGGTCGCTTCGATGGGACGAAGGCCGAGCAGGCGCATCAGTTGGCCGAGTGCGTCCATGACCCGATGCACCGCATATAGATCGAGCGGGAAGGGCGCGGGGAAGTGCTCGATGACGGCGTTGCGCAACGCTGGTGCGATGCGTCCCTCGACCGGGGCGTGACCTCGCGGGTGGGTGGTGCTGGTCGTGATCGGCCGCGCCTGTAGCAGGTACAACTCGTCGCCGGCGAAGGCCCACTCGATGTCCTGCCCAACCTGATAGTGGGCTTCCACCCGTTCGCCCAGAGCAAGCAGTCGCAGCAATTGTGTGTCCGTGAGGCTTTGTCGGGCCCGGTCGCGTTCTGGGACATCGGTGGTGATCGTTCCACCGCCTGGAACCTGGTCGATGCGGGTCTGCTTCGAGCCGATCTCCCTGCTCGACACCGCTCGTGGGCCGCGCGACAGCGAGAACGTGTCCGGTGTTACCAGTGCGGCAACGACGGATTCACCGAGGCCGTAGGAGGAACTGGCCAGCATCGTCGATTCATCGCCGGTGACGGGATTCCGGGTGAACAGCACCCCGGCGGTGTCGGCGGGCACCAACGTCTGTACCACGACGGCCAACGCCAATCCCTCGGTGGACACGCCCTGCTGACGGCGATAGTCGACCGCTCGGTCGGTCCACAGCGACGCCCAGCATCGGCGCACCGCATCCAGAAGCCAGTCGATGCCGAGCACGCCAAGGTAGGTGTCTTGTTGCCCGGCGAAACTTGCGTCCGCCAAGTCCTCGGCCGTTGCCGATGAACGCACGGCCACCACCGGCGCTCCCAGTTCGGTGTACGCCTCGCTAATGGAGGCCTCGACGGCTTCCGGTATCGGCAGGGTGAGAATCCGTTGGCGAATCGCGGCGGCGTCCCCGCATGCTGCATCGGCGCCCAGGGCGCCTGACAGCCCAGTGGTCGCTTGCCGGTAGGCCTCCGTGGTGACGCAGAACCCGGGCGGCACGGGCAGGCTCGCCCGCGCACATTCGCCGAGGTTGGCGCCCTTTCCTCCGACACGCTCTCGGTCGGCGGTTGTGATGTCGTCGAACCACAGAACCACCGGCGGCCCCTCCTCCTCTACGTCCATAGTGTGCTGGGCGCCGTGCTACTCTACGAAAGTAGAGAAGAGAACGGCTTGAGCTCCGAAGGTGGCAACGACATGGCAGACCGCCGCACGGAGATCGCGGACGCTGGCGTCCAGATTCTTGCGACGAGCGGGGCTCGGGCGCTCACCCACCTGAACGTCGATCGCAAGCTCGGCTTGGCCGACGGCTCCACCTCGTACTACGCGCGGACTCGACGGGACTTGATCGCCCTCATCGTCGACCGGTTGGGCACGCGCAGGATCGACGATCTCTCGATGCTGCGAGCAGACGGAGCCCTGACTGCGCAGGATGCGGCGGGCATGCTGGTCGCCGGGCTCGATGCCACGATGAAACGCGCGGACGAGCACCGCGCCCGGCTCGTGCTGCTGTTGGAGTGCCAGAACGACCCGGAACTGAGCCACGCCCTGGCCGCCCGGCCGCCTGTTCGGGAGTCGCATACCAGAGCAGCCATCGAACTGCTCCGTGCACTCGGTTCCGCCAACCCCGAGCAACATGCCCGCGACCTCGTCGGCCTCGTTGATGCACTCGTGATGCAGCGCATCATCCGAACCGCCGTTGTCGATGAACGCGCGATCATCACTGCGTACCTCACCGGGGTACTGACCACAAGCACCGACGCTTCATCGGGCTCATAGCGAGCCGAACATGAGCACCGCGATTGAGAAGGTGAGCATCATCAGGCATGATGCCCAGCCCAACGTTCGGGTCGCGTGCGCGCGGACATGGGACGCGGCAGCGCACACGAACGCTCAGGGCAACCCACCACTCGCGGACGTTTAGCCTCAATACCGTTCAGTTAAGAGGGTATGGGTGTAGTTTGGTGGTATGCCGCGTGCGGGGTGGAAGAAGCCTGGGTCTGAGCGTCGGCTCTCGGATCTTGTGTCGGTGGGAGTGCTGTCGCGGGTGTTCCCGCCTGGTGTTGTCGATGCGGTGATCGCGGAGACTGGTCGGACGGAGCGTCGGCATCGGTCGCTGCCGGCGCGGGTGATGGCGTACTTCGCGATCGGGATGGCGCTGTACTCGGAGGGGTCGTATGAGGATGTGTTCGCGCAGTTGACCGATGGTCTGTCGTGGGCGTCGGGGTGGGTCGAGGAGTTCTCCCCGCCGTCGAAGTCGGCGATCTTTCAGGCGCGTCGGCGGTTGGGTTCGGAGCCGGTGGCGGCGTTGTTCGCCCGGGTGGCTCGCCCGATCGGTGGTGCGGATACTGCCGGGGTGTGGTTGGCGGGGCGGCGGGTGGTCGCGGTTGATGGCACCTGTCTGGATGTGGCTGACACGCCGGTCAACGCGGAGCACTTCGGCAGGCCGGGGGTGCGCAAGGGTGAGCAGGCCGCGTTCCCCCAGGCGCGGCTGGTGGCGTTGGCCGAGTGCGGTACGCACGCGATCTTCGCGGCTCGGATCGGGGCCTAT
>PDSI01000165.1 GCA_002748415.1 Micrococcales bacterium | reverse complement strand
AGCGACGCCGCCACGCTGCGCCGGCTGGCGATCCTGGCCAATCGAGCGAGCGGGGCACCGGCCGGGCTGGCCGCCAGCCGCCCGGCCGGCGCCGGCACGATCCCGGGCCAGGGCAGCGGCCGAGTAAGCGAGCGGCTACCCGAGCCGGATACGGCTGCTCCCGGGGCAAGCCAAGACCGCCCGCAGCCGCCGGCCCCGGCATCGGCACGCGAGCCGGGGAAACCCCGGATTCCCCTGCAGGGCAACGGATCCGACACCCCGGCTGGGCGCATGGTGGCCGTCTGGGGCCCGGTCGGGGCACCGGGGCGCAGCACCGTGGCCGTGCACCTCGCGAGCGTGCTGGCGGCCGGCGGGCAGGACACGTTGCTGGTGGACGCGGACAGCTACGGCGCCTCGGTGGCCCACCTGCTCGGCATTCTCGACGACGCGCCCGGTCTGGCCGCCGCCTGCCGCAGCTCGGTGGGCGGGCAGTTGCGCGCCGACGTGCTGGCCCGGATCGCGGTCACCGCGGCGGACCGGTTGCGGGTCCTGACCGGTATCCCCGATGCGGCCCGCTGGCCGGAGATCACCGCGGCCGGGCTGAGCAGCTTGTGGCCGGCCGCCCGGGCCCTCAGTGCCTGGACCGTGGTCGACACCGCCGCGGTCATCGAAGAGGACGAGGAACTCAGCTACGACACCCGGGCACCCCGGCGGAACATGGCCGCGCTGTCGGCCCTGCGAGCGGCCGACGAGGTGGTCGTGGTCGGCCGGGCGGACCCGCTCGGCCTGGCCCGGTTGATCCGCGGCCTCGACCAGTTGCGCACGGCCGTACCCGGATGCGCGCCCGTGGTCGTGCTCACCGGCGCCCGGCGCTCGGCGCTGGGCCCCGGCTTCACCCGATCGGCCCGGGCATTGCTGGGCACCCACGCCGCAGTCCACGAACCCGTCGTCATCCCCGACGACCGGCAAGCCCTGGACGCGGCATTGCTCGCCGGGCGCCCCGCCGGGAGCAAATCCGCCACCGTGCAGGCGATGACCGAGCTCCTGGCCAGGATCACCGCCGATTCCGGCCCCGCTGCGGCGCCGGCGGCCCGTCGGCGTATCGTGGCTCGCCGTTGACGGGATCCGGCCGCGCTCGCGGCCGGGCACTAGCATGGGCGGCCAGCCGCACGGTGGCGCGTGCCGCGCCGGGGAGGGGAATCAGGTGACATCCACTTCACCGCCGCCCCGGCCGGTGCGGTTGAGTCCGCTGGAGCAGTCATTGATCGCGTTGGACAGCCCACCGGTGGTGGCGCACACCGGTTCGTTGGCGCTGTTCGAACGGCCCGACCAACCGGTCACGGCCGCATCGTTGGCCGAGCACATCGAATCCGTCCTCGGTCCGCGCAGCAAGTACCGGCACCGGGTGAGGCACGGCATCGGCGGGCCCCACTGGGTGCCCGTGCCGCGCCTGGACGCCGCCGCCCACATCCACGAACACCACCTGGCCGACCTGCCGGCGGGTCCCACCCACCCGGCCGCGTTCGGCAGCCCACGCGGCCAGCCGCAGGCCCAAGCGCTGTCCACACTGGAAACCCTGGTGGCGCAGCGACAACCGATGCCCCTGGACCGGCGCGCCCCGCTGTGGGAGATCGACCTGATCCGGGGGTTGCCTCGCGGTGGGTTCGCGTTGTTCACCAGGACTCACCTCGCGCTGGTCGACGGCGACACCACCCCGGACCTACTGCACCTGCTGCTGAGCGGAGCCCGGCACGACCCCGATCCGGTGCCGGCCCGGCCGGTGAGCCGCCGGCCGGCGGCCGAGCCCGGCGAGCCCCTGCTGGATCTGCGCACCGTGGGAAGCCATCTGGTCAAAGGTCTGGGCATCGTGTTGCGCACCGCCCGGTCGGCCGGCACGGTGCCGGCCAGCCCGCTCAACGTCGAGGTGGGACCGCACCGGCAGTACGCGGTGTCCCGGACCAGGTTGAGCCAGTACCGGCGGATCGCCACCGCTTGCCGGCACACGGTCAACGACGTGCTGCTGACCGTGCTGGCCGGTGCGCTACGCACCTGGCTCCTGCACGAAGGCACCTACCTGATGCCGTCGCTGCGGGTATTGACCGCTCAATCGATTCATGGCCGCGACGGGAATGTGCTGACCGATGTGCTGGTGGATCTTCCTGTCGGAGAACCCAACCCGCTGATGCGTCTGCACCAGACCTCCTACGCGGTCGGTCAGGCGGTGACCGGTCTGCTTGCGGTGCCCGCAGCCCAACTGACCGACCTGGCGGGGTTCGCCCCGTCGACGATGCACACCCTGGCGGCCCGGCTGGCCACCCAGGTTTCCCGCCGGCTGTTCAACACGATGATCATCAACGCACCGGGACCTCGGCAGGCCCGCTACGTGATGGGCGCCCGGCTGGGTGCCAACTATCCGGTGATCCCGCTGAGCCCCTGGCAAGGGTTGTCCATCGGTGTCACCTCCTATCGAGGGCAGATTCATGTCGGCTTCACCACCGACGCGGGAGCGTTGCCGGACGTGCACGGGCTGGCTGCCGCCGTCCCCGGTTCGCTGGCCGCGCTGGCCGCAGCGGCCGGTGAATGAGTCGGTGAGCGCACGATTTGGCTCAAACACCGCCCAAACCGCTCGCGATGCGAAAGAGTAGGCACACAGGGGCAACTGAGGAGTACAGGGGCAACTGAGGAGTAGCGGTGCGAAAGGCGAAACGAATGCGGGTGTACGTTCCAGGCACGCTACCGCTGCTGCGGGCGTGGTACGCCGAGCGGTCGGTCGTCCCGGCCGGGATCGCCCACACGCTCACACCGGCGCTGCGGGAGTGGTTCGCCGAAGCCGACACCGAGGAACTGGAATACGCGGCCATGGTCAGCGCGGGGGAGGACAGCCTGCGGCTGCTGGCCGGTGAGGACGCCGCGCCGCGGCGCCGGGTGGTGATTGCCGTGGACGCCTCGCTGGCGATCACGGACGTCGGCCCGGGACTGCCGGCATCCGCCGTCCGGTTGCCCGGCCCGCTGGGCTGGGCATCGGTGGCCAGCGTGCACATCGACGAACCCGACAGTGAGCCGGTGATCCGGGCGGCCGCCGCGGCCATTCGCGCCGCGGACGCGGGCGATGAGCAGGCTCAGCTCGTCGTCGACGAGGCGGAGGCGTGTGACCTGTTGTGGTTCGACGTTTCCGAGGTCGCCGCCGTGGTGGCCGATGCGGATTCTCCCCACCCGTCGGGATAGGCTCCGAGGCAACGGCTACACCGTCGTCGGCGATCCCGGAGGTTGGAGTCATGGACGGTACGAATGCCATGGACGCCAGCACCGCAGTGCCCAGCCCGGTCAACGACCCCGTCCACAGTTAACCTCGGGGCACCGGAAACGCGCAGCTTGCAGGCCACTGTCGACCAGATGTGCTCGGACCGGGCCGAGATGCCCCACGTCATCGACGGCAAAGACGTGCCCGGGAGCGGCCGCAAGGTCCGCGTCGTCTGACCGTTCGAGCACCAACACGCGCTCAGCGATCCCCGGCGGGAGAAGCTGAACGCAGCCACCATGCTGGGCCAGGCCAAGACCGTCAGTCAGGCCGAGATCGATGCCGCGTGCGAACTCATCGACTTCTGGCGGTTCAACGTGCATTTCGCCTCCCAGGTGCTGGCCACTCAGCCGGTGACTCATTCCACGGGCGTCTGGAACCGCACCGATCACCGCCCGCTGGAGGGGTTCGTCTACGCGGTGACCCCGTTCAACTTCACGGCCATCGGTGGCAACCTGCACTCGGCTCCGGCGTTGATGGGCAACACCGTGGTGTGGAAACCCGCTCAAGCGCAAGCACTTGCAGCCCACTACACCATGCGCCTGCTGCAGGCGGCCGGGCTACCGCCCGGGGTGATCAACCTGGTCAACGGCAGCGGGCATGCCGTCAGCGAGGCCGCCCTGGCCGACCCCGGCCTGGGCGGGGTTCACTTCACCGGGTCCACCAGGGTGTTCCATATGTTGTGGAAAGGCGTGGCGGAGAACCTGGACGCCTACCAGTCCTACCTGCGGATCGTCGGTGAGACCGGCGGCAAAGACTTCATTCTCGCGCACACCAGCGCCGACCCGCAGGTGCTTTGGACGGCGATGGTGCGCGGCGCGTTCGAGTACCAGGGGCAGAAGTGCTCGGCGGCCTCCCGGGCGTATGTGCCGCGTAGCCTGTGGCGGCGGATCCGCAAGGACCTGGTCGAGGTGACGGAGGCCATCACGATGGGCCCCACCACCGACTTCAGCAACCTCACGTCCGCGGTCATCGACGATCGCGCCTTCGCCAAACACAAGGCGGCCATCGACCGGGCCCATGCCACCAGCGGGCTGACCGTGCACGCCGGCGGCAGCTACGACGATTCGGTGGGCTACTACGTGCGCCCCACCATCGTGGAGTCCGCTGACGCCGGCGACGAGATGATGAGCACGGAGTATTTCGGCCCGATCCTCACCGTGCACGTCTACCCGGACTCCCGGTTCGAGAAGGTGATGGATCTGCTGGACGAGACCAGCTCGTACGGGCTGACCGGGTCGATCATCGCCGATGACCGCACGGCCATCGCCGCAGCGACCAGCCGGTTGCGTTACGCGGCAGGCAATTTCTACATCAACGACAAGCCGACGGGTGCGGTCGTGGGGCAGCAGCCGTTCGGCGGAGCCCGTGGCTCGGGAACGAACGACAAGGCCGGAGCCGCGCAGAACCTCATGCGCTGGACCTCGACCCGGTCCATCAAAGAGACGTTCGACCCGCCTCGTGACTACCGCTACCCGCACATGGGGTAGACGACGGAACGACGGCTGCGCGACGTCAGGGTCCTTGTCGTGCACCCGCAGACGATGTCGGTGAGAGTGGTGAAGCGGCCCGGCATCCAGACACGAGGCTCACCCCGGACGAAGAGACACCCGTCCTGTTCGAGCGTGCGCTCAGGGTCCATCATTCCGTTCCCGCAGGGCCAGGGTTTCTTGGTCCAGGGTGAGGGCGTCCTGGTGGCGGCCCACCGCCGAGTAGTCGAGGGCGAGGTTGTTGCGGCTGGTCAGGGTACTGGGGTGCTCAGCCCCCAGTACCCGCTCGAACAGGGTCAGGGTTTCTTCGTTGAGGGTGAGGGCGTCCTGGTGGCGGCCCACCGCCCGGTAGTCGGCGGCGAGGTTGCCGCGGCTGATCAGGGTGTCAGGGTGCTCAGCCCCCAGCACCCGCTCCCGGATGCGTAAGGTTGCTTCGTCCAGGGTGAGTTCTGTGGCTGGGTATCCGCGCCCAAAGAGCCGTCCGCACAGCGCGGCCGCGTGGTGACTCACCTGTACGCGGACCTCATCTGACGCTTCCGGTTCCTCAGCGTGGCCCAGGACGGCCAGCATGTGGGTGGTCCACGTGGTGGCGTCGGCAAGCGACAACGGTGGCGGGGAGGACGGCAGCGTACCGGCCAGTGTCTCGGCGGCGTCGTGGAGCACGCGCTCCAACCGGCCATCGGCATGGGCTTGTTCGCGGACAAAACGCGCGACAAGCCGGTGCATCACCACGCCGGACCCGTCCACGGACCGTTCCAGAAGAGAGTGCTCGATCAACACACCGATCGCCGTGTCCAGTGCCGCAGCTTGCTGCCCGATCAGCGAAGCGAGGAGTTCTCGGGGCACACCGCCAGGGTCGAGCACCGCCACGGTGTCGAGCACGAGCTTGCAGTCCTGGTTGCGACCGGTGGCCGTTCGAATGGACAACAGTGTGGCTTGGGCCAGGCCTCGCGGATACGCGGACCCGCCCTGCGGGAGCGCGTGGTCCAGCGACACCGACTGCAGATGATTCAGATACTCAGCGTAGGTGCCGCATTGCCTCGAGATCAGGGGCGCTGCCTGGGCCAACGCCAGCGGCAGGTCACCCAGGTGATCTGCCACCTCGTCGGCACCAGCCGGGTCGTCCAGTCCGGTCCGCTCGCTCAGGTAGGCCACGGACTGCTCCCGGCCATAAACATCGATGTGAACTTCCGATGCCAGGTCGGTGAACCGCCGGTCGGTACTGGTCAACAGCACAGCACAGGCGTGGCTGTTGGCGGGCAACCAGTTGCGCACCAGCTCGGGATGCTCGGCGTTGTCCAAGACCAGCAACGCCGGTTCTTGCAGTCCGTTGAGGTAGTCCCGTGCCCGGGCCGCGTTCGCGGCGGCGTCCAGTTCCGGGTCCGCGACTCTTGCCCGTTCCGCCAACAAACCCAACCCGGTCAAGAGCGTCTGTTCGCTGTCCGCGGTGATCCACGCGATCACCCGGGGACCCGCCGGGTCCTGCATTGCCTGGCGGGTGTACTCGGCAGCCACCGCGCTCTTTCCCATCCCGCGGCCGCCAGCACACACAACGGCCCGGCTTTGCCCCTCCAGCGCTGCAGCCAGCTCATCCAACTCGGGCCGCGGCACCCACCCGACCGGTGCCGCCGGGATTTGCCCGACGACCACCCGCTCCGCCGCGATCACCGGTACCGGTTGCGGGGGTGCCGCGTACTGGTGCACGTGCTGGGAACGGTCCTCGAACACTCCGACCGCTGCCGCCTCGGGGCCCGCGGCGATCGGGCCGCTGTTGTCCCCACCGACCTGGACGGCACCACCCTCGGACCCGTCCAGCCGCTGACCGGGCCCGTCGGCGTCGGCGTCGCCTGCGGTGAGCCGGTGCGCCGCCACCGCCAACCCCACGGCAAGCGCCACCAGCACCGCCACGGCTACAGCAATGAGTGCCCAGTACGGACGGATCCATTCAGCGTCGACCAGCGAGGTACCCAGACCGATCACCGCAGTCAACGCGACACCCACCAGCGCTGCCAACCCCGCGATCCAGGCCCCGACCACGGCTGAACGTCGGGTCATCGCTGTTGGTCTTCGCGTTGTGGCGGCCACTTCGGCCGCTGTGCGGGGTCGGCGTGGGGCCGTCGATGCGGGTGAACCCCGTCCCAGGGACAGCCTCGCAGACAGTGAGGACAACCACGCCAACGGAGACGGGGTTTTGCCCAGCATCTGCCGCCCGGGCGGCAGTTCTGCGCCAGCCGGTATTCAGATTGCGGCTTTGATCCGGCACTCATTGGCGTCGTCCGTCGCGGGTAGCCCCCTGGGGGCTTCTATTCTGGGTTGTTCTGCTGATCTGGGTTGCTTGAGCCGAATGTCGTTGATTGTTCCGGTTGTTGGGGGTGGCGTGCAAGGCTTCGCCGGGCCGCCGGGGAACCGACGATGCCGTTGCGGACGGCTACTGCTGACCGGCCCAATCCTCCACGGCCTTGCGCTGCGCCCGGAGCGCGCCGGTCACGGCCGGCCGGGCGGCGCGCTCCACGGCACCACCGAACAGCGGAATCCTGGCCACCAGGTCGCCGAACAGGCCGAGTTCACTGCCGTTCGCGCCCGCCTGGCGCAGCGTCATCTTCCCGTCGAAGGATACGGGTATTCCTTCCAGGCCGACCTGCACGCTGCCGCTGCGGGAACCGTCCTTGGCCGGCGCCTCCCACCGCTCCACCTGGCTCAGCTGGATCCCGTGCGGTGCGAACCGGCGGAGTGGCTCCGGCACATGCTCCATCGACTGGCCGCGCTGCACCGACACCGTGAAGGCGCCCGACGGCTCGTCCGCGATCTGTATCTGCACGTTCTGGGCGCGCATCCGCTCATTGGTGGTGCGAACGAACTCCTCGTCGGCGAACAATTCCGCTAGCCGGTCGGGCCCGACCGGGAAGACCTCGTGATGCTCGATATGCATGCCGGCCAGGGTAACGCTGGAAGGAGGGGACGCGCGTGCCGGACCCCTGGCCGGGCGGTGCGGTAACCCTCGCCTCGTGCGGTGAACCGAGTGCCGGTGCGGATCGCGTTCCGGCTACGGCTTGCCCCAGTCGTGCTGGATGACCTGGACCTTGTCCCACGGGAACCCAGCGAGCTGTTCGTGCGCGGGCACCCCGCCGAGCAGCTGCTTCCATTCACCTTCGGCCTGCGGGGAACCCTCGGCCACCACGGAGACCGAACCGGCCTTGTCGGTGACGATGAACCCGTACCGCTGAGCGGCCTTGGCGACCGCCGTACCGATCGGAGTGAGACCCAGCTGATCAACGTTCACACTGGGGTCCAGGCGAAGCCGGGCACCTTCGGGAATGGCGTTGGAGGAGTCGGAGAACCCGTCACTGCGGGTGGCGGGGTAGCTGATCCGGTCCCACTTGGCGGGCGCCACCAGGTTCAGCCCCATCGCATGATCGATCCGTCCGCTGCGGGCCTCCTCCTGGGTGATCATCGAGCCGGCGATCGACAGGCCGGACGCGGCCGCGCCGAAATCACCCGGGTACTGCCCCCGGTTCTTGGACACGTTGTCGATTCGCCCACCCCAGCAGGCCTTCCAGCCCGACCCCGTCTTGGTGGTCACCCAGAACTCCCACAGCGCATCGCGGGACGGCGACCACACCGACAAATGCTGGTCGGTCCCTACCGCGGGGGTCGCCTGCGGGGGAATCGGGACGTCGACGAACATCTTCGGGCCGTCGAACAAGCCCGCTGGCGTATGTCCCTTGCCCTGGCAGTCGTCGAACTCCACCGTGGTCAACGGGGTATCGGCGTCAGCGACCCAGTACGAACCGCTGTATTGGTAGGCGTTGAACGCGGCCACCCCGTTGTACTTCGGGGAGATCTGGGTATTGACCAGCTCGTCGATCATTGCCCCTGAGTTCGGGTGCAGCGGCGCACCGGAGATGTCCTGGCGGTAGACGTTGCCCGGGCCGAAGATCGTGCTGGGACTCGCGGTTCCCATCGCGACCGTGGTGCGGCCGGAACGCGCGGGCGGTGCGCTCGCACTGCGCGAGCGCTGCCCGGAACCCCGGTTGGACGGCTTCTTGGCCGGGCGAGGCTTCGCTGCCGAGGGACTATTGGTGCTTGGCCGCGCGGGCGGGGGAGTCGGCTTGCTCACCGGGCTCCGCTTCGGCGACGGTTCCGCCGACGGGCTGCTTGGTGGCTGGGTGGGCTCGATCGCGGTCAGGTCGTCGGGTGCGTCATCGGCACGCTGGAAGAACAAGGTGGTCAGCACCAGAATGCCGACGCTGAAGGCCGCGGCCAGTACCCACCACGGCCCGTGGGCACGCCGGGACGTCCCCGAATGCTTGGCCAGGTGAACTGCCGACGCGCCACCGCCCGCCACGCGGCGGCCGGTGGCTCGCCTGCGCGGCGCGGATCGCTTGCCTGCCGCCGATCGTCCGCTTGCTGCGGATCGCCTGCCCGCCTGCCGGCCGGCGGAACCGGTGCCGAGCGGCGCATCGGCACCGCCCGAGGTGGTCGCGTCCACGGTGAGATCCAGGACCGGGTGCGCGTCGCGACCGGTCTGGTGGCGGCCGACGCTCGCCCGCGCCCGCGCGGAGTCGGGTGCCGCGGTGCGGGAGTGCTTGCCGGCCGCGGTTCGCCGGCCGGACCGGCGCCGCCCGGGCGGCGCATGACGTCCCGCGGAGGCGGGGGCTTGCGGGCTTGACTGCGCGGGGGTGGGTTGAGGCGAACCAGGCGACACGCGTTTCCTCCCCTGGCTGGGCGAGATATGCTCAGGCCCAGCCGTTTTCACAAAGCACGACTAACTCGCTTACCCGAAAGCAGCAATGCCGTCACACTGCGTCAGCGCAGCCCCCGAGTAACGGCCGCGACCCAAGGTACGGGTGCTGACGCCGCAGGACAAGCCAACCAAGGGCGTTACCCCGCAGTTGATACACAGCGCATTTGGGCCCCTACTGTGGGCAAATGGATGGGTCATCCGATGCACCCGATTCCGGTGCACTAGGCTCGATTCAGACGATGGGGTTCGGCCTGGGAGTTGGGCGTGCACGAGCTTGAGGAAACCCGCGAAGACTACATCGAGCGCGCGGCCGAAGCGGCCTTGTCCGGGCGCCCGGTGGACACCGAACAAGCCGGCGCATTGCGCCTTCTGTTGCGCGAGTACTACCGGCACACCGCCGACGAGGACCTCTACCGCAAGGAACCGATCGACGCCGCCGCGGCGGTGCTGAGTCACCGCCAGCTGGCCGCCGAACACGAGCCCGGTCAGTGTGCGGTGCGGATCTTCACCCCGACGGTCGACGAGCACGGGTGGCAGACCGGGCACACCGTGGTGCAGGTGGTAGCGGACGACATGCCTTTCTTGGTGGACTCGGTCACCGCAGCCCTCACCGGGTCCGACCGGGCCATCCACCAAGTGGTGCACCCCATTCTGCAGGTGCGCCGCGACCCCGACGGGGCCCTGCTGGAGGTCCTGGGCAGTGCCGACCAGCCGGCCGCGAGCCACCCGAAGGCCGGCCCGGCGCAACCGGAAGCCACCCAATCGGAAGCCGCAGAACCGGACTCCGCACGACCGGACTCCGCACAACCGGACTCCGCGCAACCGGCCCTCGGGCCCACGGCCCGCCCCGAGTCCTGGATGTACTTCGAGATCGACCTGGTGGACGACCCGGCCACCCATCGCCAACTAGCCGCGGACGTGCGCCGGGTGCTGGGCGATGTGCGGGCCAGCGTCACCGACTGGCAGGCGATGACCCGCCGCGCGCTGGAGGTCGGCCACGGCGTGACCGAGGCGACGCCACCCGACCTTCGCGACCAGGCACGGGAAGCCGGCCGGTTGCTGGACTGGCTGGTACACGACCACTTCACCTTCCTCGGGTACCGCCGCTACGTCCTGGACACCGGGCACGGAGAAGCCCGGCTGGGCGCGGTGCCGGGCTCGGGGCTCGGCATCCTGCGCAACGACGTGATCCCGGACGAACAGGGCGAGGTGAAACAGTCGCCGGCCTTCGAACGGTTGCCGGAACAGACCCGGGCCCGGGCCGCCGACCGTGAGGTGCTGGTGCTCACCAAGGCCAACTCGCGCTCGACCGTGCACCGGCCGGCCTACCTGGACTACGTGGGCATCAAGACGTTCGACGAGCAGGGCAACGTCAACGGCGAGCACCGCTTCCTGGGCCTGCTGTCCTCCGCCGCCTACACCGGCAGCATCACCACGCTGCCCGTGGTCGACCGCAAGGTCGAGGAGATCCTGGAACGCTCTCAGATCAGCCGCACCTCCCACTCCGGGCGCGACCTGATGTCGTTCCTGGAAACCTACCCGCGCGAAGAACTGCTCCAGACCGACACCGACACCCTCTACGAGATCGCCACTGCGGTCATGAGCCTGCAGGAACGCCGGCGGACCCGGGTGTTCCTGCGCCACGACCGGTACGGCAGGTTCGTCACGGCCATGGTGTACCTGCCCAGGGACCGGTACACCACGGCGACCCGACTGACCATCGCGGACATCTTCACCGAGACCTACGGGGCCGAGACGGTGGACTTCGCGGCCCGGGTCAGCGAATCGGTCCTGGCCCGGCTGCATTTCGTGATCCGGATGCCGGCAGGTACCCCGATCCCCGAGGTGGACGAGGAGGAACTGCAGCGTCGCATCGCCCAGTCCGTGCGCACCTGGGACGAGGACTTCCGGGAGGCATCCACCCGCGAGCGCGGCGAGGTCGAAGCCGCCCGGCTCAGCCGGCAATGGCGGGTGGCACAGGCCTACCGGGCCGACTTCCCCGGCCGGGTCGCGGTCGCGGACCTGATCCGGCTGGAGCAGGCGCAGCGCACCGCCGAGCAGGTCAGGCGCACCCGCAAGGAGTCCGACGGATCCACCCCGCTGGCGGGCACACCGGTGAACATCTACCAACCGGTGGGCGGGGACGCCAAGGAACGGCGGATCAAGCTGTACCGGGCCGAGCCGTTGTCGCTGTCGCAGGTGCTGCCCTATTTCAACAACCTGGGCATCGAGGTCATCGACGAGCGGCCCTACGAGTTCACCTGCGAGCAGGAAAGAACCGGTTACATCTACGATTTCGGCCTGCGCGCCGACGGGCTGGACGAACAACCGGAGGGCTGGTCGCACACCCCCCGGGAACTGCTTACCGACGCGCTGGAGGCCGCCTGGGCCGGACGAGCGGAATCAGACGGAATGGATCAGCTGGTCCTCGCCGCGGGGCTCACCTGGCGTGAGGTCGTCATCCTGCGCACCTACGTGAAGTACTTCCGGCAGATCTACACCACCTACAGCCAGGAGTACGTGCAGCGCACGCTGCTGGCCAACCACGGCATCGCCCGCAGGCTGGTGCAGCTGTTCGCCACCCTGTTCGACCCGGACAACGACGCCGGCGCGGACACCCTCGCTCGGCAGGAGCGGGCGGCGGTCGTGGTGCGTGAGATCACCGAGCAGCTGGACGCGGTGGCCAGCCTGGACGCCGACCGCATCCTGCGGTGGATCCTGAACCTGGTCGTGGCCACCGTCCGCACCAACTACTACCAGGTGGACGAGCACGGGCAGCCGAACGCCTACGTGTCCGTCAAGGTGGCCCCCGAGAGGATCCTCAACCTGCCGAAACCGGTTCCGGCGTACGAGATCTGGGTCTACGGGCCACGGGTGGAGGGCGTTCACATCCGGTTCGGCGAGGTGGCCAGAGGCGGGTTGCGCTGGAGCGACCGGCCGGAGGACTTCCGCACCGAGGTGCTGGGGCTGGTCAAGGCGCAGACGGTCAAGAACGCGGTCATCGTGCCCACCGGGGCCAAGGGCGGCTTCGTGGCCAAACAACTGCCCGACCCCGCTGACCGGGAAGCCTGGCTGGCCGAGGGCAAACGCTCGTACCAGACCTTCATCCGCGGGCTGCTGGACATCACCGACAACCTGCTGCCCGGCGAGGACGGGCAACTGACGGTGTCCCCGCCACCGCGGGTGGTGCGCCACGACGGCGACGACACCTACCTGGTGGTGGCCGCGGACAAGGGCACCGCGACCTTCTCCGACATCGCCAACGCGTTGTCCCAGGACTACCACTTCTGGCTGGACGACGCTTTCGCCTCCGGCGGGTCGGCCGGCTACGACCACAAGGAGATGGGCATTACCGCCCGCGGGGCATGGGAATCGGTGAAACGCCACTTCCGGGAGATGGGCCGCGACACCCAGACCGAGCCGTTCACCGTGGTCGGAGTCGGCGACATGAGCGGCGACGTGTTCGGCAACGGCATGCTGCTGTCCGGGCAGATCCGATTGCTGGCGGCCTTCGACCACCGGCACATCTTCCTCGACCCGGACCCGGACCCTCAGGCCTCCTTCGCCGAACGCCAGCGGCTGTTCGAACTCGGGCGTTCCAGCTGGGCCGACTACGACCGCGCCACGATCAGCGACGGCGGCGGGGTTTTCCCGCTGTCCGCCAAACGGATCGACCTCAGCCCGCAGGCCCGCGCGGCACTCGGGCTCGGCGAGGACGTCAGCGCGTTGACACCGATGGAACTGAAGCGAGCCATCATCCTGGCACCGGCCGACCTGTTCTGGAACGGCGGCATCGGCACCTACATCAAAGCCAGCACCGAATCCCACGCCGAGGTCGGCGACAAGGCCAACGACGCCATCCGGGTGGACGGCAAAGACCTGCGGGTCCGGGTCATCGGCGAGGGTGGCAACCTCGGCGCCACCCAGCTGGGCCGGATCGAGGCGGCCCGGCACGGTGTGCGGGTGAACACCGACGCGATCGACAACTCTGCCGGGGTGGACAGTTCCGACTACGAGGTCAACATCAAGATCCTGCTCAACCGGGTGGTCGAGGACGGCGACCTGACCCGCAAGCAGCGCAATGAGCTGCTGGCGCAGATGACCGGCGACGTGGCCCGAATGGTGCTGCGGCACAACTACGAACAGAACGTGCTGCTGGGCAACGCCCGCAAACAGTCGGCCGGCATGCTGGGCGTGCACCAGCGGTTGATGCACCTACTGGAGGCCGAGGGCGGGTTGGACCGGGCGCTGGAGTTCCTGCCCGACGATGAGCGGATGGCCGAGCTGCGGGCCTCGGGCGGGGGTCTCACCTCACCGGAGTTCTCGGTGCTGGTCGCGTACGCGAAGATCATGCTGGCCCGGCAGATTCGTGAGTCGGACATCCCGGATGATCCGTGGTTCGAGAAGATCCTGCACCGGTACTTCCCGCCGCAACTGGTGGAACGCTACCCGCAGCGAATGCTCAACCACCCGCTACGCCGGCAGATCATCACCACCTGGGTGGCCAACGACATGGTCAACCGGGGCGGGATCTCGTTCGCGTTCCGCTCCACCGAGGAGACCGGCGTTCCCGCCTGCGTGGCCGTACGCGCGTACGTGATCTCCCGGGAAGTGTTCGGCCTCGGCGGTTTCGTGGATCAGGTCGAGGCGTTGGACACCAAGGTGAGCACCGACGTGCAGTCCGAGCTGTACCTGGGCATGCGCCGGCTGCTGGACCGCGCGGCCCGCTGGTTCATGCACAACCGGTCCACCCCACTGAACGTGGCCGCGGAGATCGACAGGTTCGGCGGTCCGGTGGCGCAGTGGTCCGGGACCGTGGACGGGCTGCTGGTCGGGGCCGAACTGGAGCGGCACAACGACATGGTCGCCGAGCTGGAGAACCGGGGCGTGCCGCACGCGGTGGCCAACCGGTGTGCCGGGCTGCTCCACGAGTTCGCGCTGCTGGACGTGACCGAGTTGTGTCTGGCCGAGGACCGTGACCTCACCCCCACCGCTCAGCTGTACTACGCGGTCAGCGACCGGTTCCGGATGGACGAGCTGCTCACCCAGGTCAGCGGCCTGCCGCGCGGCAACCGGTGGGAGGCCCTGGCCAGGGCCTCCCTGCGCGACGACCTGTACACCGTGCACATGGAACTGACCAGGATGATCCTGCTGTCCGGCGGCGAGGATACCGACACCGGCAATGCCGCCGATGCCGGCAACCTCGGCCCGCGGCGGGTGCAGGCCTGGGAGGATGCGCACCCGCAGGTCCTGGAGCGGGTGATGGGCACGATCGACGCGGTCGCCGGCATGGACGGTGCCGATCTGGCCGCCACGAGCGTAGTGCTGCGCATGCTGCGCCAGCTGATCAGGACCAGCACCGGGTGATCAGGGCCAGCACCGGGTGATCAGGGCCAGCACCGGGTGACCAGGGCCAGCACCCGGTGACCAGGGCCAGCACCGGGCAGTGATCCGGCGCGCCCACCCCAGCGGGCGGCCGGAGTGGGGCGTGGGACCTGCCCGGGCCAACGCCTATTCTCTTTCGCGTGGGTACGCTGCAAGATCTTCTCGATTCCGATTCCGATCTCGACCCCGCCGCCATGGCGTGGCTGCGGCAGCTGGTCGGTGACTGGCAGTTGGTCAGTGATATGTCGTTCGGCGACCTGGTCCTGATGGTCCCGGTCGCCGGGTCGGACAGCTACCTGGCCGTTGCCCAGGCCCGCCCGAGCACCTCCGCCACGGTGCTGTACTCCGATGCGGTGGGGCAGCGCTACACCGCCCAGGAATCCCCGCAGGTACACGCGGCCTACCAGACCGGGGAGATCCAACGCGACGCCTACCCGCAGGTGGTGCAGGACGACCTGAAACGCGAGGAGGCCATCCCGGTCCGCTTCGACGACCGGGTGATCGCCGTCGTGGTGCGGCACACCAACCTGGCCTCGACCCGGATCCCGAGCCGGCTGGAGCTGACCTACCAGCGGGCCGCCGACGTGCTGGTGTCGATGGTGGCCAACGGGCTCTACCCCACTCCCGGGGTTCCCGAGCAGCCGCGCCGCGGCGCCCCCAGGGTGGGTGACGGGTTCTTCTGGCTGGACCCGGACGGTACCTGCGTGTACGCCAGCCCGAACGGGGTGTCGACCCTGCACCGGATGGGTTTCGCCGGGTCGCTGTACGACCGCCCGCTCAGCGAGATCATGACCGAACTACTCGACGACAGCGAACCGGTGGACGAGTCGTTGCCGCTGGTGATTACCGGCAAGACCGCCTGGAGCACCGAGGTCACCTCCGCCGGAGTCACCCTCTCGTTGCGCTCGATTCCGCTGATCGAGCACGGCGAACGCGCCGGTGCGATCATGCTCAGCCGCGACCTGACCGAGATCCGGCATCAGCAGAAGGAGTTGCTGAGCAAACAGGCCACCATCCGCGAGGTCCATCACCGGGTGAAGAACAACCTGCAGACCGTGACCGCTCTGCTGCGGTTGCAGGCCAGGCGCATGGACACCGAGGAGGCGCGTGAGTCGTTGGAGGAGGCCGTCCGCCGGGTGTCCACCATCGCGTTCGTGCACGAGACCCTCGCGCACGGGCTCGAGGAGACCCTGGACTTCGATCAGATCCTGTACCGGGGGCTGAACCTCACCGCCGGCCTGGCCACCGCCAACAAGGCGCCCCGGCCCCGGTGCATCGGCACCTTCGGGGAGGTGACCGCCGAGGACGCGACCGCCTTGGCGCTGGTGCTCATCGAACTGGTCAGCAACGCGGTGGAGCACGGGATGCCCGCCGAGGGCGATGCCGACGGGGCGGTGGAGGTGCTGGTGAACAGGCAGGACCGCGAACTGGTGGTCCAGGTGCTCGACTCCGGTGCCGGACTGCCCGAGGACTTCGGCCCCGGGGGAAGCGGGCTGGGCACGCAGATCATCGAGGCGCTGGTGGTGGGGGAGCTGCGCGGGCACATCGCCTGGGCCAACCGGCCCGAGGGCGGATGTGTGGCCACCTTGTACGCGAAACTGCGCGCGTGAGGTGATCGGCCGCACCCAGAGCCGGCACCAGGGTCGGCTCTGGGTGCGGCAGCGGTAATCCGGACAGCGGAAAGCCCTGCGCGGCAACGCAGGGCCGGGGTTTGCTGAACGGAAAACGGTTGCGATGTGCGGTGCGGGTGTTCGCCTGCCCCGCGGGGGCGTCAGCCGGCCCGGCGGGCGCGCGCGGCGCGGCGCTTCATGGCCCGACGCTCGTCCTCGCTGAGGCCGCCCCACACGCCAGCATCCTGTCCGTTTTCCAGCGCCCATTTGAGGCAAACGTCCATGACGTCGCAGCGGCGGCATACCGCCTTCGCTTCGTCGATCTGGGCCAAGGCAGGGCCGGTGTTGCCGATCGGGAAGAACAGCTCTGGATCTTCCTCCAGGCACGCAGCGCGATCACGCCAATCCATGAGGTAGCCTTTCCGTTAGAGTAAGCGGGTGTTCGGGCCTAGTCCGCGTCAAGGGCGCGTGGATGCTAGGCACACATCAGCGTGCGACCATTCAGGCTGACACGGAATCGGACCGTCCACAAGAGGAAATGCACACTATTGCCCCTCACGTGTGAGTCGTCGATCACATGTAACCGTGTGATCATCCAACCTAACGCCACGTGGCAATTCGATGTTCCCATGTTGCGTGATTCGTGATCTTTCGATGACTCTGCGTAAGTAGCCTAGTCGCCGTGTGTAAGTGCGCGGGAGGTAGGCCGGTGGCTGTGTGCGACCCGGTTGCACGGGATACGGTTGGCCTATGAGTGCACCGGATGATCTTGGTTCCCGGCTGGCACCGCCGGACCAAGGTGCATCCGAGCACGGTGCCACGCTGCTGCCGCGGCCGGTGAAAGTGGCCCTGACGATCGTCGCCGTCGAAGCCGTCGGGCTCGTCCTGGTGTGCGCTTTCCTCATCGGCCTGCTCGCGCAGAACGCCTACACCGATCGTGGGCTGCTCCTCGCCACCCTGGTGATGTCCGTGCTGATGCTCGCGGGACTGCTCAGCGGCGGGTTCGCCGTGCTGGTCGGGCGCCGCTGGGGCCGTGCCCCGCTGGTCACCTGGCAGCTGTTGCAGCTGTTCGTGGCCGGTGTACCGGCGCTGACCACAGCCTGGCCCATCGGGGTGCTGTTGGTGGCATTGTCCGTGCTGGGTCTGGCCGGTCTGTTGTCTCCCGGCGTCACCCGGCACCTGCTTTGGCGGGAAGTCCAGTAAATGGTGGTCCATCGGTCGTCGGTGGAAAAGGGTGTCTCAGGAGGCGAAGTGGGCACCATATTGAGTCAAGGAGACACGGTCTCGCTCAGCGACGCGGCCGGCGGTGGATTGCCGGCATCGGTCACCGTCGGACTCGGCTGGGACGCCCGGCCCACCTTGGGTGAGCCGTTCGACCTGGATGTCGCCGCACTGGTTTGCGGTCCGGGCGGGCGGGTGCTGAGCGACCAGCATTTCGTCTTCTACAACAATCCAGGCACCCCGGACTCGGCGGTTACCCACCGGGGCGACAGCCGAACCGGCCGGTCCCGCGGCGACGACGAACAGATCCAGGTGCGACTGGCGGCCATGCGTGCCGATGCGGCCAGCGTCGCCTTCGTGGCCAGCATCTACGACGGGTCGGCCAGGAAGCAGAATTTCGGCCAGGTGCGGTCGGCCTACATTCGCGTCCTCGACGACACCGACGGCACCGAACTGGCCCGCTACGACCTCAGTGAGCACGCCGCCACCAGCACCGCACTGTTTTTCGCCGAGGTCTACCGGGCGGGCTCGCAGTGGCGGTTTCGTGCCGCGGGTGAGCCGCTGAAGCGCGGGCTCGTGGCCTTCATCAAGGACCGGGGCGTCAACGTCATCGAATAGGGGCGCCGCGGTGCTCGCCCGGTGCGGCGCTCAGCGGTTGCGGGTCCACCCCAGGTCGAACCCGTAGGCGGTCGCCACCGACGACTGCTGGCCGCGCAGGAACTCCGTCTCCTGGCGCAGTACCAGGTTCTCCCGCACCCGGTGGATCGACATCGCCGCACAAATGGTGGCTGCCGAGGGTACGTCCTCGATGCGGATCTCCACCTTGGCCGCGTCGCCGAACGTGGTGGTCAGCACCGGGCGCAGCTTGGCCCACTGCGGCCGCCCGGAATAGGCGTACACGTACACGACCAGCCGGTGCAGCTCGTGCGCCCGGGACAAGTCCAGGTGCAGCACCTCACCGCGCGTCTCGTCGCGTTCGGTCAAGGTGAGCACCGGGTGCCCGCGGGCCGGGCCGCTGCGGTGACCACCCAGTGACTGCACCGCGCCGGTGAGCCCGCTGGACAGATGCCACAACGCCCCCAGATGCAGGTCGGGGCCCGGCGCCCGGGACGGCCGGGACGCCGGCGCCCATGTCAACCGCATGTCCAACCCATCGGTACCGGTGGCGATGGGCATGTGCAGTGAGCGGCGTTGCTTGCCCAGGACCACCCGGCCGGTGGGCAGGCGCACCGGTGACAGCAACGCGGGCGGCACCCACCCGTCCGTGCCCGCCCGGGCGGCGCCCAGGTTCAGCGAGGCAGCGCCGGTGGCGCGGGCCGTCCGGCCCGCCGGGTCCGTGGGAGGGTCCGCTGCCGGCTGCTGTTTGGCCAGGCTGACCCCGGTGCTGAACTGCAGAAAACCCGCATCCGGCGGTGCGTCGGCACTTCGTGGGCTCGCCGCGAACGCCTGCGCCAACCCGGCGAAACCGTTTTCCACACCCTCACCCTCCGCCCGTACCTTCCACTGCCCGTCGCGGCGGTACACCTGGATCAAGGCTGCCCCGGACCCAGGACTCAGCCCGCCCAGCACCGGAGAGAACTCGGCGACCGGCCCGGTGTGCGGGTGGCTGACCTGTACCCGCAGGCCCGCCACCGCCGCCAGGTCGGGTGCGGCCAGCCACAGGCCGATTCCGCCGATGCCGGCCGGCACACCGGCCAGGTCGACCACCAGATCCAGGTGCCCGGCGGCGTCGTGAACCGGGCCGAGATGCTCGGTGTTCGGCAGGTGCAGTGCCTCGTCCAGCAACGCGCAGCGCACCTGGACCGGCGTGTGGCCGTTCCACGTCAGCCGGATGCCGGCCTGCCGGGCGCCGGCAGCGAGGGTGGTGTTCTGCCCGGGGATCAGTTCGAGCATCGCCTCAGCCCAGGTCCAGGTCGGAGCGGGTGAACTTGGTGTGCAGGAACCGTCCCTGGTTGGCCAGTTCCTGGGCGTCGCCGGCGTAGACGGCGTCCGCGCACTCCTGCGCCGCATCGGTGAGCAATCGAAGCTGGGTCAGCAGATCCTGGGCCGGGGTCAGGCCGTGGCGGCCACGATGGGTGATGACGAACTCGGTCGGCAACGCGATGAACTGGTCGACGGTAGTGGGTAGGTAGTCGCGCACCAGCGCGCGGACCGGGATCATCTCGGCCTCGGTCACCGGGTGCCGGCACAGGTACTCCAGCAGCGGCCGCAACCGGTCCTCGATCTCGTGGATCGCCGGGACCGCGCCCATCGGCATCCACGCGCCGGCCCGGTTGACCCGGCGCACGATGGCGGTCAGGTCGCCGAGCATTTCCTGCGCCTGCTGTTGGGTGGTCGGGCCGGCCAGCGTCTCGGCGACGCGGGTGATCTCCGGGGCCGGTTGTGGGGGCGGTTGTGGCCGCCGTTGACGGAACCAGCTCATCAGGAGATCTGTGGGCGCGGCGGCGGGGCGTCCACCCCACGCTGCAGCTGCTCCTGCCGGGACCGCTCGAGGTAGGGACGGGCCCGGCGGACCTGGCCTTCCAAGGCGTCGACGGTGTGCGCCATCTGGGTCACCGCCTGCGCCTTGTAGGAGTCGATGGCGTCCATGGTGGCGAACACGTTGTCGAACGCCTTCTGCAGCGACTCCACGCTGATCGTGGTCTGCGAAGCCTGCTGGTGAATCGCGCCGCCCTGCTGGCGCAGCAACGCGGAGGTGGACTCGATCATCTGGTTCGTGGTGGTGTTCAACGCGTTGATCTGGTCCAGCACCAGCTGCTGGTTGCCCAATGCCTGCGCGGTGATGACCGCCGTGCGCAGCGCCGACACCGTGGTGGTCTGGGCCCGGTCCACGCCCTTGATCAGCTCGACGTTGTTCTTGCGCACCAGGTCCAGCGCCAGGTAGCCCTGCACGGCCACGGCCAGCTGGGTGAGGATGTCCTGGCGGCGCTGCCGGATCGGGAACAGCGCGTCCGAGGTCAGCGCCTGGGCCTGCTCGGCCTCGCCCTGGGCCTGCAGGGTCGCGATCTTCTCCTCACAGGCTTGGTCCAGTGCGTCGGCCAAGGTGGCGTACTCGGACAGCTTGC
Source organism: Micrococcales bacterium (assembly GCA_002748415.1). GTDB lineage: Bacteria > Actinomycetota > Actinomycetes > Actinomycetales > CAWJMD01. The sequence continues at coordinate 4,783 of PDSI01000165.1, read as the reverse complement.
CCATCAGCGCCCACATCGTCTGGCGTTCACCGTCGATGGACGCGTTGTCCTTGCGCAGCTCGTCCTGCCCGGAGGCCAGCGCCTTGATGATGGCGTCCAACTGGTGCTGGGCGGACTGGTACTTCTCGAAGTAGCGGCGCAGCTTGTCGCCGCCGGGGATGATGCCGAGGATCTTGCGCGGCCCGGACAGGTCGGCCCGTCCGGGGTCCAGCTCGGTCACGGTGGCGCGCAGGTCGGACAAGGTCTGGGCCACCTGGACCTGGGTGTCGCCGCTGTGCCCGGAACCCTTGGCGCCCTGAGAACCCTTGAGCGCGCTCGCCGGGCGTTCCAGCATCCGGTTGGACACGGCTGCCGATTCCCGGGCCTCGCGTTCCCCCATCGTGATGATGGCGGCGATCTTCTGGGTGAACTGCGGGCTGCGGTGATCCATCGCGGCCAGTTCCTCGACGAACGCGGTGGCCCGGGCGTGGATGGCCTGCGCGGTCGCCTCGTCGACCGGGATCATGCCTGCGGCCTGATTGGTCTCCACGGCCGGCACGGCTGCGGGCGGGGACAACACCAGGTCACCGGTGGTGACCGGGGTGGGCGGGGTCAGCGGCGTCGGGGCGGGGGTGTCGTGGCCGGCGGGCATCGGTGTGGACAGGTCGAGGGCGTCCGTAGCCCGCGGCTGTGGTACCGGATTCGCGGCGGGTGGTCGTTCCGTCACCGATGGTCTCCCCTCGTTCGCACCTCAGACTCAACTGTAGTCAATGACCGCTAACCGGGACTGCTCCCGGTCACTGCGCGTCGGCATCGCTCAGGTCTCGCCGGCCTGAAGCACCCGCAGCACCGGTTCGCCGGTTTCGTCGCTGGCCTGCAGATCGACCACGGCGCTGATGGCCCAGTCGTGGTGGCCGTCCGGGTCGGCCAGGACCTGCCGTACCCACCATGCTCGCGGTGCTGCGTCGTCGGCGGGTTCGTCAGTGTCGGCGGGAAACGCGGCGTGCACCAAGTCCGTGGGAGGTGCCGTGTCCAGCAGGAAGAACGCACCGCCGCGCGCGTGCGCGTCGGTGCCGATGTCCTCGTGCTCGGCCCAGTAGTCCGCCAGTGTGTCCGCCCAGCGCCGGGCGGTCCACCCGGTGGCCTGCGCAAGGTCGTCGTAGCGTTCGCGCGCGGCCAGGGTGACCAGCCGGAACATCGCGTTGCGGACCATGACGGTGAACGCACGAGTATTCGCGCTCACCCCGGTGGCACTCACCGAGGGCGGGGTGACCGGGTCCGGCTCGCACGTCCCGGCCCGGGTGTCCGCCCCGGTCAACTGCTCCCATTCCTGCACCAGGCTGGAGTCGGTCTGGCGGACCAGCTCACCCAGCCAGGCCACCACGTCGTCCAGTTCCGGGGTGCGGGCCTCGCCCGGAATGCCGGAGCGCAGTGCCCGGTAGGCGTCGGACAGGTAGCGCAGCACGGTTCCCTCGCTGCGGGTCAGGCCGTAGGTGGCCACCAGGTCGGCGAACCCCATGCCTTGCTCGAGCATCTCCCGCACAACGGATTTCGGTTTGAGCTCGTGGTCCAGCACCCAGGGCTGGGTGCGGCGGTAGGCGTCGTAGGCCACCTCCAGCAGCTCGCGCAGTGGTTGCGGGTGGCCGATGTCCTCCAGCAGTTCCATCCGCTCGTCGTACTCGATGCCGTCGGCCTTCATCTGGGCCACCGCCTCGCCGCGGGCCTTGTCGCGTTGGGCGCGGATGACGGGGGTGGGGTCCTCCAGGGTGGCCTCGATGACCGAGACGACGTCGGCGGCGTAGTCGGGGGAGGCCGGGTCCAGCAGGTCGAGGGCGGCCAGCGCGAACGTGGACAGCGCCTGGTTGAGGGCGAAGTTGTCCGGCAGGTCGATGCGCAACTGCGCTCGGCGGGTGCCGTCCGGCAACTCGACGCGTTCGGCGACATCGGCTGCCTCCAGGGCCCGGTAGGCGGCGATCGCCGCGCGGATGTGCCGGTTCTGGGCACTGCGGGGTTCGTGGTTGTCCCGCAACAGGTGCCGCATCGCCTCGAACGGGTCTCCGGGGCGGGCGAGCACGTTGAGGACCATGGCGTGCGAGACCGCGAACTGGGAGGTCAGCGGTTCGGCGGGGGAGTCCCGTAGCCGGTCGAAGGTCTTCTCGGTCCAGGTCAGTGCCCCCGGGGCGGGAGACTTGCGGGTGACCTTGCGGCGTTTCTTCTCGTCGGTGCCGGCCTTGGCCAGTGCCTTGGTGTTGGCGATCTCGTGGTCCGGGGCCAGGGCGACGACACTGCCGTGGTCGTCGAAGCCGGCCCGGCCGGCCCGCCCGCCGATCTGGTGGAACTCCCGGGCGCTCAGGTGCCGGGTGCGGCGGCCGTCGTACTTGCCCAGCGCGGTGAACAGCACGGTGCGGATGGGCACGTTGATGCCGACTCCGAGGGTGTCGGTGCCGCAGATGACGCTGAGCAGCCCCGCCTGGGCCAGCTGTTCCACGAACCGCCGGTAGCGGGGCAGCATGCCTGCGTGATGCACTCCGATGCCGTGCCGCAGGTAGCGAGACAGGTTCTTGCCGAAGGCGGTTCGCAACCTGGCCTCGGCCACCCGGGCGGCGATGAGGTCCTTGCGGGCCGGGGACAGCCGCAGGGTGGAGGTCAGGGCTTGGGCGCGTTGCATCGCCTCGGCCTGGGTGAACCCGACCACGTAGACCGGGCCTTTGCCCTGCTCCAGCAGGTTCTCGATGGTCTCGTGCACGGGGGTGTAGACGTAGGAGAAGTCCAGTGGGACCGGCCGTGGCGCATCGTCGATCACGGCCGTCGGCCGGCCGGTGCGGCGGGTGAGGTCGTCGCGGAAGAACGACACGTCCCCGAGGGTGGCCGACATCAGCAGGAACTGGGCACGAGGTAGCTCCAGCAGCGGTACCTGCCAGGCCCAGCCACGGTCCGGGTCGGCGTAGTAGTGGAACTCGTCCATGACCACCTGGCCGATGCCGGCGTCCGGCCCCTCGCGCAGGGCCTGGTTGGCCAGCACCTCGGCGGTGCAGCAGATGAGCGGCGCTTCCGGGTTCACCGCGGCGTCGCCGGTGAGCATGCCGACCCGGTCCGGCCCGAACACCGAGCACAGGTCGAAGAACTTCTCGTTCACCAGCGCCTTGATCGGTGCGGTGTAGTAGGTGCGCTGCCCGCCCGCCAGTGCGACGGCGTGCGCGGCGATCGCCACCAGCGACTTCCCGGTCCCGGTGGGTGTGGCCAGGATGACGTTCGCCCCGGTGACCAGTTCCAGCAGGGCGGCGTCCTGGTGCGGGTACAAGGTGATGCCTTGCGCGCTGACCCAGTCGGTGAGCAGTTCCGCGACGGTGTCGGGTTGGGCAAGGGTCCACGGGTGCTGCGCCGGGGCTCCTTCATGCGCGGCGCCGTCGCCGGTTTCGCCGCTGCCGCCCGCGTCGACGCCGACGAGCGGCACATCAAGGAGTTCGGCCGGGTCGGTGTTCACACGCTCAACCGTACGTGGCCACGACCGTTGACCCCGCCGCAAGGCGCCGGCCCGCCTGATCGAAGTCACCCGGTCCCCGGCTGGCGGTGCCGCAGTGTCCACGGTGCACGGTTCCCGCCCCGCTCCCGGCTCCGCACTCCGGATTCGCGGGGACTCGGCCGTCGCAGACCCGGTGGCCGTCGCAGACCCGGTAGCGCCGGGCAGACTTGCCCCATGATCCAGATCCGGTTGAACGCGCCCGCCGCGGTATGTGACGCGGCGGTCGGTGCGGCCACGTCGATGCCTGCCGTCAGTGGCGTCACTCACACGGCGGGCGCCTCGGTGAAGCCGGCCGGCGACACCGTGACCATCCACGTGGCCCGCGAGAACGCGAACGAGGTCATCGATGAACTCGAACGTCTCGGGGCCCACAGGCTCGGCACGATCCTCATCGACACACCACCGAGTTGGTTGTCCCATGACGCGTTTCGGGCCGAGCAGCGGACTCCTGGCAGCAGCGCCGATGCGGTGGTGTGGACGGAGATGGTCCAACGCGGTTACACCGACACCGAGCTGAACCTCATGTTCGTCTCGTTCATGACACTGGCGACGATCATCGCCGCCATCGCGATCATCAAAGACGCGCTGGTCCTGGTGGTCGGGGCTATGGTGCTCGGGCCCGACTTCGGTCCGGTGGCTGCCCTGGGCGTCGGTTTGGTGTTGCGGCGCTGGCATCTGATGTGGATGGCGCTGCGGTCCTTGGTGGCCGGTTTCGCTATCGGTATCGCGCTCACGGCCGTGCTGGTCCTGATCGCCCGGTGGTTGGGCTGGATCGACCATGTGAATCTGGCCGCGCCGCACCCGCAGACCGACTTCATCTACCAGCCCGACCGATGGTCCTTCATCGTGGCCGTGGTAGCCGCGGCGGCCGGTGTCCTTGCGCTCACCTCCGAACGGCTCGGCGGCCTGGCGGGGGTCTTCATCTCGGTGACCACCATCCCGGCCGCCGGCAACATCGCCCTGGGGCTGGTGCTCTCCGACCAGGCAGAGGTGTTGGGCAGCCTGCTCCAACTCGGCGTGAACGTGTGCGGAATGGCTGTCTCCGGCGCTGTGACCCTGTGGATCCAACGCGTCGTGTGGAGTCACGTCCGCCTGCCGCGGCCGCGCAATGCACCACCGCTGTATCGCTCCCAGAACTCCGGGTGAACGGTTCGCCGAGACATCCCGGAAAGTGTTTACACGAATAGCCAGGATTCGTTAACGTGAGCTAGGTAACACGAAATCGGCTGTGCGTCTGCAGTGTCGGCCGGACCATCTGCGCGCGGCGGAAGGGGACAGACC
>PDSI01000157.1 GCA_002748415.1 Micrococcales bacterium | reverse complement strand
CGGGCCAGTGCGGCGCAGGCCTCGTCGAGCTGGCGCGCCCAGCGTTCCCGGTCCACAGCCTGCTGGGCGGTGGCGCTCGCGGCGACCAGCGCCTGCTCGGCCGCCTCCCGACGGGACCGCAGCACGGGTTCGAGCCGCACGAGGTGGTCCAGGGCCGTGTCCGGGTCGCATCCGTCCCCGGCGGGCTGCTGTGGGGTGGTCTCCGTCGCCGGTGTCGTCGCTGCCGTCGCTGCCGGTGGCCGCTCCAGGACACCGTGGGTCACCAGGAGATCGGTGACGTCGGTGTGGCGCTCGTTGATCCTGGCCCGCAGCAGCTCACCGTGCTGGCGGGCCTGCTCGCAGGCGGCATTGGCCTCACGGCGGCGCTCGGCGAGGTACTGCTCGGCGTCGGCGAACCGGCCGGTGCCGAACAGTTTCTGCAGCAGGTCGCGCCGCTCGTCGGCCGGGGCGTGCAGGAACCGGGCGAACTCGCCTTGCGGAAGCAGCACCACGGTGGTGAATTGGTCCTTGGTCATCCCCAGCACGTCGGCCAGCAGCAGGCCGGCCTCGTCCAGCCGGGAGGCCAGCGGCTGCCACCGGCCGCCGACGAGTTCCCGCACCCGCACCGACGCCTGCTGGGTCGTGGTGCCGGTGCCACGTTTCTTGGGGCGTTGCCAGGAGGGACTGCGGGTGACTTCGAACCGGCGTTCACCCATGCTGAACTCACAGCAGACCACCGGTTCGGCGTGCGGGCCGACAAGGTCGGAACGCAGGCCCCCGGCCCGCACGAGACCGGCGCGCCGGCCCGGCACGTCCCCGTACAGGGCAAAGCAGATCGCGTCCAGCAGGCTGGTCTTGCCGGCGCCGGTCGCCCCGTACAACAGGAACAGCCCATGTGCGCGAAGGTCGTCGAAGTCCACCTCGACCGGGTCGGTGAAAGGCCCGAAGGCCGCGACGCGCAACCGGTGCAGTCTCATCCGGGGGCCGGCCCGTTCATGCGGACGCGTACCGGATGCGGACCTGCTCCAGCGCCTCGCCCAGCAGCTCGCGTTCGGCCGCGGATTCCTCGTGCTCGCGGACGTGCCGCAGGAAGGAGCAGCACAGGTCCAGGTCGGTGCCGGCCGCGGCGGCCACGACATGGCTGGCCGGCTTCGTGGTGTGGGCGGGGGAGTCGAACGCCAGCGACACCGTGTCCGGGAACCGGGCCCGGATGCGCTGCATCGCATCCCGCGGGCGCTGCTCGTCGGTGAGCGTCACCTGGCAGATGTGCTGCTCGGCCGCCGCGTGTGCGGGGTCGGTCAGCAGCTGGTCCAGGGTGCCGCGCAGCACGCTCAGCCGCCGGAACACCGGGGCGGGCACCTCGGTGACATCGCGAACCCCGCCGGCGTCCAGGTCCACCAGCCATGACCCTTTGACGTGGCCCGCCTCGGAGAAGGAGTACGGCAGCGGGGATCCGCTGTAGCGGATGGTGGGGGAGATCCGCTGCCGGCCGTGCAGGTGCCCCAGGGCGACGTAGTCGATGCCGTCGAAGATCCGCGCCGGGGCGGTGTCCACGCCGCCGACCCGGATGTCGCGTTCGCTGTCGCAGCCTTGCCCGCCGACGACGAACGCGTGCGCGGCCACCACGCTGCGAGCCCCGGGGTGGCCGTCCAAGTCGGCGCGGATGCGCCGCATCGCCGCACCCAGGACCGCTGCGTGCGAGCGGGCCACCTGCCACGGCTCGCACACCAAGGCGGGTTCCAGGTAGGGGATGCCGTACAGCATGACCGGGCCGTGCTCGTCGGCCAGCTGCACCGGCTGGTCCAGCTGCTCGGGGTGGGTGCGCAGGTGCAATCCGGCCTTGGCGCTGCGGCGGGACCCGAACCCCAGCCGGGTGGCCGAATCGTGGTTGCCGCTGATGACCAGCACGGCCGCTGCGGCGTCCACCAGCCGGTCCAGCGCATCGTCCAGCAGATGAACGGCCTCCAGCGGCGGCAAGGCCCGGTCGTACACGTCCCCGGACACCACCACCGCGTCGACACCCTCGGCACGGACCACCTCGACCAGGTGGTCCAGGTGCGCGGCCTGTGCCCCCAGCAGATCCACCCGGTGCAGCGACCGGCCCAGATGCCAGTCCGAGGTGTGCAGGATCCGCATGGCAGTCAGGTTAGACAGGCCCACCGGCAGTTCGGCTCAACCACGGCGGCGCGTCGGCCCGGGCAGCCGGCGCCTGCCGGTCTGCCCGCTGGTGTGCAACGCTTACGCCATGGGCGAAGAGGTCTCCAGTGCGGTCTACTCCCGCGAGCAGCGTCAGCAGTACCGCGAGAAGGTTCAGTTGTGCCTGGACGTGCTGGGCCGGATGCTCGCGTCCGCGGACATGTTCTCGCCCGGGCGGCTGACCACCGGTATGGAGATCGAGCTCAATCTGGTGGACGGGGACTACCAGCCGGCGATGAAGAACGCGGCCGTGCTGGAGCGGATCGCCGACGAGGCTTACCAGACCGAGATCGGCGCGTTCAACATCGAGTTCAACGTGCCGCCGAAGCCGCTGCCGGGACGCGCGATCCTGGACTTGGAGGCGATGCTGCGGGACAGCCTGAACGCCGCCCAGGTCAAGGCCAACGCGGCCGGCGCCAACATCGTGATGGTGGGCATCCTGCCCACCCTCATGCAGGAACACCTCACCGGTGACTGGATGAGCCCGTCCACCCGCTACCAGGCGTTGAACGACGCGATGGTCGATGCCCGCGGCGAGGACATCATCATCGACATCGCCGGCGCCGAACGGTTGCGGATGGCGGCCAAGAGCATCGCACCGGAGGCGGCCTGCACCTCGCTGCAGCTGCATGTGGAGGTCTCCCCGGACATGTTCGCGCAGTATTGGAACGCCGCCCAGGTGTTGCTCGGGCCGCAGCTGGCCGTGGGGGCCAACTCCCCGTACTTCTTCGGCAAGCAGTTGTGGGCGGAGACGCGTACGGAGGTGTTCACCCAGTCCACCGACGTGCGCCCGGAGGAGTTGCGCAACCAGGGGGTCCGCCCGCGGGTGTTCTTCGGCGACCACTGGATCACCTCGATCTGGGACCTGTTCGAGGAGAACGTCCGCTACTTCCCGGCGTTGCTGCCGGAGCTGAGCGAGGAGGACCCGGAAGCGGTGTTCGAGGCCGGCGAGCCGCCGCAGCTGACGGAACTGCGCCTGCACAACGGCACCGTGTACCGGTGGAACCGCCCGATCTACGACGTGCACGGGGGGACCCCGCACCTGCGGGTGGAGAACCGGGTGTTGCCGGCCGGGCCGACCGTCGTCGACACGCTCGCCAATGCCGCCTTCTACTACGGCGCGTTGCGGTCCATCGCCGAGGACCACCGGCCCGCGTGGACCCGGATGTCGTTCGCCGCCGCGCACGACAACTTCCTGTCGTGCGCCAAGGACGGGCTGGACGGCACCATCTACTGGCCCGGTACGGGACCCTGCCCGGCGGACGAACTGGTGCTGCGCAAGCTGCTGCCGATGGCCGAGGAGGGGCTGCGCGCCTGGGGCATGGACGCCGAAGCGCGGGACCGGTACCTGGGCATCGTCGAGGAGCGGGTGACCAGCGGCCGCAACGGTGCCAGTTGGCAGGTGCAGGCGGTGCACCGGTTCGAGCAACGTGGGATGGACCGGCGGGCGGCGCTGACCGCGATGCTGCGTGCCTACAGCGAGGGGATGCACTCCAACCAGCCGGTGCACACCTGGGACATTCCCTAGCGCAGTGATGTCATGCCGGGTCCGTGACGTCCACGCGGCCACTCTGTCCGGCCAGACTCATAATTCAACCAGATGGTTGACGATGCTCGAGCAGCCTCGTAAGCTCTTCGTCAACCGATTGGTTGACGAAGGACGAGACAGTGAACGACCAACTCAACAAGGTCTTCGCCGCGCTGGCCGACCCTACCCGGCGTGACCTGGTGGCCCGGCTGGCAGCCGGCGACGCAACGGTCGGCGAACTGGCCGCACCACACCAGATAAGCCTCCAGGCGATCTCCAAACACCTGAAGGTCCTCGAGTCCGCGGGCCTGGTCAGCAAGGCCCGGGACGCGCAACGCCGCCCCGTGCACCTGGAAGCCGACGTGCTCGATCTGATGACCGGTTGGATCGAACGCTACCGGCGGCAGGCCGAGGCCCGGTACCAGCGCCTGGATGCGGTGCTGGACGAGATGGCCAATGACGAGCAAACCACGGAAAACACGAAAGGGCACGCATCATGACCACCCATCGGACCCGCTTCGAACAAGCAGTCATCGAGGCCGACGAGAACGTACCGGTCATCCGCATCACCCGCGACTTCTCCGCCACCCCAGCCCAACTCCTACGAGCGCATACCGACCCGGACCTGTACGCGCGGTGGGTCGGCTGCCATGACATGAGCACCCACATCGACCATTGGGACGCGCGCACCGGTGGCTCCTGGGGGTTCACCCAAACCCGTGGCGATGAGAAATACAGCTTCCACGGCTGCTTCCACGAGGTCAGTGACACCCGCCTGGTGCAGACGTTCACCTTCGACGACATGCCGGAAGGCGTTGCGCTGGAGACGATGTGGTTCGAGGATCTGGGTGATGGCCGGACCCGGCTGCACGCCCAGTCGTTGGTGGACTCCTTCGAGGCCCGCGACGGGATGCTGAAGTCGGGAATGGACGCCGGCATCAACGCCGGCTACGCCAAACTCGACGCCCTCCTCGCGCGCGGAGATCTGC
>PDSI01000065.1 GCA_002748415.1 Micrococcales bacterium | reverse complement strand
TGCGCGCGGTCGCACCGGCCCCGTCCAGCCGCGGCATGCGCAGATCCATCAACACCACGTCCGGGCGCAGCTCGGCCACCTTCGTCACGGCTTGTTCGCCGTCTGCTGCCTCACCGACCACCTCGAGGTCGTCCTCCACATCCAACATGCCGGCCAGGCCGCAGCGCACCACCGGGTGATCGTCGACGATCAACACGCAGATGTTCACCTGTTGCCTCGTTCCGCCGTGGTCTCCTGCGCCGCGGCTGGCGGCACATCGGCCTCCGCCGGTGCCGCGTGGGCTGCGGCCGGCACCTGGACGACAACTCTGGTGCCGCGTCCCAGCTCGCTGTCCACCGCGACCAGGCCACCGGCCGCGTGGACCCGGTCCCGCATTCCCGGCAGCCCGAATCCTGCTCCTTGGGTGGGGGAAAACCCTACCCCGTCGTCGATGATTTCCACTGTGGCACGGGCGTTTTCGTACACGAGCCGAATATGCACCGCAGCCGCGCCAGCATGGCGGCGCACATTGGTCAGCGCTTCCTGGACAGCCCGCAGCAACACGACCTCCTGAGCGCGTTTCAGGCCCCGGGAAGACCCCGAAATCTCCACGACGACTGCGGTTCCGGTCCGTTCGGTGAACCGGTCGGCCAGCTGCTGAACGGCTTCCGGCAGAGCCACGCCGTCCAGGTCCACTGGTGCGAATGCCGCCACCAAGGCTCTGGCCTCGGCCAGATTCTCCCTGGCCACCTCTTCGATTGCCTGGAGCCGGGCCAGTTCGGCTCCGGACCACTCCTCGGCGGGCAGGCCCGGGTTTGACGGCAACTTGGCCAGTCGCGCCTGCCCGGCCTGCGACAGGGTGACGATGCTGATGAATCCTTGCGCCAATGTGTCGTGGATTTCCCTGGCCATCCGTTGCCGTTCAGCCAGCACACCGTGCGCGTGGTGGGCCTCCGCCAGCTCATTCCTGGTGTGCTGCAGTTCCGCGATCAGGTCGGCCCGCGACAGGCTTTGTTCGATGAGCTTGTAGATCCAGACTCCCAGCAGCAAGGAGAACAACAGCGAGATGACCAGTTGCGGCAAGAAGTCGCGCCACAACACCTGATCCCGGCCGGTGTTCAACACCAGCCCGATGATCGCAGCGGCCGTCAGAGCCACCGTGCCACCCATCCCCCATACCAGCGTCGGGGTGAACATCCACACCTGCGGAAACGCGATGAACAGCAACATCAAGTAGGTCGAGTCGATCCAGCAGGCCGCGCCGACGATGACGATGGCAACCACCACGTAGGCCACGTTCGCCACCCCACGCCTGGCCACGCCGCGCCACATCACCCCGGCCGCATAAGTGATCCCCAGCACGAACAGCAAACCCGCAGCCAATACACGGCCGTTGCTCGATAAACGAGTGGAGAAGGCGGTGTAGGCACCGGCCGAGGCGAGCATCAGCCAGAACGCCACGTGCCATGCAATGAGCAGGCGTTCCCACGCATTCGGCTCCGCCGCGGCCGGCGACCGCTTGGACCCTGCCGGTGCGGCGGTGGAATCGGTCCGGGGTTTCATAGGCACATCATGCCGATGCGAGCCACCGTCTGCCGGGTCCTGCGCGGACTACCCCGCATCTCGGCGCAGCCACCGGAACGACCGCAGCGCCAGCAGCAGACCCACGACCGTCCACAGGCCGAGTACCACCAAGCCCTGGGTGAACTGCCAGGAACCGGATGGCTCCATGGCAGCGAACTCCTCCGGCAGGAACACCGAACGCATTCCCTGGGCCATCCACTTGAGCGGAAACACTGAGGCGATGCTCTGCATCCAGGAGGGCAGATCGCTGAAAACGAAATAGACCCCGGAGATGAACATCAGCACGGTGACGACCGGAATCACCACCGCGACCGCGCTACGGCCGGAACCCGGCACCGAGGAAAACGCGATGCCCAACACCGTGCCCGCCGCGGCTCCCACAACGAAGACGACCAGGAAACGCGCCCACAGCTGCCAACTACCGGGAAGGTCCAGCCCGAGGACCGCTGCGCCGACCGCTATCAGAATCACGGTTTGCGCCACCGAGGTCACCAGTACCAGCCCGACCTTGCCCAGGAAGTAGGCCACGGGTGGCATAGGTGTCCCGCGCAACCGTTTGAGAGTCCCGTCGTCACGTTCGAGGGCGATGGAAATGGACAAGGTCTGGAAGCTGGACATCGCGACCCCGGCGGCGATCATCCCGGCGGCGAAGTACTGGGTGAACGACACCCCCGCGCCCAGGTCACCGGAGAAGACCGAGCCGAAGATCAACAGCAGGGCGATCGGGAAAGCGAAGGTGAACACGACGTTGTCCCGCTCGCGGAAGAACTGCAGCAGTTCCAGCCGGGTGCGCGCCACACCCAGCCTGACCGACGAAACCCGAGACGTGTCGGTGGTTTCCGGTGCGGGCGCGCTCATCGGCCGGCCTGCCGGCTCGGTGCCCGCTCTGCCGGCGGCGCGGGCGCCGCGTCGTCGATCATCGCCAGGTAGATCTCTTCCAACGAGGGCCGCAGCACCCGCAAGCCGGGAACCTCACCACCGAACCGTGCCGCGAGTTGGCCCACCAGCGCGGTCGGAGTCGTGGTGATCCGCTCTTGCGCGCGGCCGTCCTGTTCGGTCCACTCCACGCGTACCTGACCGGCTCGCGACTCGCGCAGCCCGGCCGGGGTGTCGAGGGCCACCAACTGTCCGGACCGGATCACCCCGACCCGGTCGGCCAGGTGTTCGGCCTCGTCGAGGTAGTGGGTGGTGAGCAGGATCGTGGTGCCGTCGCCGGACAGTCCTCGGATCAGCGACCAGAACACGCGGCGAGCCTGCGGGTCGAAACCGGTGGTGGGTTCGTCGAGGAACAGCAGTTCCGGATTGCCGATGATGCCCAGCGCCACGTCGAGTCGCCGCCGCTGCCCACCGGAGAGGGCACGCACCCGCGCCGTGCGACGTTCGTCGAGGCCGACGGCGGCGATCACCTCGTCCGGGTCCCTCGGACGCGGGTAGTACAGCGCGAAGTGGTGCACCATTTCCGCGACCGTCAGCTCGGGGTTTTCCTGTGTCGTCTGCAGCACGATGCCGATCCGGGACCGCCACCGCGGGCCGGGACGGGCCGGGTCCGCGCCGAGCACGCTGACCTCCCCCGCATCCCGGCTGCGGTAGCCCTCGAGGATCTCCACGGTCGTGGTCTTGCCGGCACCGTTCGGTCCCAGCAACGCGAACACCTCGCCGGCGCGAATACTCAGGTCGAGCCCGTCGACGACACGTGTACCGGCATAGGACTTCTGCAGCCCGCGCACGCTGACCGCAGCGCTCGTGACGGTCGTGGCGGTCGGGGTGGGCACCCATCCATGGTGCCGCCCGGGGCCACCGGCCGGAACAACCGTTCGGTGCAACCCGGTATCCACCTATCGGTTGACCCGGGACCACCGGCGCCGGGTTGCCTCCCACGGACCGTAGCCCGGTGGCGGCAGTCATCTGGTGGCGGCAGGCATCTGCAGCATGTCCGGGGACCACTTCGAGATCGACACCACGCTCACCCGCCCCCGATTGCGGCCGTGGTTCACGGTCCCGTCCGGGCCACGGACCTGCTCATGGTGGAGAACCGCTCCGACGGAATAGCGACGTACATGGCTGACCGGACGCTGGACGATGCCCAGGCCCGCGCGATCTGTACGGCGCTTGGGTGGCCGCCTTGGCTCACACCCCAGCGGCTGGTCTCACCCCGCCTGTCGCAGCCCGGTTCAGCGTTTCCTGCCCAGCAGTACCCGCAGCACCTCGGGCGCGGTGAAGCGGCGCGGCTGGGAACCGGGGTTCAGCACCTCGAGGATCCCCAGCTCGACCAGCTGGTAGATGAGGCCGTTGGCGCGCGTATATGACAAGCCTGTCTCCGCCTCGGCCTGACGCGCGGTAAAGGACGGGTTGGCGACTGCGAAGTCAACGACCGTGAGTGCCTTCGCAGCGCGGAGCCTGGAGCCGCGCACCTGCTCCCTGAGCCTGTCCTGCACCTTGACTAGGGCGAGCATCTGTTCACGGGTGGCAATCGCTGAGGCGACCAGGCCCTGGGCGAAGAAGGTCAGGAACCCGTCCCAGTCACCATCGGTGCTGACACCTAGGAGGGTGTCATAATATTCGGTGCGCCTGGCCTCGAACCAGGAGGAGACAGCCAGTGTCGGCTCGGACAGGAGACCCGAGCCCAGCAGGGTGAGGACTATGAGGTAGCGCCCCAGCCGCCCATTGCCGTCGTGGAAGGGGTGCAAAGCCTCGAATTGGTAGTGGGCCATGCCTGCGAGGATCACTGGGTCGATGCTCCTGCTGTGATCCTTCTGGATCCACTCGACCAGTGCTTCGACCCCGGAGCGCAACTGATCCCCAGGCGGCACGGGCACGAACCTCGCAGCCATAATCGGCGCAACGTCGGGGCCGTCGACATCACGTCTACCGATCACCACCTGCCCAGTGCGCAGCTGTCCCGACTCACCCGCAAGGGCAGTGCCCCGCATCAACCTGCCCTGCAGGTTCTCTAACAGCCCTAGCGTGATCGGGCGGCCCTCACCAACCCAGGTGAAACCTGTGGTCGCCATGCTCACGTAGTTCAGGATCTCCACCATCTCGGCGGTTTCCGGAGCGTCGGCCGATGCGGTGAGCACCTGGTCCAGAGGCGCGTAAGTGCCCTCCAGCGCAGAGGTGGACTGAGCCTCCCGGCGCAGGGAAGGCGTGCGCAATAGACAAGGGTTGGGGAGCTGGCGGGCGGTGGCGTCCAAAGCCGCCAGCGCCCGCCCCGCTGCGGCCACCTCGCGGTAGGTCGAGTTGGACAGGGTAGGCTCTTCCAGCCTCAGGGGCGTGGGAATGAAGGCATGGTGCTGCCACTGGCCGTGTATGGGGTCGGAACCGCTGATCTCGACGAGTTCCCCCATGCTCGGGTTCTTGAACATCGCCAGATCCATGATGTCCATCATGTATCACTTGTTGAACATCGACAACAATGACTTTGCACACATGATGCCGTTGTATACAAAGTTTGCGGCAGCTTGCCGCTCTAGTGACACGAGACGGCGGCGGCGATCACCTCGGCCGCGGCAACCCTCGCGGATCTCCACGGTCGTGGTCGTGTCGGCACCGTTCGGCATAGCCCGGTATCCACCTATCGGTTGACCCGGAACCACCGGCGCCGGGTTGTCTCCCACGGACCGTTCTGCCCGGGCAAAGACGTATGTGGGATGGTGGGACCAAGGATCCAGGCCCGCACACTGCCCCGGGAGCCACGATGAATCCCGCTGTCGAAATCTCCGGCGCCGTCAAAACATTCGGTCGCACACGGGCACTCGACGGGCTCACGATGAACGTGCCCACCGGTCAGGTGCACGGGTTCCTCGGCCCCAACGGCGCAGGCAAGTCGACCACGCTGCGAGTCCTGCTCGGCCTGCTGCGGATCGACTCCGGTTCGGCCCGGCTGCTCGGCGGGGACCCGTGGACGCAGGCCGCCCCGTTGCACCAGCGGCTCGCCTACGTGCCCGGCGACGTGAACCTGTGGCCCAATCTCACCGGCGGCGAAGCGATCGACCTGCTGTGCCGGGCCCGCAACGGCGTCGACCCGGCGCGGCGGGCCGAGCTGCTGGACCGCTTCGACCTCGACCCCACCACCAAGGGCCGGTCCTACTCCAAGGGCAACCGTCAGAAGGTGGCCCTGGTCGCGGCGCTGGCCTCGGACGTGGAGTTGTTGCTGCTCGACGAGCCGACATCGGGGCTGGACCCGCTGAAGGAGAAGGTCTTCACCGACATCATCCGTGAACGTGCGGCCCAGGGAACCACGGTGCTGCTGTCCAGCCACATCTTGTCCGAGGTGGAGTCGCTGTGCGACCACGTATCCATCATCCGGGACGGCCGCATCGTCGACAGTGGCACGCTCGACCAGCTCCGCCACCTGCGCCGCAACCAGGTCCACGCCGAGGTGTCCGAACAACAGGCAAGAGCACTCGACGGCCTGCCCGGAGTCCATGACGCAACCACGGACCGCGGGGTCTGGAGCGCACAGGTGGACACGGCAGCCATGGCCACCCTGCTCGCCACGCTCGCCGATTTCCGGACGACGTCGGTTACCATCACCCCGCCGACGCTGGAGGAGCTGTTCCTCAGCCACTACGACTCGGCGGAGTCGTCGTGATGAGTCCCGGGCTGCGAATGAGCTTGCGTGTCGCCTGGCGGCGGAACCGGTGGTTCTGGGTGTGGTGGATTCTCGGCCTGTCCGTGCTGATGCCCATCACCAGCAGCCAGTACGACACGCTGCTGCCGCCGGGCGGTGACTCGGCCAGGGTACTTGCCACCCTGGCCGCCAACCCGGCGATGCGGGCCATGCTGGGCCCGGTTTACGACCTGTCCACCAAGGGCGGTTTCGTGTTCTGGCGCGTGGGCGGCTTCGTGACCGTCATGGCGGCCCTGATGGCGGGTTTCGCGATTATCCGGGCGACCAGAGCGGAAGAAGAGGCGGGCAGGCTGGAGATGGTCCGTGCCGCGCCGGTGAAGCCGCACGAACCGTTCGTCGCTGCGGTCGTCGTGTCACTGGTGGGATGCGTGGCCGCCGGGGCCACCAATACCGTCGCCATCGGCGTGCTGGGGTTGCCGTGGGCGGGCTGCGTCGCGGCCGGCGCGGCCATCGCGTGCAGCGGTGCGCTTTTCGTCGGCATCGGAGCGCTCACCGCACAGCTGTTCGCCAGTGCGCGCGCTGCCCGGGCGTGGACGCTCGGTGCCGGCCTGGGCGGCATGTACGTGCTGCGTGCCGTCATCGACGGCCTGCCCGAAGACTCGATGGTTGCGCCGCTGCGCTGGGCCATCCCGCTGGAATGGGGAATGCTGGTCCGGCCGTTTGCCGGCGACCGGTGGTGGGTGCTGTTGTTGCCGGTGACCAGCACCGTCCTGGTGTTGGCGGTGGCCTATCGGCTGGAGAGCATTCGGGACCACGGGACCGGGGTGCGAGCGAGCCGGCCTGGGCCGGACACCGCCGCGGCCGGACTCGCCGGGGCGCCCGGTTTGGCTTGGCGGCTGCACCGGACCGGGGTACTCGGGTGGGCCTTCGGGTTGCTGGTCGCCGCGGTGTTGTTCGGCTCCGTGGGTGCCCAGATGGATCAGCTTGCCGGCAGCAATCAGTCTGTGCTCGACGTTTTCGAACGGTTGGGAGGCAGTGACGCCATCACCACAGCGTTCTTCACCGGGATGCTGTCCATCCTGGTCACCATTGTTGCCGTGATGGCCGTATCGATCCTGGGCCGCATTCAGGCCGAGGAAGCCACCGGCCGGGCCGAACTCATGCTGGCGACGGCCACCCGGCGCACGGCCTACGCCGTCAGCCATCTGCGGTTGGCGATTGCCGCGCCGGCGCTGGTGCTTGTCGCGGTGGGGGCTCTGTTGCCGTCGGCCAAGGCTGTGACGGATTCGCGGTGGGAAATGATCGGCGACTACGCGCTCGGTGCCGCAGGTTTGTTGCCGGGGCTGGTGCTGGTGGTCGGCTTGGCCCTGCTTGTGATCGGTTGGGCGCCAAGGCTCTTGCCGGCCGTCTGGGCGGTCTTGGGCTGGTCGGTGTTCACGGGGTGGTTCGCTGCGCTGTTCGATCTGCCGGACTGGTTGGTGGATCTGCAGCCATGGGGGCACCTCGCGTTCATGCCCCGCGACCGGATGTCTTGGCCACCCTTCCTGGTCGAAACCGGTATCGCCGTGGTTCTGATCGTGCTGGGCCTAGCCGGTTTTCGCCGTCGGGACATCACCAGTCAGTAGGTCCCACTGGTTGGTGCGTCTGCAGGGAAGGAGGAACACCCGATGAGCCACCGATGACGCGGTACCACTTTCCAATTCGGACCCGACGGAGGGACAAGACCCGACGGAGGAGCACGCAATGGTAGACGATGTCGACAACACAGCGCAGACAGGAACTCTCGCCACAAGCATCGGAGACATGTCCTGGCATGCGTCAGGCAACGGGGAGACTCTGCTCTTCCTGCACGGGCTCCTGACCAACGCGTCCTCTTGGGACGCTGTCATCAAAGACCTTGAGCAGGAGTTCAGGTGCGTCGCGCTCGACCTACCGCTGGGCAGTCATACCTGCCCTGCGCGAGAGGATGCGGCGTTGACCGTGGAGACCCTCGCCATTGCCGTGTGCGAAGCCGCGAGTGAGTTGTGCCCCGATGGTTTCACCCTCATCGGCAGCGATACCGGTGGTGTCGTCGCCCAACTGGCGGCTTTGCGGAAGCCTGCGGGCCTCACGCGCCTCATTCTGCTGTCGTGTGACACCGAGAAGAATTTCCTTCCCCCGGTTCTGCGATACCTCCAGTTCGCGGCCTACGCGCCGGGCGCGATGCAAGCCCTTCGTCTGTCGCTGCGAAGCCGGTGGATACGGCGTTTGCCCATCGCATTCGGCTGGCTCGTGCAGCGGGAGCTGACCGAGCAGGAGTGGGAGAGCATCATCGCCCCCTTGCGCAGCCCACCGGTGCGGCGCGACCTCGGAAAGATCCTCCGCGGGATCTCGACTCGGTACACGATGAGAGCCGCGAAGGAACTCGAGAGCTTCCCCCTGCCAACGCTGTTCCTCTGGGCTGACACCACGAAGATGTTCCCTATTGCGAACGCCTATGCGCTTGCCGAGCGGATGCCGAATGCACACGTGAAGAGCGTTCCTGACAGTCTGGCTTTCAGCCATCTGGATCAGCCGCAGTACGTGTCTCAATCGATTATGAACGAGGTCAAGAGGGGGCAATAGCCTCGGCTCTTCATGGTTGAGACTAGCGGCGGAGGGAAGAACCATTCCCATTCGCCGCCCAGCGCTCGGATCTTGGTGAGCAGGTTCTCCAGGTCGGTGGCTGCTTTTCGCCGAACAGTCATGCCGTGTTCCGTAGCCTTGTCACCGTCGGTCATGGGGACGCTCTAGTTCAGTAGGGTTTTTCACCTGGGTTCGGGTGCTGGGTGTGAGGTTGGTTGCCGGGCGGCGTGACTGGCGTGTCGTTCGCCAATGTCCCCTTCCCGGAAAGGACCCCACGTGCTCACCGTGTCGTGCCACTGGCGGCGTGGCTGGTGAAATCGTTGCCCGCGTTTGCCGGTGGTTACCAGCCCACCGGCAAACTGGTCAGTCCGGCTTCTCATGGCCTGGGTGGGCAAGCGGGCGCTAGCGGCAGGCGTATTTGCTAGTGCTGGGGTGTGCGGGTGCAGGGGGGAGCTGCATCACGGCTGGGTGGGTGATGCGGTTTGGGTGTTTGGTGTGGGGGGGTGGCGGAGGACGGGTGGGGCGGTGCTGGTGTAGGTGTGGCCGGTGGGTGTGGTGAGGTGGATGCTTGGTGGTGGTGGGAATGTCGGGGTGGTTTGGTTCCGGGTGATGGTTTGGTTTCGGGGTTTTGTGGGTGGTTGGGTGGTGGCTTTCCAGCCGTGGTGTTCTTTGAGGTAGTTGCAGAATTCGCAGAGTCCGGCGCCGTTGTGGGCGGTGGTGGGTCCGCCGCGGGCGCGGGGGGTGATGTGGTCGTGGTGTTTGATGGGTGCTGAGCACCAGGGGGTGCGGCAGCGTTGATCGCGGTGGCGGATGAAGGTGGCTAGTCCGGTGGGGAAGTGTTGGGCTTTGGAGTCCATCGCGACAAGTTGCCTGGTGTGGGGGTGGGTGTACAGGCGGCGGATGGTGGTTCGGGTGTGCGGGTCGGTGAGGAGTTCGCGGGCCATCCAGGCGGGGATCACGCTTTGGCCGATGCGGGCGGGGTCGTCCGCGGCGCCGAGGAGGGCGGCGTCTGGGCTGCCCCGCGTTTTCCGGACGCCGTGTTGTTGGGTTCTTACGCGGTTTGTTGGGTTTCGTCGTACTCATCGAGGACCTCTTGCGGGGTCCGGTACCCAAGCGTGGAATGCAACCTCTGGTTATTGTAGAACAATTCGATGTACTGCGCAACTGCATTCATCGCGTACGCGCGGGTCGGGT
>PDSI01000026.1 GCA_002748415.1 Micrococcales bacterium | reverse complement strand
TCGGGCAGTGAGGTCCTCGTGCTACAGGCCGACATGGCCCAACAGGCCGACGTCGACCGGATGCTGGACCAGACCATCGAACGGTTCGGGCGCGTCGACGGTGTCCTGCACGCTGCCGGGCTGGCGCACCTGATGTACCTGCCGGAGCTCACATCGGACATCGTCGAGGGTGAGTTCGCATCCAAGGTGTACGGGCTGAGACACCTTGACCAGTCGATCGCCCGCCTGTCCCGCAACGGGCAGGCACCGGGGTTCGTGCTGGTGTTCTCCTCGATCGCCGCGATCCTGGGCGGCTTGGCGATGGGTGCCTACGCGCCGGCGAACCGGTTCATGGACGCGTTCGTGCAGGCCGGCCCGACCCGCGCGGGCACGGACTGGATCACCGTCAACTTCGACGACTGGGACTTCGACTACGACACCGAGCAGGTGGCCGCCTACGCCGAAGGTGACCTGGGCCGGTTCGCGATGTCCGAGCAGGAAGGCCTGCAGGTACTGGACCACCTCCTGGTGCAGGACGGGCCGGAGCACCTGGTGATCTCCACCAGGGCTTTGGAGCCCCGGTTGCGGCAGTGGGTGGACCAGAACGAGGGCGTCGATGCCACGGCACCCGATGAGCCCACCGCGCCCGGGCACCCAGCCGAGGCCGGTACAAGCACGCTGCAGGCCATCGTATGCACGGTTTATCAGCAGGTGCTCGGCGTCAGCGAGGTCGGGGCGGACGACAACTTCTTCGATCTCGGCGGGGACAGCCTGCTGGCCGCGCAAATCCTGGCCAACCTGCGCCGGGCGTTGAAGGAGGCGGGATTGGCGGTCGATGCTCGTACCCTGCAGTTGCGGGACGTGTTCAGCTACCCCTCGGTCGGCGAGCTCACGGCTCACCTGGAATCCGGCCCGGACGAGGGTGAAGAGGTGTTGAACCTGCGGACCGCCTTGCTGGGCTGGGCCGCCGGGCTGCGGGCCGGGCGAGCGGAGTCGGCCGGCGTGCACGGTGAGCGCGATGCGCTGGCGATTCGCGTGCGTGAACTGGCCGAGGACCGGGAGGAAAAAGCGGACCTGAGCCTCGTCCTTGCCCCGTTGAGCTCCAGCTTGGCCAGGGTCGAACGGCAGGTTGAGACCTTGGAGAAGGAGCGCGCCCACCAGCTGGGGCAGCTCAGTACCCGGCTGGATGCGATGCACACGGCCGGTGAGGCACTGCGCAGCAGCACCGAGAGCCTGCTGGGCGCGTTGCGTTCGCCGAACGTGCGCGGCGCCTGGGGTGAGGTCCAGCTGAAACGGGTGGTGGAGTACGCCGGAATGCTGGCGCGGGTGGACTTCGATACCCAGGTCAGCGGCACCAACGACAAGGGTGATCAGGTTCGTCCCGATGCGGTGGTGACACTGCCGGGCGGTAAGTACGTGGTGATCGACGCCAAAGCGCCGATGACCGCATTCCTGGAGGCACTCGGTTCACCCGGCCCGCCGCCCGAACAGGCCTTGACCGCCCACGCCCGGGCGCTGCGCCGCCACGTCGACGCGCTGGCCGGCAAGCGGTACTGGTCGGCGTTCCAGCCCGGGCCGGACGTCGTGGTCTGCTTCGTGCCGGGCGAATCGTTCCTGGCGGCTGCGTGCGAGGCGGACACCGGCCTGCTGGAACACGCGATGGCCGCGGGTGTGGTCATCGCCACGCCGACGACACTTCTCGCTCTCCTGCGCACCGTGGCCGTCACCTGGCAGCACGATGCGCTCACCGGCAACGCGCGAGATCTCCTCGACGTCGCCCAGGAGTTGTACCGACGCCTCGGCGGACTCGGCACACAGGTCGGCAAGCTCGGCTCGGCACTCGAACGGGCCGTGACCGAGTACAACGCCACCATCGGCACATTGGAAAAGCGTGTGCTGGTCTCGGCCAGACGCATGCAACACCTGGGAATCGACAGCAGTCCCGCCGTGCACCAGCCACCGGGCATCCACACCCGGCCTCGCCCGTTCACGGCGCCGGAGCTTCGCCCGGAGACGCCGGTCCACGACGGGGCGGACCCACCCGTCCCAGCTGATGGGCCACAGGTGTCTCCGTAACACGCCAGCCGCCAAGTCTCTGTCCACGACATCGACCCCACACCCCGGCAGGTCGACCGCTCAGAAAACAATGCTGGACACTGCCCACGCGCGCGTCGTCATTGCCTCAGTGAG
>PDSI01000095.1 GCA_002748415.1 Micrococcales bacterium | reverse complement strand
TCAGTGTCTGTTGGACAGCCCGACATGCGCAAACCGCCCGCTGGCGCATGCCCTTGCCATACGGGCAATAATGCTCACGTGATCGCCGCCCTCGCACACCGCCGCTGCGGTGCGCAGTACGACCGCCACCGCCCCGCGGTCCAGGTACGCCGTGGCTGAGCGGGCATCCCGGACTCGCGGGCCCGGCCGCGGCGTCTACCTGGCCGCCCTGCACGTGTTCCGGCGGCTGCCGGCACCGGTGCGCCGGTCACTGGTCAGAGCCGGAACGCCGGGGTTCACCGTCGGTGCGGTGGTCGGGATCCGTCACGACGGGAAATACCTGTTCCTGCGCCAACCGCACCGGCCGGGGTGGAGCCTGCCGGGCGGGTTGCTGGCCCGTGGCGAGAGCGCAGCCGAAGGCGCGACCCGGGAGGTGTGGGAAGAGACCGGCCTGCAGGTCTCATTGGGACTGCCCGCGACCGCGCACGTGAATCCGGTCGTGCGCCGCGTCGACATCATCTTCGTGACCACCGTGGACCGCGCACCCGCCGTGCAGGCCGGCGGTGAGGCGCTGGAGCACCGCTGGATCGGGCTGGCCGACGTCGATGACATGGATGGCTCCACCCGCGAGATCCTCTCGACGCTGCAGCGTCTGGAACACGACGCTGCGGCCGGTTGATCGCGGCCGGGCGGTGAGCGATGACGTCTGACCGCGGAGTGTGTGCGGTCGTGCTGGCCGCCGGTCTGGGCAGCCGGTTGGCGCCGTTGACCGATACCGTTCCCAAGGCACTGTGCCCGGTGGGGAATCGGCCGTTGCTGGACTGGGCGTTGGGCCGGCTGGCGGCGGCCGGCTTCGCCGGTCCCGATACGGTCGCCGTCAACGTGCACCACCATCGGGACGCGATGCTCGCCGAATTGGCCACCTACACCGACCCGCCCCAGGTCAGCCTGGAAGCAGTGCCACTGGGCACGGCCGGAGCGTTGGGAGCGTTGCGGGACTGGATCGACGGCCGAGACACGTTGGTGGTCAACGCCGATGCGTTCTTCAGCCCGGACGCGGCCGTCGTCCGAACGCTGTTGTCCGGGTGGGCAGGTGAGCGGCCACGCCTGTTGTGTGCCCGCGCCGAGGCGGGCGAACGCACCGATTTCGAGGATCTGCGCTATACCGGCGCGTGCCTGCTGCCGTGGGCCGATGTGGCGAACCTGGAACCGGTCCCGGCCGGCTTGTACGAGGTAATGTGGCGGCAGGCACGGGCAGAGGACCGTCTCGACCTGGCCGAGTTCCCCGGTATCGCGATCGACTGTGGCACGCCAGGTGACTACCTGCGGGCGAACCTGCTGACCAGTGGCGGCGCATCGGTGATCGGTGCCGATGCACACGTGGCGGGAACGGTGACCCAGTGCGTGGTGTGGCCGGGCGCCTGGGTGGGCGCGCACGAGCACCTGAGAAAGGTCATCAGAGCCGGGACCCGCACCGCACCCGTCACCGTTCCCGCCGGCTGAACCCGGCGGGAGGCGCCAGCAGCACGGCCGGTTCCGGTGAAATCCGTCCCACCGGAACCTCTTGCGCTGGTGGATGTCCGGTCACTCGCCCTGTTCGCCCAGCAGCGAGGCGAGCACCCCCACCAGGAGCAAGCCCACTGTGGGCACCGCGGTCAGCCACGGCGCACGATCCACATGACCGACCGACTCGGCCAGCAGCTTTCCCCACTCCGGGGAGTCGTGCGGGGCTCCGATACCGATGAAGCTGAGACCGGTCAGGGCAAGGGCCACGTGCGGCAGGCGCACCAAGGCGTGCATGAGCAGCTGCGGTAACGCCACCGGTATCAAGTGTTTTCGCAGCATCCACCACCGGCCACCACCGCTGAGCAGCCCGGTGCGGTAGAACCCGGTCGCCCTGATCTCCCCGGCCAGGGTCCGGGCATGGACCGCGATCGGGATCCAGCCCACCGCGCACACCGCGAGCGTGGCGGTCGCCAGGCCCGGCCCCACCACAGCGGCCAGGATGATGCCCATGAACACGGCGGGGACCGCGTTCAGGACGTCGGCGATGCCCGGCTGCCCGGAGGGGTTGGCCAGCCCGGCGATGGTTCCGGCCACCAAGCAGATCGCGCTGCACAAC
>PDSI01000186.1 GCA_002748415.1 Micrococcales bacterium | reverse complement strand
CAGGACAGGGTCGACGCGGTTCGCTCACTGCACAACAGGAATCGTTCGTCCCTGGCCAGATGCAGGTCCGCGCCCCAGATGCGGTGTTCTGCGGCCGGGTCGGCACCCTGCACACCACGGGACAGGCCGCGGTCCTGGGCATAAGCAGGCGCCGCCGCTCGCGGGGTGAGCACACCGGTGCGGGGGTCTCTGGACAAGCCGAGCGCCACCCCGGAGAACTCGGTCAGCACGAAGGCCGCGGTCTGTTCCGCGTTCAGTACGAGGTGCCGGGGACCGCTGCCTTCCGGGGCCGCCGCGACGGACGGCACCAACGGGGTGAGCTGTCCCTGCGGCGACAGCTTGTACTGGGCGATGACGTCCGCGCCCAGCGACACCACGTACAGCTGCTTGCCGCCGTCGCCCACCGCGACACAGTGCGCGTGCGGCCAGGACACGTGCGCGGTGGGGTTACCGACCCGGCCGTCGTCCTGGACCGGGAAGACCTCGGCCGCGCCGCCGCTGTAGGAAGCGCCGGCCAGCAGGGTGCCACCATGAGCAAGGGTGAGGTACGTCATCGGTGATTCGACCTCGGTGCGGAAGCGGTGGGTCAGCGTCCCACTATCCCGGTCCAGGGCGAACACGTCGATGCCGGGCGGCTCGCCCTTGGCAGCGGCGAAGACGAGGTCACGGCCGGCGTCCACGGCGAATGTGCCGCAGCCGGAGCCGACGTCGCTGACCGCGATCCGTTCCAGCGCCGGTCGGCCGGGGCGGACGCGGAACGTGCTGACGGTGCTGTCGCCTGCATTGGCCACCAGGAGAAGCTCGCTCACACCTCCACGGTATTGCTCCGGCTAGGCGTGCAAGCAGCGGGCATAGCCGGCCCGGCTGACCGCCGGCGTTCCGGCACCGTCAGTCACGCTTCGAGCCTCTGCGGCGCACCAGCAGGGCACCGACACCGATCAGGATCAGCCCGGCCAGCCCGGTACGCGCCACATCTGCCCCGGTGTACGGGATCCACGTCCGACCGGATCGCGGTTTCTGTTCGGCCGCAGCGGGTTGACCGTCTCCGTCCGTCGCGGGCACCGGTAGTGGCGTGAACAGGTCGACGCGGCCTTGGGCCGGCAGTACCGCTGTCTTGCGATGGACCTCACCATCGGGCGCGGTGATCTCGACGGAGTACTGCCCCGCAGGCAGCCCGGTCAGTGAGATGCTGCCGTCGCTTCCGGTCCGCGTGGTGAACACCACGTCGTCGTCGGTGCCGGCTTTGCCGTCAGGTCCGTGCCAGATCACCGTTACCGGGGCGTCGGGCTCCCGTGCTTCTGAGCCGTCCAGCACCCCGTCGCCGTCCTTGTCCCAGAACACGGTTTCCGTCAGCTGAGCCGACCCGGCAATGCCGTGGTCGATATTCAGGATCTCACCGGCCGGGTCCAGGGTGCCGCTCCAGGTTCCGTTCGGTTCGGTGCTGCCCTCGTCGCGGCTGAACACGATTCTCGTGTCCGGTGGCAATGTGTCCTGCACGACGTCGACCTGGTACTCACCGGGCGGCAAGCCGTCGACCGACCACGTGCCGTCGGCTGCGGTCGTGGTCGACAACGTCACATCGTCGTCGGTACCGACGACGCCGTCCGGGCCGCCCCAGGTGACGGTCAGTTCAACCCCTGCCGTCGCGGGTTCGGCCGTGCCGGTTTGCCCGTCGGCGTTGCGGTCGAACCAAATCTTGCCGGCCAGAGTGCCCTCGCCGAGGTAACCGAAATCGGCGGTGTCGTGGGTCTGTCCACCGGACAGGCCGGTGATGATGGCGGTGGCGTCCTGGCCGCCGTCTTCGTCAGCGCCGGGGGTGTACCCGTCCGGGACGCCACTGATCACCCGCACCTCGTAGTCGCCGTCCGGTAGGCCATCGACCAGGTAGGAGCCGTCATCCCCGGTCTGGGTGGTGATCACCACGTCGTCCGCGGTCCCCAGTTTCCCGTCCGCCCCGAGGAAGGTGACCTGCACCGTGACCCCGGACAGACCGGGCTCGCCGGCGTCTTGGGTGCCGTCGCCGTTCACGTCGGCCCAGACCAGGTCGCCGATGGAGTTGCTCCCGGCGTAACCGAAGTCCTGCTCTTCGTTGACATCACCGTTGTTGAGGGTGACCTGTGAAGAGTCCGCAGTGTCGGTCCCGTCGTTGTCGAATGTCTGCCGTACCCCGGCCGGCAGTCCGTCGGTGACCTCGACCCGGACCGGGCCCTCCGGCAGCCGGCCGACCATCCAGTGGCCGTTCTCGTCGGTGGTGGTGGTGAACACGACGTCGTCGCTGTCGCCGAGGACGCCGTTGGTACCGGCCGAGGTCACGGTGACCTCCACGCCGGGCAGCCCGGGCTCCCCGTCGTCCTGCACCCCGTCCCCGTTGCGGTCCAGCCAGATCCGGTCGCCCACCGCGGTGTCGGACCGGTAGCCGAAGTCGGCGGTGAGATGCGACTCGCCGTCACCCAGGTTGACCGTGGTGGAGCCGTCCGGCGAAGTGGTCCCGTCGTCCTCGTCGTAGGAGGCAGTGAGCCCGGCCGGGCCGCCGACGACGGTCACGGTGACCTCACCCTGCGGCAATCCGTCGACCAGGTAGGAGCCGTCAGCGCCGGTGGTCACCTCCGCCACGAGGTCGTCGGCGTCGCCGGCGATGCCGTTGGAGCCGGCCCAGCGAACCTCGATGCGGGTGCCTGGGATGCCCGGTTCACCGGGGTCCTGGTTGCCGTCGTTGTTGCGGTCCACCCACACCCGGTCGCCGACGCTGCCGGTTCCGGCCACGCCGAAGTCCAGGTTCGTCAGGTCTGTGCCGGCGCTGACGGCGCCCGTGTAGCGGCCGTCGGCCGTGTCGTCCGGGTCGGACACCGGACGAGCCCCGTCAGGAAGCGTTGCCTGGTCGATTTCGACCTGCACCGGCCCGGCCGGAACGTTGGGTACCGTCCATGATCCGTCGGCGCCGGTGGTGACTGTCCAGGTCAGGTCGTCGGCAGTGCCCAGCGTCCCGTCCTGGCCGCCGGAGCGGACGGTGACGTCGACCCCGGCCAGGCCTGGCTCGCCGGCGTCCTGCACACCGTCGCGGTTCCGGTCGTACCAGACCAGGTCACCGACGGACTGCGTGCCGGTGACCGCGAAGTCGATGTTGGTGCGGTCGGCGTCCTCGGCCAACGTGTACCGGGTGGTGCCGTCCTGGCCACCGTCCGGGTCGGTACCGAACCGGGTACCGTCCGGGAGCGCGGAAACGATGCGCGTGGTGTATTCGCCGCCCGGCAGACCGTCGACTTTCCACTTGCCGGTGGAATCCGTGGTAGTGGTGTACGTCTTGTCATCACCGCCGCCGGGCACCCCGTCCGGGCCGAGATAGACGACCTCGACCTCGATACCGGAAAGGCCTGGTTCGCCAGGATCCTGGATTCCGTCGTTGTCGGCATCGAACCACACCAGATCACCCACCGCGGCCACGTCGGCTTCCAGGCCGACAACATCAGGGGTGATGTCGTCGTAGCGACGACGGCCGGTGTCGGCGGCAGGCCGGGAGAAGTAGCTGCCGTCCGCAGTGTTCTCCAGTTCGGGGCCTGCTACTACTTCGTCGGCACGCGTCAGGGTCGGCACCTGCATGGTGTAGGAGATCGTCATCGACGCACCGGCGGGCAGCTCGGCGATGGCGAATGCCAGTGTGCCGTCGGACGGGTCGGCGTCGGTGACGGTCCAGGACATACCGTTGTCCGTCCCGTCGGCGATGCTGAC
Organism: Micrococcales bacterium; assembly: GCA_002748415.1. Taxonomy (GTDB): domain Bacteria; phylum Actinomycetota; class Actinomycetes; order Actinomycetales; family CAWJMD01. The sequence goes on along the minus strand of PDSI01000186.1, from coordinate 2,563 downwards.
CGCGGTCAACCGTGAGTCCACCGCGTCGGTCACGGCGAGGTCGTAGGCGGTCGAGTTGCCGGAGTTGGCGACGGTGATCGAGTACGTCACCTCCTCGCCGCTGACCACCCGGCGAACATCGTCGACCGGGCCCTCACCGTCGACGTTCTTGTCCACGGTGACAGTGGGTTCGGTGACGTCGGTGTCCGCGCGGGCCGGGCCGACGTTCTCGTCGAACGTGCCGAGGTCGGCGACCGCGGTCGGGTCGGTGCTGACCTTGTCGGTGCGGTTGGCCCGGACCGAGGCCTGGTTGGTCAGGGTGGTTCCCTTTTTCACGGCCGGTTCGTCGGTGACGACGGCCTGGTAGTGGATAGTCAGGACCCGGGGCTGGGTTTCGGCGGCGATATCGCCGATGTGCCAACCGATGTTGTTGCCGTCGGCAGCCAGTCCGGTGGCGGTGAGGGTGCACCCACCTGGGGAGCAGGAACTACTGGTGGAGCCGGCAACGAGCCGCAGCCCGGCGGGGAGGGTGTCGGTGACGACGGTGTCGAAGCTCTCCACGTCGGCCGGGATCGTGGCCTGCACGGTGAAATCGACGGTCTGCCCGACCGCGGCGCTCGCCGGGGAGCCGGATTTGGTCACACCGAGCTGCGGCCCGCCGAGCGTGACGGAGTCCGCGGCGGTGTAGTTGCGTTCACCGGCGGTCGCGCCTGGTGCGGACGTGGCCTGCAGGTCGACACGATTGGTGAAGCTGTTACCGACCGGCAGCACGTCGAGGACACGGACCTGGTACGGCAGCGGCACGGTTGCGCCGCCGGCGATTCCGGCCAGCGCGGGCACCTCAGTTTGCGTCCAGGTGATGGTGCGCGCGGTCGCGTTCCACACGCCGCCGCTGCCCACGGTGCCACCGTCGGCGACAAGCACCCCACCGTTGACCGGCTGATAGGCCGCGGGAACCGTGTCGACGACGACCACGTCGTGGGCCGGGGGCCGCCCGGCCCCGTTGCTGGCGGTAACGGTGAAGTCGATCGACTCGCCCGGGGTGACGAGGTCGTCCGCGTCGGCCTCGGTCTTCGTGACCTGGGGGGCGGGTTCGACGACGGTGGTATTCGAGGAGGCGCGGACCGTGTCTGTGCCGCCGTCCCGTTTCTGCCAGGCCAGGGTCGCGGTATTGGTCAGGGTCTTGCCGTGGGTGTTGCCCGCAGTGTCGTCCACGATCGCGTCGTAGCGGACCACCAGCTGATGGCTCGTGCCAGCGGCGGGCACCGTATAGGGGTCTGGGAATTTGACCACGAGTTCGTCGCCGGACGTATCGACGGTAAAGGCCGGTGCGGGGTTGCCGTCGAGCGTTAGCGCCGGTGCACCGGTCAGGGTCATCCCTTCCGGTATCGGGTCGGTCAGGGTAGTGCCGGCCAGGATACTGCCGCTGGGCAGGCTGGCCTCGACCGTGTAGGTGACTCTCTCGCCGATGGTGGCCTGGCCGGCGCCGGCGTTGCCGGCTTCGTCCAGAGCCGTGGTCCGGTCCTTGGACATGGTGGGGGTGCCGACCCTGGTCTGTGCGGTCGCCTGCGCGGCGGGCGCGTTGGGCGTCACCGCCGGGTCGACGTTGTCGGCCGGGTAGTGGGTGAAATCCACGCCGTGGTTGGTCTCGGTACCGTAGGAGCGAAGGCCGGCCTTGTTGTCGAACCGCTCGCCGGCCCGGACGTCCTGGGGCATGGTGACCTGATAGGTGATCGTTTCGGTCGCCCCGGCCGCAAGGGCGGCGATGGTGCCTTCCAGCCGGTCTCGGCCGGCGTCGATGCAGGTGTACCCGGCCGGAAGAGTGGTGACGTCGGAGCAGGTCAGGTGCGTGGGCAGCAGATCCCATACCTGCGCATTGACCAGGTCGACCGGGCCGGTGTTCGTCACCGTCACGGTGTAGTCGACGACCGACCCGGCCTTGACATCGGTGAGGGAAGCGGATTTGTTGACCTCGACGGTGGGCTCGTCGTAGTCGGCGTCGGCGTGGTCGCGCAACTGGAAGGCCGTGCCATCGCTGTTGCGGTAGGTGACCTTCACCAAGTTGGAGTTGACGTCTTCACCGCGGACGGTGTCCACATCGGTGATCCGGGTGCGGAACACCACCTGCGCCACCTTGCCGTTAGCCAGGTTGCCACCCGTGGGCTCCCACGAGACCCGCCCAGGGTCGGCTGCGGTGCGGGTCAGCTGGACACCGGATTGCGACCCCACCTGCCACTCATTCGTTCCGTCGGCGTCGAAGGTGTGGCCCGGCGGCAGCAGATCGACGATCGCCACACCGCCGGAGTCCAGGTTCGCCGGGTTGGTCGTGGTGAGCCGCCAGCACACGTAGTCGTCCGGGTGGAAGGCCGTGCTGGACTTCTCGGGTTCCCAGGACAGTGCGGACCCGTCGCCGCAGGTGCCGTCAGCGGAAACCGGTGCGGCGACCTCCTTGGTCAAGCTGGCTCCGTCGGCTTTCTGCGAGGTGTTGGATTCGTCGCGGACGGTGCGGGTTTCGCCGTTCAGGTCGGTCAGGGTGGCGGTCACCTTCGCGTCCGAGGTCCAGCTGTCACCGGTGAGGACGGGA
>PDSI01000223.1 GCA_002748415.1 Micrococcales bacterium | reverse complement strand
TCGGTTATCAGCGCCTCGCCCGCTGTGAAAGTGTTCCATGCCGGTGCAGACAACGAGGGGTCCAAAGCCGGCAACGTAACGGTGGATTGCGAGGCGGTCAGCGTCGAGGACGCAAGAACGACGGTCAAGTCGAGAGCCGTACTCAACTCTTCCACATACGGTGTGTCCGCCGTGGTCAACAACCGGAAACTGGAGTTCACAGTTCCGCCCCAGCTTGCTTTCAGATCTTTGACGAGCACTAGGACGGGTTCGTTGGTCTCGGCACCCAGGTCATCGCTCGCGGTAAACGAAACGGTCCTGGTGGCGGCGTTGACCTTCGCGCTCGCAGCGGAGGACCCTACGACCTTGACGGACGCCTTGCTGACATCGATTCCTTGCGGGTACCGCACCATGATGGTCTGCCCGTTGCGGCCCTTGACCGGTTTGCTGTTGTTGACCTGCACGAAGGTGCCGTAGCTCGTCGTCGTGACATCCGCACTGGTGATGAAGCCGGTGCCGCTGGACCAGCCGGGACCGGCTGCCGCGTTCGCGGCGAATGCCCCGACGCCCAGGCACAGGGCCAGAGCGGCGGAGACCGCGATAGAGCGGGTCGTGGTTGTTTTCACGAATGGATCTCCTCAGGTCGAGTGAGCTGCACGCAGCTGGAATCCACGAGAAGTCAAGCCAAGAAAACCTCGCCAAAGCGGCAAAACGGTCACGTGTCACCCGATCAGCCGAGCACCCCGCCGCCCACCGCGGTCGCGACGCTCAGCGCGATCGCAGCAGCGAACGCTCGCGGAACTGCTGGCGATACAGCTGCTCGTACAGTCCGTCGCGAGCCAGCAGCTCGTCATGGGTTCCGCTGTCGACCACCCGGCCGTCGTCGATCACGGCGATCAGGTCAGCCCCGCGCACCGTCGACAACCGGTGGGCGATGACGATGGCCGTGCGGGCGGACAAGGCGGTGTCCAAGGCATGTTGCACGGCGCACTCCGATTCGGAATCCAGGTGCGCGGTCGCCTCGTCCAGCACCACCACCCCTGGGGCTTTCAACAGCAGCCGCGCCAACGCGATGCGCTGTTTCTCTCCCCCGGACAACCGGTGCCCCCGGTCACCGACCACGGTGTCCAGGCCGAACGGCAACCCTTGCACCACGTCCCATGCCTGCGCCGCGCGTAGGGCGGTCTCCAGGTCGGCCGCCGAGGCATCCGGGTGGGCATACAGCAGGTTGGCCCGCACCGTGTCGTGGAACATGTGCGCCTCTTGGGTCACCATCCCGATGCGATCGTGCACATCGGCCAGGGCGGCGTCCCGCAGGTCCACGCCACCGACGCGCACGGCGCCGGCCGTGGGGTCGTACAGCCTGGCCACCAGTGCGGTGATGCTGGTCTTGCCGGCGCCGCTGGGGCCCACCAGTGCCAGGGTCTGCCCTGGGCGCACCCGCAACGAGACGTCGCGTAGCACCGGCCGGTCGCCGTCGCCCTGCCCTGGCGTCCCCGCCTGCTCCAGCGAGGCCAGCGACACGTCCTGGGCCTTCGGGTAGGTGAAGCCGACGGCGTCCAGTTCCACCTCCAGGGGACCGTCCGGTAGCGGCACGGGCGCCGGTGGGTCGGCCACCAGCGGCTCCAGGTCCAACACCTCGAACACCCGCTCGAAGGAAACCAGCGCACTCATCACATCGACCCGGACGTTGGCCAGTGCGGTGATCGGCCCGTACAGCCGGCCCAACAGGGCGGCGAGAGCGAGAAGGGTTCCCACGGTGAGGGTTCCGGAGATCGCGAACCAGCCGCCGATCCCGTAGACGAGCGCGGTGGCCAGCGAGGCCACCAGGGTCATCGTGGCGAAGAAATACCGGTTGACCATGGCGATCCGGATTCCCACGTCGCGCACCCGCCCGGCCCGTTCGGCGAACTGGCCGGCCTCGGTGTCGCGGCGGCCGAACAACGTCACCAGCAACGCACCGGCCACGTTGAACCGCTCGGTCATCCGGTTGCCCAGCTCCGCGTTCAGCTGCATCTGTTCGCGGGTGAGCCCGGCCAGCCGGGATCCGACTCGGCGGGCCGGCAGCAGGAACACCGGCAACAGCAGCAGGGTGGCCACGGTGATCTGCCAGGACAGGGCGAACATCGCACCGCCGACCATGACCAGCGAGACGATGTTGGCGACCACCGAGGACAAGGTGCTGGTAAACGTCTGCTGGGCGCCGGTGACGTCGTTGTTCAGCCGGGAGACCAACGAGCCCGTCTGGGTGCGCGTGAAGAATGCGATCGGCTGGCGCTGCACATGGCCGAAGACCGTGGTGCGCAGGTCGAAGATGAGTCCCTCGCCGATGCGCACGCTGAGCCAGCGTTGCAGGATGCCGACCAGCGCCTCCGCGACCGCGATCGCCGCAATGGCCAGCGCTAGGCTCACCACCAAGCGCCGGTCGCCCACCGAGACGCCGTCGTCCACCAGGCGCTGGATCAACAACGGAACAGCCACCACGAGCGCGGAGGTGGTGACCACAGTGGCCAGGAACGCTGCGATGGTGCGGCTGTAGGGGCGGGCGAACCCGCCGATGCGCCGCAGCGTCCCAGGAGCCAACTTGTGGTCCTTGACCGAGGCGTCCTTGCGCAGCGACGAACGCAGCGCGTACCCCTGGATGCCGGCCGGGCCGCCGATGCCGCTCATCGATGCTCCTCACTGCGCGTACCGGCACTGTACGACGCTTTGCCGGCCGGTTTCCTCCCCCGCGCGGGGTGCCTGCTGCGCGCGGGTTCAGGCCAGGGCGACCAGCTCCGCGTAGGAGTTGTTCCACAGATCCTCGACCCCATCGGGCAGCAACAGCACGCGTTGCGGGTCCAGCGCCTGCACGGCGCCCTCGTCGTGGGTGACCAGGACCACCGCGCCCTCGTAGCGGCGCAGCGCGGACAGGATCTCCGCACGACTGGCCGGGTCGAGGTTGTTGGTGGGCTCGTCCAGCAGCAACACATTGGCCGCGGAGACCACCAACGTGGCCAGAGCCAGCCTGGTCTTCTCCCCGCCGGAGAGCACCCGGACAGGTTTGTCGGCGTCGTCGCCGGAGAACAGGAAAGACCCGAGGGTGCTGCGGACCTCGGTATCGGTGAGGTCCGGCGCGGCCGTGCGCATGTTCTGCAGCACCGTGCGTTCGGGGTCCAGCGTCTCGTGTTCCTGGGCGTAGTAGCCCAGCTTCAGGCCGTGGCCCGGCTCCACCCGCCCGGTGTCCGGCTCGTCGACTTGGGCGAGGATCCGCAACAGGGTGGTCTTGCCGGCACCGTTCAACCCGAGGATCACCACCCTGGACCCCTTGTCGATGGCCAGGTCCACGTCGGTGAACACCTCCAGCGACCCGTAGGAGCGGGACAGCCCGCTGGCCCGCAACGGGGTCTTGCCGCACGGTGCCGGGACGGGGAACCGCAACTTGGCCACCTTGTCCGCCTTGCGCTGCTCTTCGGTGCCGGCCAGCAGCTTCTCCGCGCGGCGCGCCATCTGCTGGGCCGCGGTGGCCTTGGTGGCCTTCGCCCGCATCTTGTCGGCTTGGGCACTCAGCGCGGCGGCCTTCTTCTGCGCGTTGGCACGTTCCCGGTGCCGGCGCCGCTCGTCGGTCTCGCGCTGGGTCAAGTACGTGGACCAGCCCACGTTGTAGATGTCGATGGTGGCCCGGTTGGCGTCCAGGTAGAACACCCGGTTGACCACCTTGTCCACCAGGGCCACGTCGTGGCTGATCAGGATCAGCCCTCCGGTGTGCGCGGCCAGGTAGTCGCGCAGCCAGGCAATCGAGTCGGCGTCCAGGTGATTGGTCGGCTCGTCCAGCAACAAGGTTTCGGCACCGGAGAACAGGATCCGGGCCAGTTCGACACGCCGCCGCTGTCCACCGGACAAGGTGCCGAGCGGCTGATGCAGCACCCGTTCGTCCAGGCCGAGGTTGGCCGCGACCCGGTGGGCGTGCGATTCGGCGGCGTAACCACCCTTGGTGGCCAGTTCGTCCTCCAGCCGGGCGTACCGGCGCATCGCCTTGTCGCGTTGCGCGTCGTCGTCACTGGCCATCCGCTCCTGGGCGGCCCGCATCGCGGCCAGCAACTCGTCCAGCCCGCGAGCGCCCAGCACCCGGTGCACCGCGAGCTGATCGAGGTCGCCGCTGCGGGAATCCTGCGGCAGATAGCCCACCTGCCCGGTGCAGGCCACCGTGCCCGAGCCCGGTTGCCCCAAACCCGCCAGCACCTTGGTCAAGGTGGACTTGCCCGCCCCGTTGCGCCCGACCAGCCCTACCCGGTCGCCGGGCCCGACCCGGAACGTGACGCCGGTCATCAGGTCGCGAGCACCCACGCTGATACGCACGTTCTGGGCAGTGATCACGGACTGTGATTTCCTCGGCGAAGGTGGACGGGACGGCACGTGTGCATGCACGCGCGGGCGGGGGCCGCGAGCCAGTCAGCCATCCTACGCCACGGCGACCTGGGCACTGCCATGGTGCGCACGTGCATTGCGCGCACGTGACCGGCCAACTCGGCGCGCCCGGGGCCCGGCTGCGGCACCCGGACGACCGGGGCGCTACCCGGGCGGTCGAATGGGCGCAAAGCGCACCGGCTGGCTACCCTTGATCGCGAGTGCACACGTTCGCCGGGTCACCGATGACGAGCGTGCCGCAGCGCAGCCACCGCCCCGGCCCGGAAGGTAGCCAGGTTCATGACATTCAACGAAGGCGCTCGACTCGACACCAGGACCGTCGGCGGCGGTCGCGGTGGTGGCCGCAGTGGGATGGCCGTCGGTGGCGGCATCGGTGGGCTGGTGCTGTTGTTGCTGGGGGCGGTTTTCGGGGTTGACCTGACCGGTGGCGGGGCGGGAGCACCCGGCGTTGCCAACCAAGCGCAGGCCGACGACCGGACGGCCCAGTTGCAGCAGGCGTGCCGGACCGGTGCGGACGCCAACAAGTATGTCGAATGCCGGATCATCGGCACGGAGAACACCGCTCACGCGTTCTGGTCGCAGACGTTGCCAGGGTCGCAGGTGCAGTACCAGCGACCCAGCACCGTCATCTTTTCCGGATCCACCAACACCGGGTGCGGTGCGGCGTCCTCGCAGACCGGTCCGTTCTACTGCCCGGCCGACGAGACAATGTATTTCGATGTCTCGTTCTTCGAGCTGTTGTCCTCCCGGTTCGGTGCCTCCAATGGTGCACTGGCCCAGGAGTACGTGGTCGCGCACGAGTTCGGGCACCACATCCAGAACGAACTCGGTTTACTGCGAAAGGCCCAGCAAGACCCGCAAGGCCCGAAGTCGGGCGCTGTTCGGGTGGAGCTGATGGCCGACTGCCTCGCCGGAGTGTGGGCGCATCACGCGTCGCGCACGGTCGACGCGAACGGTAACCCGTTCCTGCAGCCGTTGACTCGCCAGGACATCCAGGACGCCCTGTCTGCCGCCGCGGCGGTGGGCGACGACCGCATCCAGAAAGCTGCGACCGGCTCGGTGAACCCGCACACGTTCACTCACGGAACCTCCGAGCAACGCCAGCAGTGGTTCATCAAGGGCTACCAGAGCGGAGATTTGCAGACCTGCGACACGTTCGCCAACCCCAACCTGTGATGCTCTGATGCCCGGACTGGTGCGTTTTCCCACCCTGGAACAACTGCATCGGCGGCGCAGCGCCAAATGGACCCGGTTCGGTCCGGACGTGCTGCCGATGCCGGTGGCGGAAATGGACTGTCACCTGCAGGCCGACATCGCTCGGGTTCTGCACGAGGCGGTCGATGCCGGTGACACCGGATATCCCGGGGTCGATCCCGGTTACGTGGACGCCTTCCGGGGTTTCGCGGCCGAACGCTGGGGATGGCAGCTGGACGCCGATCAGGTGCTGACCTGTGCCGATGTGAGCGTCGCCGGCATCCAGAGCATGCGGGCGCTGCTGGACCCCGGCGACGGGGTCATCATCAACCAGCCGGTGTACCCGCCGTTCTTCGACTGGCCCGCCAGCGCCGGGATGCGCCGCGTCGACGTTCCGCTGCTCCGCGAGGGAAACCGCTGGCAGCTCGACCTGCCCGGCATCGAGGCGGCGTTTGCCGCTGGCGCCAGGGCGATGCTGCTGTGCCATCCGCACAACCCGGTGGGCCGGGTCCACCCGGCATCTCAGTTGGCGGGACTGGCCGAGATCACCGAACGGCATCACGGGTACGTGATCTCCGATGAGATTCACGCCCCGTTGACGTTGCCCGGCAACCAGTTTCCGCCTTTCCTGACGGTCAGTGACACGGCCCGCCGGGTGGGTGTCGCGCTGCACTCGGCCAGCAAGGCGTGGAACCTGGCCGGGCTGAAGTCCGCGTTCATCGTCACCGCCGAACCAGGCCTGGCCGCGGCGTTCGCCGGCAAGCGAGACCCGCTGTTGTGGAAAGCCGGGCACTTCGGCGGGCTGGCCGGGCAGGCCGCCTACCAGCACGGCGCCGGCTGGCTGCGGGAGCTGCTGGAGGTGTTGGGCGCCAACCACCGGCGGGTGCAGGAACGGCTACCCGAGCTGGTTCCCGGTGCCGTGGTGTCGGACGCGGAAGCCGGGTACCTGTCTTGGATCGACCTGCGAGAGGCGGGCTGGCCTGGCGAACCGGGCGATCTGCTGCTGGAGCACGGCCGGCTCGCGACCGAACCGGGCCCCCGGTTCGGTGCCGACGTCGGCGCCGGGCACGTCAGGCTGAACATCGGCTGTTCCCCGAACCTGCTGGACGAGGCGCTGGCCCGGTTCGCCGCCACCCACCAGCACGTCTGCGGCTGACCACGAACGGTACCGGTTCAGCGCACCGCGCCGCGTCCCGGCCGGGCCGGCCGCGCTAGGAAATGTTGACGGTCACCGTTTCGGGATCCCGCAGGTCGGCGGTGATCCTGAACCAGTACACGATGGTTCCAGCCGCGTCGCCGTTCTGGGCGATCACCGCACAGTGCAGTCTGCTATCGATATCGGCGGTGACCAGGTGGTGGTTGCCCGGCTGGACGTCGAAATCCACTGCCTTGATCCAGTCCGTGCCGACCTCGGTGGCACTGCACTGCAACGGTTTCGCAGCCAGCGGGCCCATGGGCTTCACCAGCTCGGGATCGACGCTGATGCCGCACGAGCTCCACTGCAGTTCGTGCTGCGCCGCGCAGCGAGCAGCTTTGGCCTTGGCAGTCTGCTCGACAGCGGCACGGCCGGTGTCGCTGAGGACCAGGCCGCTGCGCAACGAGTGGGTGGCGGTCAGCTCGGCGAGTTCCAGCCGTTCGTCCTCCAAGGCATACCTGTCGTCCTCGGTGCGTAGTTGGTAGCTGCCCGGGAACACGTAGATCGTGTTCGTGCTCACGGGTTGACCGTTGATCGACAGACCCGCCGCCAACGTGGGCTGCACGGCGATGTCGACCCTGGTCACCGCATCCTTGATCAGGAATCCGTCGTCCGGTCCTCGCCGCAACGACAGTATCGAGTCGACTCGGCGCTCGCCGAAGGAGTAGCTGACGGTGTACCGGACCCCGTGGGGGCCGTCCGGCGGGGTGATCGTGACATCGGTGAACTGACTGTTCCGGGTCGCTGCTCGCAGCGCATCGTCGGTCAGGAACGGGCCCTTGTCGCGGGGTGGTTCGTAGGCAAGGGCCAGCGCGGCGGAGGCGTCACCGGTGTTCAACGCATCGAAGTACGCCCGGATGACATCCTCGGCAGCGGGCGTGCTCCCCGTGGTGCGGCCCGGTCCCCCCTCCGGGTTCTCCCGCACCACCAGCAGCACCGCACCGACGCTCGCCAGGAGCACCAGCACTGTGGTCACCGCTGCCCCCGTGACCTGGCGTGCTCGTGCTTGCACCGGCTCCTCCCCCGCGTCGGCCTACTTGCCTGCCGGTCCACCGCACAACGGCCACCGGCCTGCCACCCTGACCGTTTCGACGGTATCCATTGATAGTCGGCCGACACAGTGTGCCGGGCGCTTTCTCCCGGTCCGTGCATGTGCGGGCCCAACCAATGGGTGAGCGCACTCACTGAGCGCGTCCGTGCACGGTCTACCTGCACGCACCCCGCAGATCGAATCACCCATTGCGGCACCTTTGGCGCTGTTGGGGTACGTCGGGTAGCGGCACGCCGGCGCCATACGTCGCCTCACAGCGCCATAGGGGCCGATCTGGGCGGCGTGGGCGGGTCGCCGACGGGTTGTCGGGTGGTTCGGGGGCTGGTGCGGGCAGCCGGACGCAGCGGCGGGTGGTTCGGGCGCCCTAGGAGACATCGAACCGGTCATCCTGGACCCTATGGCGCTGTTGGGGTACGTCGGGTAGCGGCACGCCGGCGCCATACGTCGCCTCACAGCGCCATAGGGGCCGATCTGGGCGGCGTGGGTGGAGTGGCGGCGGGGAAGGTTGGGTGGTTCGGGCGGCTGGTGCGGGCAACCAAGCTCAGTGGGGCACAACTTGCGGCCAACGTAGACGAAACCAGTTCGCAGGTGTGGGCCGAACGTCCGCTCCTGGCGTGCATGGAGCGATCTAGTCGGTGTGCCCGGGTGTGGGTGGGCCCGTACGGCCCGTTCCCGGCGAGCATGGGACGGCCATTGCGGACACCCAGCCAGGCGACGCCCAGCCCCTAGCGACGAGGGAGTTCGCCCCGCATCCAGGTGAGGGCCAGGATGACCCCCCGCCGCGAGCACGGCGGCCACCGAGGTTGCGGTGATGTTCGCACCGGTGGCCAGGCTCACCCACCCGAAGTACAACCCGACGGTTGCGTCGACGATAAGCAGGTCAGCCGATCCGCCGGTGCAACCGCCGGGACTGTTGATCCGCCAGCCACTGGTACACCGTGTACGCGGCCAGCCCCAGATAGATGACGCTCCAGATGCTGAAGGCCGCAGGGGCCGGCGCCAGCCTGGTGGTGTCGGAAGCCAGCGCACCCCCGGAGGACTCGGCCACCCGGGTGCCGATGACCCCGGTCCCGAGCAGGGTCCCGAATACACAAACCGCTTCGGCCAGGGTCACGGCGATCTGCCGGGCCCGGTCCGGGGAAGTGGCACGCACGACGTGCCGCAACGACCGGCCCATACCACGAGAGTCTGGCACATCCGGGTGGTTACCGTGTGCCCATGACCACTGCCCCCGTGCCTACCCCACGGCTGCCGGCGTGAACGACCCGCTGGTCCCCCGCAGCACCGCGGACCGGCGCCGGATGCTGGTCCGGCTGTGCGTCCCGGCCACCCTGACGTTGATGGCCGAACCGTTGCTCGGGGTCGTGGATGCAGCGATCGCCGGCCGGTTGGGGGCGGTGGAACTGGGAGCTCTCGGTCTGGCGACCTCGTTGCTGGGCGGGCTGACCTGGGTGTTCAACTTCCTCGTGTTCGGCACCACGTCCACGGTGGCCCAGGCGCTGGGCCGGGCCGATGCGGCGGACGCGGGCAGGCGGGTGGCCCATGCCGGGCTGGTGGCGGCGGTACTCGGCGGTGCGGCCGCGGTGCTGGTGGCGGTGCTGGCCAGGCCGGTGGTGCAGTTGTCCGGTGCGGTGCCGGAACTGGTCGAGCCTGCGGTGCCGTACCTGCAGGTGCGAGCACTGGGTGTGCCGTTCATGCTGGTGGCGTTCGTCGGTCACGGCGCGTTCCGCGGTGCCGGGGACACCCGGCGCCCACTGCTGGTCATAGCGGTGGCCAACCTGGTCAACCTGGCCCTGAATCTGATGCTGGTTTTCGGGTTCGGCTGGGGCCTGGCCGGGATCGCGGCGGCAACCGTTGCGGCCGAGGTGATCACCGCCTGCTGGCTGGCGCTGATGGGCCGGGCCCGGTTGGGCTTTCCGCTGTCCGGGCACGGCCTACCCGGGCGCGCTGAGGTGCTGGAGTTGGCGACGACCTCACGCGATCTGTTCATCCGAACCGCGAGTCTGGTGGGCTCGGTCGCGGTGATCAGCGCGGCCGCGGCCAGAGTCGGCGCCGAAACGTCGGCGGCCCACATGGTGATGTGGCAGGTGTACCTGTTGCTGTCCTTCTTCCTGGACGGGTTGGCAGTGGCAGCCCAGACCATCATGGGCCGTGCGGCCGGCGCCGGGGCTCGCGAGGTGGTTCGGGCGACGGTACACGACAGCCTACGGTGGGGGCTGGGCGTCGGTGTGGTGCTCGCGGCCGGTTTACTGGCGGGCCAACCGGTGTTGGTTGCCGCGTTCACCGACGATCCCGGTGTGTCCGCCACGGTGGCAACCTCCTGGTGGCTGCCGTCGCTGCTGGCCCCGCTGCATGCTCTGGTGTTCATCCTGGACGGGTTGCTGATGGGGGTACAGGACTACGCCTTTATCCGCACCTGGACCGCCACCGGATCGGTACTGGGTGCGGCCACGGCGCAGGTGTGCGTCAGCCTCGGTGGCGGATTGTTGTCGCTGTGGGTGTGCTACGAGATCGTGATGCTGTTGCGAGGCGTGCCGATGCTGCTGCGCTCGCGAGATCTGCATCGGCGATGAGCGCCCGCCGCCCGGTCCCGGGTTCGCTCAGACGTTGAACCCCAACGCCCGCAGCATTTCGCGGCCGTCTTCGGTGATCTTGTCCGGCCCCCAGGGCGGCATCCACACCCAGTTGATGGCGTGGCCGCTGACCAGGCCTTCCAGCACCTGGGCGACCTGATCCTCGATCACGTCGGTCAACGGGCAGGCGGCAGAAGTAAGGGTCATGTCGATGGTGGCGTGCTGCCCGGCGTCCAGCGACACTCCGTACACCAGGCCGAGATCGACGACATTGATGCCCAGCTCCGGATCGACAACGTCGCGTAAGGCCTCTTCCACATCGGCCGCAGTGGTGTCTGCCGTGGTGCTCATGAGGCATCCCCTCCGGGGCTTGGCGGCGAATCTGTCTCCGTGGGTGGCGGGTTGCCGGTACCGGGCCCCGCTTGCGCCTCGATCACGGCTTCCTTCATGGCCACCCACGGCAGCAGGGCACACTTGACCCTGGCCGGAAACTTGGCCACTCCGCTGAAGGCGACGGCATCGCCGAGGACGTCCTCGTCCGGTTCGGTGCCGTCCCGGGTCTGCAACATGGCCAGCATCGCGTCGTAGCGTTCCAGCGCGGACTGAACGCTCTGCCCGCTGACCAGGTCGGTCATCACCGAGGCCGACGCGACCGAGATAGAACAGCCTTGCGCGTCATGGCTGATCTGGGTGACGACGCCGTCGCGCACCCTCGCCCGGAGCAGGATCTCGTCACCGCAGGTCGGGTTGACGTGACGGACCTGAGTGTCGTACTCCAAGGCGAGACCGGCACCGATGGGGTTCTTGGAATGATCCAGGATGATCTGCTGGTAGAGCTGTTGCATCGCGGACATCCGGCTCACCCGAACACCGACTTGACGTACTCGAGGCCATCGACCAACGCGTCGATGTCTTCGGTACCGGAATACAGGTAGGGGGAGACCCTTGTGCTGGCTTGCACCCCGAATCGGTGGTGCAGCGGTTTGGCGCAGTGGTGTCCGGCACGTACCGCGACACCGAGGGAATCCAGGACTTGGGCTACATCGTGCGGATGTACCCCGTCGAGAGTGAATGCGATGGCTCCGCCGCGGTCGACGGCGGTGGCCGGCCCCAGGATGTGCAGACCGGTCACGCTTGACAGGGCGTCCAAGGTGTACGCGGTGATGCGCTGCTCATGTGCCCGGACCTCGGCCATGCCCAGCCCGTTCAGGTACTGCACGGCAGCCCCGAGACCGACCGCCTGGGCGATGGGCGGGGTGCCGGCTTCGAACCGGTGCGGCGGCGGGGCGTAGGTAGACATCTCCATCTGGACGTCCTCGATCATCTCACCACCGCCCAGGAACGGCGGTAGCGCGGCCAGCAGGTCGTAGCGGCCCCAGAGCACGCCGACGCCGGTGGGCCCCAGCATCTTGTGCCCGGTGAAGGCGATGAGGTCGGCGCCCAGCTCGGCCACGTCCACCGGCATCTGCGGGACCGCTTGCGAGGCATCGACGACCAGCACGGCACCGACTTCGTGGGCGCGCTGAGCGATGCGCTGGATCGGGTTGACGGTACCGAGCACGTTGGACACCCAGGTCAGCGACACGACCTTGGTGCGTTCGGTGATCAGGTCGTCCAGCCCGGCGCCGACGGCGGATCCCTGATCACCGTCCAGGTCCAGCCGTCCCTCGTCGGTGATGCCGAACCACCGCAGCCGGGCCCCGGTGCGTTCCAGGATCAGTTGCCAGGGAACGAGGTTGGAGTGGTGCTCCATCTGTGAGACCACGATCTCGTCACCGGGCTTGACGCCCATGCTGCCGTGCTCGTCGCACAGCACTCTGGCCACCAGGTTCAACGCCTCCGACGCGTTCTTGGTGAACACCACCTCTTCCGGGCGCTGCGCACCGATGAATGCCGCAACGAGTTGCCTGGCCTGCTCGAACGCGGCGGTCGACTCCTCTCCCAGCCGGTGCACCGCACGGGCGACGTTGGCGTTGTGCAGCTCGTAGTGTTCGGTGATCGCCTGGATCACCTGCCGCGGCTTCTGCGAGGTGTTGGCGGAGTCGAGGTAGATCAGTCGTTGATCGTCCGCGAAATCCCTTGTCAGGATGGGGAAGTCGGCCTTGACGGTCTCGACGTCCAGGGCTGGCAGGACTGCCTGGGAACCGGACGCCGTTCCGCTGGCTGCCCTGTTGGCGGTGTCCTGCTGGGTCATGGCGTCGATCCGATCAGGCGTTGGCGGCCAGGTAGGAGTCGTAGCCGGACTCTTCCAGCTTCTCGGCAAGCTCGGGCCCGCCTTCCTCCGCAATCCGGCCGTCGACGAACACGTGCACGTAGTCGGGGGTGATGTAGCGCAGAATGCGGGTGTAGTGCGTGATCAGCAGGACACCGAGGCCGGTGTTCTCCTTGGCCCGGTTCACGCCTTCGGCCACCACCTTGAGCGCATCGATGTCCAGGCCGGAGTCGGTCTCGTCCAGGATGGCGATCTTCGGCTTGAGCACCTCCATCTGCAGGATCTCGTGCCGCTTCTTCTCCCCGCCGGAAAAGCCCTCGTTGACATTGCGTTCGGCGAAGGTGGAGTCCATCCGCAGGTTGGCCATCGCGCCTTTGACGTCCTTCAGCCAGGTACGCAGGTTCGGAGCCCGGCCGTCCAGGGCGGTCTTGGCCGTGCGCAGGAAGTTGGACACGGTCACCCCGGGAACCTCGACCGGGTACTGCATGGCCAGGAACAACCCGGCCCGTGCCCGCTCGTCGACACTCATCTCCACCAGGTCTTCGCCGTCCAAGGTAACGGTGCCGGAGGTGATTTCGTACTTGGGGTGCCCGGCGATGGAGTAGGCCAGGGTGGATTTGCCGGAACCGTTCGGGCCCATGATCGCGTGCGTCTGGCCGGAGGACACGGTCAGGTCCACGCCGCGCAGGATCTCTTTGCCCGCGTTCTCCCCGTCACCTGCCACCCGAACGTGCAGATCGCGGATTTCCAGTGTTGCCATCGAGTCGGTACTCCAATTCGTATACGTGGGTCAGCGCGTGCGGGGGTTCACCCGTCGTGAGTCATGTGCAGTTCGAGTTCGGCCTCGATCGCGGCCATCAGCTTGTCTACCACTTCGGGAACGCCGATACGGGCGATGATATCGGCGAAGAATCCGCGCACCACCAGCCGGCGGGCGTCTTCCTGGCGGATGCCGCGGGCCATCAGGTAGAACAGCTGTTCGTCGTCGAAACGCCCGGTGGCGGCGGCGTGTCCAGCGCCCTCGATCTGGCCTGTCTCGATCTCCAGGTTGGGCACCGAGTCGGCACGGGCGCCGTCGGTGAGCACCAAGTTCCGGTTGATCTCGTAGGTGTCGGTGCCCTCGGCTTCGGCCCGGATCAGTACATCGCCGACCCAGACCGTGCGCGCGGTCCTTCCCTGCAACGCGCCCTTGTACGCCACCCGGGACACGCAGTTCTTCGCTTCGTGGTCGACGAAGGACCGTTGCTCCAAGTGCTGGCCGGCGTCGGCGAAGTACACCCCCAGCAGTTGCGCCTCGCCGCCGGGGCCGGCGTACCGGACGTTGGCGTTCAACCGCACCACATCGCCACCGAGGGTGACTCCGATATGGCGCACGTAGGCGTCCGCACCAACGACCATGTCGTGCTCACCCAGGTGCACCGAACCGCCTTGCCAGTCCTGCACACTGACCACCGTCACGTGGGCCCCGTCGGCGGCGACCACCGAGACCAGCTCGTTCAACGCGCCCCGGCCGTCGTGGGAGATAATCACGGTGGCCTCGGCGTGCTCACCGACGGTGACCACCAGGTGACCGTCCACCCGCTCGCCGGTCCCGGTGAGGTTGATCCGGACGGGGTCGGCCAGGTCGGCCTCGGCGGGAATGTCGACCTGGGTCGCGCCGTGTGGATTGTCCGCGGCCAATGCCGCGGGGCGGTCGCCCGGAGCCATGATGCCCAGAGCCCGGGCCTGCTCACCGCTGATGGCCTGTTGGGTGACCCCGACGGGCAGCTGCGCGTCCAGCTGCAGGCAGCCGGGTGCGGGTTCGTCGGCCAGCAACGTGCCCAGCGCCTTGACGGGGGTGAACCGCCACTCCTCTTCCCGCCCGCGAGGGACCGGGAAATCGGCCGGGTCGAACGAGGTGAGCCGTTCGGCCCGCAGCGACCCCGGGACCGCGCTGGGACGGGGTCCGTGGGAATGCCCGGCGGCGGCTCCAGGAGCCAGCTGGCCCGATGCGACGTCTGTGCTCACGATAATCGTTCTCTTTCGTTGGGTCTCGGGACGAGGCGGGTGCCGATGGCTTTCTCAGCCGACCGCGCCCTCCATCTGCAGCTCGATGAGCCGGTTCAGCTCTAGGGCGTACTCCATCGGCAGTTCGCGGGCGATCGGCTCGACGAAGCCACGCACAATCATCGCCATCGCCTCATCCTCGGCCATACCGCGCGACATCAGGTAGAACAGCTGGTCCTCACTGACTTTGGACACGGTGGCCTCATGCCCCATGGACACGTCGTCCTCTCGCACGTCTACATAGGGGTAGGTGTCGGAGCGGGAGATGTTGTCCACCAGCAGCGCGTCGCAGCGCACCGTCGAGGCCGAATGCGGCGTGTCTTCCAGCACCTGCACCAGACCTCGGTAGGAGCTGCGCCCGCCACCGCGGGACACCGACTTGGAGATGATGGACGAGGATGTGTTGGGCGCGGCGTGAACCATTTTCGCGCCGGCGTCCTGGTGTTGTCCCTCACCGGCGAAGGCGATGGACAGGGTCTCGCCCTTGGCGTGCTCGCCCATGAGGTACACCGCCGGGTACTTCATGGTGACCTTGGAGCCGATGTTGCCGTCCACCCACTCCATGGTGGCTCCCGCGGCAGCGGTGGCCCGTTTGGTGACCAGGTTGTACACGTTGTTGGACCAGTTCTGGATGGTGGTGTAACGCACCCGGGCGTCTTTCTTGACGATGATCTCCACCACCGCCGAGTGCAACGAGTCGCTGGAGTAGATGGGTGCGGTGCACCCCTCGACGTAGTGCACGTAGGAGCCCTCGTCGGCGATGATCAGGGTGCGCTCGAACTGGCCCATGTTCTCGGTGTTGATCCGGAAGTAGGCCTGCAGCGGGATGTCGACATGGACGCCCTTGGGCACATAGACGAACGAGCCGCCGGACCACACGGCCGTGTTCAGGGCGGCGAACTTGTTGTCACCCACCGGGATCACCGAACCGAAGTACTCCTTGAACAACTCCTCGTGTTCACGCAGCGCGGTGTCGGTGTCCAGGAAGATGACGCCCTGGGACTCCAGGTCCGTGCGGATCTGGTGGTACACGACCTCGGACTCGTACTGAGCCGCGACGCCCGCCACCAGACGCTGCTTCTCCGCCTCCGGGATGCCGAGCCGGTCGTAGGTGTTCTTGATGTCCTCGGGCAGTTCCTCCCAGCTGGTGGCCTGCTTCTCGGTGGAACGTACGAAGTACTTGATGTTGTCGAAATCGATGCCGGACAGGTCGCTGCCCCAAGTGGGCATGGGTTTGCGCTCGAACATCTTCAGGCCCTTGAGCCGCAGGTCGAGCATCCACTGAGGCTCGTCTTTCTTGGCGGAGATGTCGCGTACGACCTCTTCGTTCAGGCCGCGACGCGCGCTGGCGCCGGCGTCGTCGGAATCGTGCCAGCCGTAGTCGTAGTGACCGAGGCCGACCAGCTCCGGGTTGCGTGCTTCGATGTCGGTGAGGCCGGTCGTAGTCCGGTTGACCTCGGGGGCATCGGTACTCATCGGGTCCTCCTGGCCGTACATGCTGCTCGGGTCGGTTGCTGGGTGGTGACCATCATCGGTGTGACCCCCGCGAGGGCGGCGCCGAATCGATGACTGCTGTCGTGCTGACGTGCGTGGTGCAGACGTGGTCGCCAGCGGCAAGCGTAGCCAGTCGCCGGACCGGCAAGCCCAGCAGGGCAGAGAAGGCGTTCAACTCCGCCTGACACAGCTGGGGGTACTGTTCTGCAACACGGTACACGGGGCAGTGGCCTTGGCAGAGTTGGATCACGCCTGACTGGCCGGTGTGGCTGGAAGCATGCTCGGGCAGGCGCACCACCCTTGCGGTGGCGGCGAAGCCGTCGTCGCTGAGGGCGGCCGCCAACGCTTGAGTGCGCTGCCGGGGGTCACCCCCTGCCGCCTCGACGGCCGGCTGGTACCGCTGCACCAGTGAAGATGCGCGGCGTTCGGCGAAGTCCTGCACACCGGCGGGCCCCATGCTGTCCGCGAGGAACTCCAGCGCCGAGGCGGCTAGGTCCTGGTAGGTGTCGCGCAGCCGAGCGTGCCCGGCCGCGGTCAGGACGTAGGAGGTGGCGGGCCGCCCACGGGATCCGGTCCGTGATGCCGAGAACGGAACCACGAGCCCCTGACCAAGCATCGCCTCCACGTGCCGGCGCACCGCGGCGGCCGTCATACCGAGCTCGCCCGCCAGCGCGCTCGCCGTCACCGGGCCTCGTTCGCCGATCAATCGAGCGACCCGCTCGCGGGTACCTCCCGCGGAGGCGGCTTCGCGCCCGAACTGATCGCTCAATTTCACAACATCTATGTTACCTAAATGTGGGCGGGGAACCAAGCTGAACCCACCCGGCCTGACCGGCAACATCACCCTGCCCAGCCGAGAGTGCCGCGCAACCATTGCGGACGGTATCTGCTTTCCAGCATTCAGTGACGAAGTGCCTCGCGGCCTACTACAGGCACCCCTCGTCGTCGCCCCATTCGTCGGCACCGGCGACCTTGATCTCGGTGACCGCGTCCTCGCGCAGGTAGAAGGTGAGCGAGCTGTCACCGGAGCGAACCCCGGCCACGTCCTGATACAGCCCGAGCAGGTCCTCGGTCGGCTTGTCCGGCCCGTCGGCGCGATCCACGACCAACCGGTCGCCGTACACCTTTCGCAAGGTCGCCAGCTCGGTACCGATGTTGATCCCCTCGGTGGTCTCGTAGTGCGCCGCCTTCACATAGATGCCGGTGATCCGGGCCGCCTGCTGGCTGGCCGGACTACCGACCATGAACAGCTCCCCCGGCACCAACACATCGTCCACGCAGCCCGGCGCCTGCGGTCGCACGGCGGACGGGACCTCCGTACCCAGTTCGTAAGGACCCACACTGGTGAAGGTGATCGTGGTGTAGTCGATAGGCTCGGTCTCACTCGAGCCGCCGTCCGCCCCGTTCCGCGATTGCGCCGAAGCGAAATCCGGGTCATTCGTCGAACCCAGGTGGTCCGACCCACGCGGATCCGCCGCAGTAGGTGTCGATTCAGGCTCAGCAGCAGCGCTCTTGGCAGGGGCTGGGGTAACCGGCGGATCGACCGGCTCCAGTGCACAGCTTGCCGACAGCCCCGCCAGGGCGGCGATCACTGCGATTCTCCACGTGGTGTTGGACATGCTCCCCCCGACGAAGCCGACTCGGTGTCGTTGCAGTGTAACGACTCGACCTGCCGACCAGCCACCGACGGAGCCGCCCGGCCGACCCGCCGGAAACTCGAATCCATTGCCGCACAGTCTTCTTCACGTGACGACACGACGACGATGCGGCGCCGCTGCGGTCGCCGCATCGTCACCTGGGGGAATCAGGATTCGGCGGGTGCCTCTTTCAACGCCTTCCCGTGGTTGACCTGGATCTTGCGCGGTTTCGCCTCTTCGGCCACCGGGATCTGCAACTGCAGAACCCCATCGGTGTACTGCGCCTCGATCCGGTCGAGCGCGACCCCGTAGCCGAGAGTCAACTGCCGAGCGAAGGTGCCGGTAGGCCTCTCGTGGGCCAGCCACTCGACCTCACCGCGCTCGGCCGCACGCTCCGCCCGGATGGTCAACGTACGATCCTCGACGTCCACATCGACGGTGTCCGGGTCCACGCCGGGCAGATCGACCTTCACGATGAACTGCTCCCCGCTGCGGTACAGGTCCAGGGGCATGCCGGCCACGCTCGGCGAGCGCATCGACGTGCCGAGCAGACGCTCCATCTGCAGGAAGGGATCGGAACTGGTTCGTGCCATAGCTGCACACCTTTCTCGTTCGCCCGCCGCGGCGGGCCTGGTTACCCGGGGGCGATTCCGCCCTTGTACTGGCTCTCAACGCGGGACGACGCGGGTTCATTCCCGGATTGAGCCTTAGTGACTCACTCTACCTCAAGGTGATCTGCTCAGGTCTCGCGATCGAACAACTACAGGGAACCTCAGTGCTCACCGTCGCGGCTGTCGACACCACAGGCCGGCCGGGAGCAATTCGCTGTGCCGTCCGGCCCCGTGGGCCAGGATGGATGCATGCCCACTGATCACATCTTCACCGCCGACGTCTTCTGGAAGGGCAACCTCGGCACCGGGACCAGCGGATACGACGACTACTCCCGCAACCACGAGGTGCGGTCCGGCCTCGCTCCGGTTCTGGTCGCAAGCTCGGAGGAGGCGTTCGCCGGAGACCCGGAGCGGTGGAACCCTGAACAGCTACTGATCTCGGCAGTGGCCCAATGCCACATGCTGTGGGCTCTGGACATCGCTGCGCGCAATGGCGTCGTCATCGTCGCCTACCGGGACCACGCCTGCGGGGTACTGGAGATCAACCACGACGGTTCCGGGCAGATTCGTGAGGTGTGGCTGCGTCCGGAGGTGGTAGTGGCCCAGGACCAGATGGTGGAACGGATGGACAAGATACACGCCATGGCACACCGGATGTGTTTCATCGCCCGCTCGATCAAGGCCGAAGTGCACATCGAGGGCCGCAGCCTGGCCGACCGGCGTCGCAATCGATAGCAGGCGCCGATGTGATTCGAGGATGTGTTCCACATCCGGGCGATCGATGGCCGGCGCCCGCTCGGGTCGCCGGCCATCGAAACCGCGGATCGCTCATCGGTACATGACCCACAACGTCGGCAGCAGCAGCGCGGAGTCCTCACCTGGGCGATCGGTGAGCTGTAGTGCCTGCGGACTCGGGTAGGTGAACTCACGCTGCGGAGCCACACCCTGATGGAAGATCCTGCCCTGCGGAGCCACACCCTGATGGAAGATCCTGCCCTGCGGGACCGCACCCTGATGGAAGATCCTGCCCTGCGGAGCCACACCCTGATGGAAGATCCTGCCCTGCGGAACAGCCGTCCTGGTGGCGAGTGCGGCGGCCTGCGCCGGCTGCGAGCCCAGCATTGTGAAGGCGCCGATCAGAATTGTCGCGATTGTCGCCAGTGTTGTCCGGATAATGACGTGACTCATGAGTCCCCCCTGTCTCAGTAACTCCAGACTTAGCTGGAGATCTAGGCCGTCGGCCCGATGTATTAATTCTTCCGGGCTAGGCCGACAGGCCCTAGGGGGAAATTCCCTATCTTGGAGTCACACTCTTTCGAGAGTACTTCCACGCACGCAGACTTCACCTGTCTCCAAGGCGATTCTCACGGCAAGTGCTCGATTGACGGAATCCGAGCAGGAGCGGTCCCGGAACTTCCGGAAAATATTCTGAACATGATTGTCCACGGTCTTCACGGAGATCACGAGGATTTCTGCAATTTGGGCGTCGGTCAGGCCGTCACACAGACACCGAAGCACGTCACGTTCGCGGGGTGTCAGCCAATCGTGGTCACGGCACTCACACAGCATCGTTCTTGCCATTTCGCTGGATGCGGCCACCCCGCGACCGGCGACATCGCGGATCGCGTGCGCCAAGGCATCCAGGCCATCGGTTTTCAGGCACAAGCCGCTGACACCGGCGATGATCGACTCTCGCAACGCCGCAGGGCGAGATTCATTGGTATACAACAGCACTCGCGTCGGCCATGATCTGAGGCGGGCCATTTGCTGGGCGGTCGGTCCCACCTCGTCACCGAACCAGAAGTCCATCACGGTGACATCCGGCGGCTCGCCGGCCAGATCGATCCGGTCGGGATGCTCGGCCGTCTGCACGGACCCGACCACCTGCGGCGCCACCGTGCTCAGGGTTCGCAGCCCCACCCTCACCACATCGTGGTCGTCGACCACCAACACTCGCAAGGCTCTACCGTCGAGGCTCATGACGCCACCAGCAGATCCGCTGTCCTGCGAGTACCCAGCGCCTGCGCGCCCGGGCGCCCAGCGCGCGGCACAGTGATGGTCATGCCACCCACATCCTCGGCCACGCGGTACGCTGTTTCACCCAGCTCGATGTGCACCGCGAACCGTTCGCCGCTCCTCGGCGGTGGGCAAACCCGCACCATCAGTTGTGCTTGGCTGTCGTCGTAGCGGATATCGACTCTCTTCGGCGGTGTGCCGTCCAATACCCGATCGAGCACGCGCACAGCCAGATTCGCCGTTCGGCCGGCGGGAAGGCCCAGGGCCAGCGCGATCACGGTACCGCTGTCCCGCGCGGCTGCCATCTTTGCGCGCAGCATCGGATCGACGTGGCCCGGCAACGCGATCTCGTCCATGACCTCACCAAGCAGCGTGCGCGCTACCGTGGCCGCGTCGGGGTGGGCGACATCGATCCTCCCGGTTGCGACCGCCGTCAGCCAGGGAGCGATCCGCCGGGCCAACATGAGCCGAACCGGGTGTCGCCGCAGGGCAATCCGGTGCGCGCGTTCACGCTCACATTCGGTTGGCCTGCCTCGTGCGGCGGTGGAAGGCACCGCGGTCGGCCAACTCAGGTCGACCAGCGTTCCACATCCAGGCTTGGATCGCAGGCGAACCACCCCGCCGATGGCCGCCATCGCGCCCGTGACCGAATGGCGGTACCCGAATCCGTTCGGCCGGCCGCAGAACCCGCGACCGTCGTCGATCACCCGCAACCAGGCCCACTCGGCGCCGACACCGGTCCGGATCCGAACCCGAGCTCCGCCCGCATGCCGAGCGGTGTTGCGCAGTGTCTCCGCGAGGGCACGGCCGACCGCGTCTGCCTGCGCCACGGTCAGGATAGGCTCCTGGTATTCCGGCGGCCTGCCAGCAACGTACGGTGAGCCCTCATACCGAACCGGTGTACCGGACAAATAGGCGCTCAACCGGTCAACGGTTTTCGTCACCACTTCGGACACGGCGCGACCCGCAGCATTGTTGGCCGGATCACGTGAAACACGGCACTCGGCGCCCAGTGCTTCGATCGAGCGCACGGCAGACGCCGCGGCAGACCGGCACAATTGCGGAACAAGACCGCCGTAATCCATGATCGCTGTGAGCGCGGGCTTGACGTCGTCGTGCAGTACCCGCCGAAGACTCTCTTCCACGGCCGCGCTCACCTCATCGAGCGGGTCCGACGGCGTGGCCCGCATCGGCTCGCATGTCGAATCCGACCGTGAATCATCAGTCCAGATGTGCATGTCACTCCCCCCCTCGCTCGGACGGCAACAGCCCCCCGCACATCTGCCCCTGACGAGGCGTTCTACCCTAATGGACAGGACGCTAGGGGAATTAAATTCACCCCGTCCACAGCTTTGCGTAGCGACCGGACACTATTCGTTGCGGGCAAGGGATCTCCATCATCATCGCCGGGTACGCGCCAGTACTGGCGCAGACTACGAAGTACATCGAATACTGCATATGCAATAAACCTCCCTCTGTTCGTGGCACCACGAGCATCAGCACACCCGCCGGGCCCGTCGCAGCCGGTCGCCAGGCAAACCCGCAGGCTGCGGGCTCGAGCGGGATGTCACCGCCGCGGCAGTCCTCGGCGACGGCGCGGGCTGCGGCTAGGCTGCACTGATGGGCCGGGTCGAGGACGCGATGCGAAAGGTGGACCGGGCGGAATTCTTGCCGCCCGGGCATCGCGGCCGGGCCGGCTACGACGGCCCGCTGCCCATCGGTTTCGGCCAGACCAACTCCCAGCCGCGGGCGGTCGCCGCGATGCTGGATCTGCTCGACGTCGCACCGGGGACACGCGTGCTCGACGTCGGATCCGGTTCAGGTTGGACCACAGCCCTCCTCGCGCACCTGACCGGCCCATCGGGTTCGGTGATCGCCGTCGAACGGGTCCCGCAACTGGCCCAGATGGGGCGGGGCAACGTGGCGGCCACCGGTATGCACTGGGCCCGCGTCGAACCGTCCGGCGACCAGCTCGGCTACCCGCAGTGTGCCCCGTACGACCGCATCCTGGTTTCCGCCAATGCGGCGGCTCTGCCCATGTCGCTGTGTGACCAGCTGGTCGTCGACGGTCTCCTGGTGGTCCCGGTGCGGGGCACAATGCTGCGCGTGCGCCGCACCGCCAACGGCCTCCGCACCAGCGAACACGGCAAATACCGATTCGTGCCGCTGATCACCGACTGAACAACGTATCGATCACCCGCACGAGCCCGGTACATCCGCACCCGGTCGACGCGTGTGGCCGTTGCGGGTCTGGCTGACCAGGCCCTGGTTGCGGGACCCACCCGAGGAGTACTCCGAAGGGACCTGCCCGACGAAGGCGCCGATCGAGCCGCCGCCGAATCGCTGCCAGTCTCCGATCCCAACCGCCGGCACGAACCTGGTCAGGGTGCTGATACCACGCGGGCGACCCTGCCGGAAGCGGCGTCGCTCGCCACCTGGGACGCTGGTCGTGCCACCACCCGTTGCGGCCGATTGGTCATAATGGGGCATGGGATGCGTGGCCGCAAGACCACATCCGGCCCTTGACGGGCTGGTGGACGCCTATGTCGGCTACCGGTATGCGGTGCCGGACGGAGCAATCCATCACGGGTTGCCGAGTCCGGCGGCGACGTTCATCGTCAGCCTGGATGCGCCGTTACACGCACGGTGGCCGGACCAGGATTACGCCAGCTATCAAACCCTGCTGGCTGGCCTGACGATGCGACATACGATCGTCCACGGCGGCGGCCTCCAATATGGCATCCAGGTGAGCCTCACCCCGGCCGGGCACCGGCGCTTGATGGGTGTTCCCGTCGCTGCCGTGAGCGATCAGATGATCGACCCCGCAGATGTGGCAGCTCGTACTCTTGGCGCACAGCTGGCTGAGCGTCTGGCCGACTGCACCACGTGGTCGCAACGGTTCGCCGAACTCGACGGAACGCTTTTGGCGAGAATCGATCTCGGCTCGACTGCGGCAAGGCCAGAACTCGGGCAAGCTTGGCAGCTGATCGCGGCATCCGCTGGCGCGATGCGCGTCGGCGTTGTTGCCCAGGAAGTCGGTTGGTCGTCTCGTCACCTCACCGACGAGTTCATCCGAGAATACGGAGTGACTCCGAAGCAAACCGCCCGACTGTTCCGGTTCGCTTTCGCTCGGTCCTTGGCTCGGCACGACGACCTCGCCACCGTGGCGATCCGCGCCGGCTACAGCGACCAGGCGCACCTGACACGCGACTGGCGCAGCCTTGCGGGTCGCACCCCCCGACAGACCGTCGGCGAGGCATTCTTCGTTCCTGTCTGACGACATGGGATGACCCGTTCCGATTTGTACAAGACGGTTCGATCACTCCCCGCGAAGATGCGTGCATGACGACTTCACTCTTTGCGACACTTCGCTATGCCGACGCCGACGCCGCCATGAGCTTTCTCGAGGGACTCGGGTTCGAGCAGCTCGCCGTCTTTCGTGACGATACTGCCGTGTCCCACGCAGAGTACCGGTGGGGCCGCCACGGCGGAATCATGTTCGGTTCGGCCCCGGAGGAGGAGTCCCAGATCGGTGCGGGGTCGGTGTACTGCGTGGTCGAAAGCGATGACGACGTCGACGTTATCCATGCCACCGCGATCGATCTCGGGGGCGCTTCGGTCCAAGCGCCGATGGATCCGGACTACGGAGGACGGACTGCGACGATCGCCGATCCAGAAGGCAACGTCTTCTCGTTCGGCAGCTACCGGGGCGCAACGCCCCATGCCGAGACCGCACTGCGCCCTAGGTTGATCGTCAACGACGCTGATGGGGCGATGGCCTTCTACGAGAGGGCCTTCGACGCCGTCGTGCAAGCGCGGCACGCCACGCGGAACATGGTGGTGTCTGCTCAGCTCACGCTGCTCGGTATAGGTATCGAAATCCAGGTCAAGGACGTCGACGACCACGACACCCCACCCGCCGGTACCGCACCCTCGGTCATTCTCGAACTCACCGTGGCCGACCCCGATGCGGTGTTCGATCAAGCTGTGGAAGCAGGCGCTACCGTTCGCTTCCCGATGCGCGACATGCCGTACGGGAAGCGACAGGGACGGCTGGCCGATCCGTACGGCCACCAGTGGCTGATGACCTCAGCACTGACCAGGTCCTCTGCCGAGATCGACCATGCCCACCAATAGGTGGCCGGACACGCCGGCTGAGCGAGCTGTCGGCCGTGGTGCCGGTTGCGCACCTGGCTACGACGACTTCGCCCGGCCGGTGTGCTCCTCCCAGGCGTCGCCGAACGCCTCGCCGATCGCTTCGGCCGCACCTGGTGCGCCGGCCTCCTCGGAATCCCGCCGCTTGCCCAGCTGGGTCAGCGCCGGGCTCATCCGGCGGGGACGCCGGCCGTCGGCCAGCTGAGGCAACAGCTGGGCCATCATCAAGGTCGACAGCGCCGAGGTGTCGGTGCCGCCTTCGGAACCGGTGTGCACGATGACCGGCCGGGGTGCGGCCTCCGCGAGCTGGCTGCCCACCTCAAGCTGACGCCGGGCTAGCTCGTAGGACAACACCGCCCGGTTGTCCCGGTAGGCGGTGGCCAACTGCTCCTGCGCCTTCGCCTCGCCCTGAGCAGCCACCAGGTTGGTGCGAGCCCGGGTTTCGATCTCGTACCGCACCTTCTGCGCTTCGGTCTCCCGTTCCTCCAGCATCTGGGCAACGTCCTTGCGCGCCTTGTTCAGTGCGGCGTTGACCTCGACGATCTTGGCGTCGCGGACCTTCTTGGACCGCTCGATCTCCATCAACAACGTGTCGATGCGGCGCTTGCGGGTCAGCTCCCACTCCTTCTCGTAGGCCGCCAGCTCTTTGGCCACCCGTTCCCTGGTGGACAGGTGCTCCCGGTACTGGTCCGGCAACTGCACGTCGGGAATGTTGCAGCCCATGATCTGCACGCCGTACCGGGTCAGCTGCCGGTTCAGCAACGCCTGCATGTCCTGCACATCGCTTCCACGCAGGTCGTAGGCTTCTTCGGTGCGCACCAGCCGCGACCGTTGCCGGATGGCGTCCTGCACCGAGTTGGACAGCACTAGGTCGAAGTTGCCGGCGCCGATGGTCTGGACGAACCGGATCGCGTCCACGATGCGGAACCGCAAGAAGAACTCGATCGACTTCAGCGGCACGTTCTCGTGCGTGGGACTACTCAAAACCGGTGCAGTGTAAGGGATCTCCGTTGTCACATCGACCACGTAGGCGACCCGCAGCCACGGGTGCCACAAGTAGTGGCGGCCGGGAGTCAGCCCGGCGCCGGTAATCGCGCCGAACTTGGTCAGCACCCCGACGGTGCCCTCCTCGATCTCCACGATGGAGGACCGCCACCACCACAACAGCGCCAGCAGGATCAGGGCGACGGAAACGATGAACACCAACCCGGCCAGGGTGCTGTGGTCCTGAACGGCCAGCACGATACCGCAGAGAACGGCCCAGGCAGCCAGCCAGATCAGGCCCAGCCAACGCATACCCCGGGAGTCCTTGGGGATCACCACCGGCACCAAGGCACCCTGGTCCCCGCCGCGCAGCAGTGCCGCAACCTCGCTCCAGCCTGCCAATGCCTCCTTGATGGAAGACATTCCCTGCGATGTCTGGTGGCTTGTCATCATTCACCTGCCTCGGGGTGCTCGGGGGCTTCTCCGTACGGGGCGGCCACACTGGCCCGGATCTGCTCGACCCGGTCATCGACGGCATCGGGTACTTCCGCGGCCTCTCCCACCAACTCGACCTGCGTCTCTTCCGGCGGTTGCAGTAGATGCTCGATCTCGGACTGCCTGGCGGCGACCCTGGACCGAATCTCCTCCTGGCGGGAACGGATCGCCTGCATGTCCTCCTCGGAGAACAACGTCGCACCGTCGGCGCCGCCACCCACCAATTCACGCGCGATCTGCAGGAAGTTCACCCCGTCACTGTCCCCACCGACACTCACGATCTGCGGCAACGAGTCGACCACGGACTCCAGCTCGGTCAGCACGCTCTGCTGGTAGCGATAGTCGAGGATCTCCGGGGCCAACGCTGCCGACATCGCGCGGATATCCAGTGCTTGCGCCTCCAACAGAGCAGCATTGGCGTTCGCCGTGGACTCGGCCTCCACGAACCGCTGGCGGGCAAGAGCGTTGGCCCGGTTGGTCTCCCGTTCGAGCGCGGTGTCCATTTGCGCCTGGTAACGGGCGATATCGGCCTGAATACCGGACAGGGTCTCGTTCAGGCTGGCCAGGTCCTTGTTCAGGTCACCTTCGTTCTGCTCCTTGCGCAACTGCAACTCGTACTCATAGGTATAGGCCTCCTTGGCCACCCGTACCATCTCCGGAGCCGCCAGGTCGTTCCGATACTCCTCGTTGGCCGGCTCGGCGTGGGTGATGTTCGCAGTAGTCAGCTCCACCGCAGGGGCGAACTGGGCGTTCAACTGCTCCAGCAACCTGGCCGTCGACTCCCCGATCAGGTCGTAGATACCCGAGGCCTCCTGCTCGTAGATCAGCGACCGGGTCGTCTCGGAAATGGCGTTGTTGAGTTTGTCCTGGAAACCCTGCACCGCGCCGAGAACGAACACGAACTCACGAGCGTTGACGATCCGGAATTGGAGGAACAGGTCGATCGATGCCTGCACACCGGACTTGGTCGGCGCCTGACGGATCGGGGCGTTGAACGGATACTCCCTGGTCACGTTGATGATGTAGGAGACGCGCTTCCAGGGGTTGAACAGGGTCACCAAACCGGGGCCGACCTCGGCCTCGACCTTTCCGAACCGGCTGATCAGGGCCACGCATCCTTCCGGCACCATGACCATGCCGCCACGCCACCACAGGAATGCCGCGGCCGCGAGAACCAGCAGCCAGTAGTGCGGCCCGAACACCGCGGTCGCGACGCCGCTGCTGATCGGCAACAAGAACAACCCACCGACGATGCCGAGCATCACCAGGAACACGACCGGCAGCATCGACAACAGGCGCCTGCCGCGTGGCATCACCATCGGGGTGATCACATGCACGGGACCACGCGTGCTTCGCTCGAAATGGCTACGTGACAGATGTTCCGCTGCCGCATGCAGCGAACAACGCTCCGCCTGAATCCGTGTTTCGGCCGATCCCAGGTGCTGACTGGGACGCGCCGGCGGCGAACCGTCGGGCGGGCTCTGCGGCGGGCCACCGGGCGGCCCCTGCGGTTGGCCACCGTACTGTGGCGGGCGGTCGGCGCGGCGACCGGCCAGAACGTCCTGGGCCAGCTGTGACAGGGTCCTGCCTCCAGCCTGTTCTGCTACCTGCCCGATTCCTTGAGAGAGACTCATGCCGACCCCCGGTTGACTCGCAAACGTGTGGTCCAGTGTGACACATGCCATTGACGGCTCCATGGGAGCCCCGCGTCCCTCCCCCGGGTACTCTGAGCCAGAGCCCGTTGCGGTCAGTTTCTTGGGATCCATACGGTCTCAGGCCGCGGCGAGCGCGGTCCGTCTCACTGTTCGGCAAGAAACCACGCGGGAGAGGGATGAGCGAGAACGGGTTGATCCGGTACAGCACCGGCGGCGACGCACTGGCGGGCTTCCGCGCCGAGGCCCTGGTTGCCCGGCTGCGTCGCGTCATACCCGGGATTACCGGTGTTCATGCCCGGTATGTACACCTCATTCATCCCGGCGGCGACCTTGATCCAGCGGCCCTGGACACGCTGGAACAGCTGTTGACCTACGGCAGAGCGTATTCCGGGCCGGACGCGGCGCCCACCCGCGTCGTCGTGACGCCGCGCATCGGAACCATCTCACCGTGGTCGTCGAAGGCGACCGATATCGTCCGCAACTGCGCCGTACCAGTGCACCGAGTGGAGCGGGTCACCGAATACCTGCTCGACGGAGCACCGCTGAGCGCAGACCAGTGGCGGCAGGCCGCAGCACAGTTGCACGACCGGATGACCGAGTCGGCGCTCAGCGATATCGTCGCGGCCGAGGCACTGTTCGCTCGGCGAGAGGCTCCCCCGACCCAGCAGGTCGATGCTCTCGGCGCCGGGCGGGCGGCCCTCCAAGCCGCCGACGCCGACCTCGGCCTGGCCTTGTCCTGCGACGAGATCGATTACGTGCTGGCGGCTTTCACCGCACTGGGCCGCAATCCCACCGATGTGGAACTGATGATGTTCGCGCAGGCCAACTCCGAGCACTGCCGGCACAAGATCTTCAACGCGGACTTCGTCATCGACTCCCAGCCGCAGGCCCGATCACTGTTCAGCATGATCCGGCACACCGAACAGGTCGCCGGGCGTGGCACCGTGGCCGCCTACCGGGACAACGCCTCGGTCATGCTCGGCAGCCGGCGATCCCTGTGGCGGCCGGTCCAGCCGGGCACCCCGTCCGGCTACGGTGCACACATCGAGGACGTGCACGTGTTGATGAAGGTGGAGACGCACAACCATCCCACCGCCATCAGTCCGTTCCCGGGCGCGGCAACCGGTGCCGGCGGCGAGATCCGCGACGAGGGAGCAACTGGACGAGGTTCCCGCCCGAAGGCAGGATTGACCGGCTTCGCCGTCTCCCACCTGTGCCTACCCGGGGCCGTTGCGCCGTGGGAGGATCCGTCGGCCCCGCGACCCCCGGCGCTGGCTACCCCGGTAGAGATCATGCTGGACGGCCCGATCGGGGCCGCCTCGTTCAACAACGAGTTCGGCCGCCCGAGCCTCGGCGGCTTCTTCCGGGTATACGAGCAGACCGTCGACGGTGTCCATCGCGGCTACCACAAACCCATCATGAGCGCGGGCGGCCTCGGCACCATCGAAGCGGAACTCGTTCACAAGGAAGACTTTCCCGCCGGCACGCTCCTGGTACAGATCGGCGGGCCGGGCATGCGCATCGGCATGGGCGGTGGCGCGGCATCATCGATGGCGGCCGGAACCAACACCGCCGAGCTGGATTTCGATTCCGTCCAGCGCGGGAATCCGGAGATGCAGCGCCGCGCCCAGGAGGTGATCAACACCTGCATCGCGATGGGGCAGGACAATCCCATTCGCTCCGTCCATGACGTCGGCGCCGGTGGGCTGTCCAACGCGTTCCCGGAGTTGGTCGACGGCGCGCGGATGGGTGCCGCGTTCGACCTGGACCGGGTGCCGGTTGCCGAGGAGGGGCTGGGCGCGAAGGAACTGTGGTGCAACGAAAGCCAGGAACGATACGTCTTGGCGATCGCGCCGGACTCCATGGACAGGTTCACCGAGATCGCTGCCCGGGAACGGTGTCCGGTCGCCGCAATCGGCGTCACCGTGGACGACGGTATGTTGCGGGCCACCCAGCGGCGGACGGATCGTGGCCGGGAGACTTCTGTCATCGACATGCCGATGGAGGTTCTGCTCGGTAAACCACCCCGCATGACCAGGGACGCGGTGCGGATGCCCCGCCGCACCACGAGCTTCGCCACGGACGGGCTCGACCCTACCGAGGCGGCTTACCGGGTGTTGCGCCATCCCAGCGTGGCGAGCAAGCGATTCCTGGTCACCATCGGCGACCGTACCGTCGGCGGTCTGACGCACCGCGACCAGATGGTGGGTCCTTGGCAGGTTCCGGTCGCCGACGTGGCCGTGACGCTGGCGGATTTCACCGGTTTCGCCGGCGAAGCGATGGCGACCGGGGAACGCACTCCCATCGCCGCTCTCGATGCGCCCGCGTCCGGGCGGATGGCGGTGGGTGAGGCCATCACGAATCTGCTGGCCGCCCCGATCGATCTGCCGTCGGTGAAACTGTCCTGCAACTGGATGGCCGCCTGCGGTGAGCCCGGGGAGGACGCCGCACTGTACGAAACCGTGTACGCCGTCGCCATGCAGCTGTGTCCGGCGTTGGGGATCAGCGTTCCGGTCGGCAAAGACTCGTTGTCCATGCGAGCTTCGTGGTCGGACCACCACGGGCGCCAGTACACGGTCACCTCACCGGTCTCGCTGATCGTCTCTGCCTTTGCGTCCCTGCCGGATGTGCGCGGCACGCTGACTCCTCAGTTGCGTGGCGGGCGGACAGCCGATCCGACCGTGCTCATCCTGGTAGATCTCGGGGCCGGCCGGCACCGCCTCGGCGGCTCGGTTCTGGCCCAGGTCTACGGCCAGTTCGGCGACCGCGCACCGGATCTGGACCGGCCGGGCGACCTGGTGAACCTGGTGCATGCGATCAATGATCTGCGTGCCGGCGAGGCCATCAGTGCCTACCACGACCGGTCCGACGGTGGGCTGTGGGCGGCCGCGGTCGAGATGGGCCTGGCCGGTGGCTGCGGGGTGGATCTGCTGGTCCGGTCCGTCGCGGAGCTCTTCTGCGAGGAACTCGGTGTGCTGTTGGAGGTGCCGGCGGCAGCGGTCGGCCCGGCGCTGCAGGTTCTCGACCGCTACCGGCTGGGCTCGGCTGCTTCGGTCGTCGGTGCCCCCAACCAGGACCAGCGGTTCCGGGTGAGCGTGACAGCCTCGGACACAACACGAACCACCTCGATCGACGAGCCCTTCGGTGAGGTGGCGCGGGCGTGGGACGAGGTCTCCTGGCGTATGGCCCGGTCCCGGGACAACCCGCAGTGCGCCGACCAGGAACACGAGGCGTTCGGCGATACCAGCGATCCGGGACTGCACGTGCATGCGGTCCGCAGTGAGCCGGCTGGCAGCCCGCCACGCACCAGGCCGGCGATTGCCATCCTGCGCGAGCAGGGGTCCAATTCGCACGTGGAGACATCGTTCGCCTTCCACCACGCGGGATTCCGCACCGTCGACGTCCACATGAGCGATCTACACGCTGGGCGAACAAGGTTGGCCGACTTCGTGGGCCTGGTAGCGGTCGGTGGATTCTCCTACGGTGACACACTCGGTGCCGGCGAAGGCTGGGCCAAGTCAATTCTGTTCAACGCGGCTTTGCGTGAACAGTTCTCCGAGTTCTTCTTGCGGCCGGACACCTTCGGTCTGGGCATCTGCAACGGATGTCAGATGCTCGCCGCGCTGACCGAGCTCATTCCGGGGGCAGAACACTGGCCACGGTTCACGCGCAACGCGTCCGGGCAGTTCGAGGCACGCCTGTCGATGGTGGAGGTGCTGGACAGCCCATCGGTGTTCTTCTCCGGCATGGCCGGCAGCCGGTTGCCGATCGCCGTCTCGCACGGGCAGGGGCGGGCTGACTTCAGCGGGCAAGGATCACGCTCGAAAGCCCTGGGCGCAATGCGCTACGTCGACAACCGCGGGAAGCCGACCGAGGTGTACCCGTTCAACCCGAACGGTTCTCCCGGCGGGGTAACGGCCGTGACCACCGTTGACGGCCGGTTCACCGCGATGATGCCGCACCCGGAACGGGTGCTGCGCAACGTGCAGATGTCCTGGTCTGGCGGCCCGTCCGAGGAACTGAGTCCGTGGGCGCGGATGTTCACCAACGCCAGAACCTGGGTGGGCTGACGCCAGGACCGGCACCCCGGCGACACCGTCCGAGGGTTTTTCCAGGCTATCCAACTGCGCGGCGGACAGACGGCCGAAAGCACGCCGCTGCACGCTCAGCCGGGAACATGCCGTCCGTGGTAACGCCGGTCCCTCACGCCACCGCATCCGCCGCGCCGTGGTGCGGCTCGGCGTCTCTCATGCGCTCGTGCAGCCACCGGGATATCAGCGCAAGGAAGACCCCGAAGGCCAGCGCACCGGACCCCAGCACCATGAAGAACGTACCGTCCGCGATGTCTTCGGTCGCCCTGATCGCCTGCGCGGCCACCGATTGGCCCGTAGCCGAGGCCAGGAACCACAGGGTCATGGCTTGGCTGGCAAAGGCCTTCGGCGCCAGCACGGTGGTCGCCGACAGACCGACCGGGGACAGGTGCAGCTCGGCGACTGTCTGGATCACGAACACCGATCCCAGCACCCAGATCGGTGCGCTCGCCCCCGGGTAGGCATTCGACATCGTGCCCAGGAAAACGAAACTCAGTCCGACGATGCCCACGCCCAAGGCGAATTTCACCGGGGTGTTCGGGAACCTGCCGGCCCGTCTGATCCACACCCAGCTGAATGCGGGCGCCAGAATGATGATCGCCAACGGGTTGATGGACTGGAACCACTCCGGCTGGAAGGTCAGCCCCATCGAGTTCAGGTCGGTGCGTTCCTGCGCGAACGAGGCCATCTTGTTGGCCGCCTGCTCGAAGATCATCCAGAACAGCATCGCGGCCAGCCACAACGGAATGTAGGCGGTCAGATGCCGCCGCTCCCTTGCGCTCACCTTGTCGCTGAGGAACATGACGGCGAAGTAGACGATGGAACCCCCGGCCGACAGGATCGAGATCGCGTCCATCACCGCATCGAACGAGGTTTCGCGCCACGACCGGGACGCCAGGACCAGCACGGCAACAGCCACCAGTACGCCGACTACCCGCACCGGCAGCAGGCGGCGTTCCAGCTCGGACAACGGGTTGGGCACCCTCAGGCTCTCACCAGCCAGCGACCCGCGGCCCACGTAGTACAACACCAGGGCAATCGCCATGCCCACCGCGGCGGCGGCGAACCCCGCGTGATAGCCCCACGTGGAACGCAACAGGCCCACCACCAGCGGGCTGGCCAGCGCCCCGATATTGATGGCCATGTAGAAAATGGTGAAACCGCTGTCCCGCCGCGCATCTTGTTCCTGGTAGAGATGCCCGACCATCGTCGAGACATTCGGCTTCAGCAATCCGGTGCCCAGCGCGACCAGCGCGATTCCTAGCCATGCGGAACCCGCCACCGGTGTGGCCAGGCTGATGTGCCCGGACATGATCACGAGCCCCCCGTACAGCACGCTTCGTTGCGCGCCCACCACCCGGTCGGCCAACCAACCACCCACGATGCTGAGCAGATAGACCGTAGCCCCGTAGATGGCCACGATCGCTTCGCCGACGCTCTCCTCGATTCCCAACCCGTCATGGGCCGCGGTGTCGACAATGTAGTACAGCAGTATGGCGCGCATCCCGTAGTAGGAGAACCGCTCCCACAGCTCGACGTTGAACAGGGTGGCCAGGCCGCGTGGGTGACCGATGAATGTCCCGGTCGGGACTGTCGAATCTGCAGCTGTGCTCATCTGCGCGCTCCGCTCGGATCGACGTAACGCCGGTTGGCAGGTGCACGCTACTCCCGTTTGCGCTGAACGTGAACCCCTCGTCAGTGAACAGCTGCCGCGACCGGGCCAGGATGGGCGTGCTGGACCCGCACCCGGTTTCGGCCGCCTCGTTTGGCCTCGTACAACGCTTGATCGGCCCTTTCTATCGCTGCCTCCGGGTCGGCCGGGTCGCCCGCGGCCAGCCCGATCGAAACGGTGACCGCCAGGTCCGGGTGCAACGCTTGCCAATCATGACCGGCGACCGCACGGCGCAACCGTTCCGCAACCATCGCGCCGATCGGCTCATCCGCGCCGACCAGCACCACGACGAACTCCTCACCGCCGTAGCGGCAGACCGGATCGCCCGGGCGACACGATGCTCCCAGGATTTGCGCGACCTGAACGAGGACGGCGTCACCCGTCGCGTGCCCATAGGTGTCGTTGACAGCTTTGAAGTGGTCGAGGTCGAGGATACCCACCATGTAGCCGGTGTCCCCTTGGGTCAGCAACGCGATCTGGTCGGCGTAGAACCGCCGATTGCCGAGCCCGGTCAACGGATCTCGGAAGGCTTGTTCGTTCAGTGCCTCGGTCTGGTCGGTCAGCGTCTTCACGCTGCGCTCCAGGTCGCGATTGCGCACCTTCAGGAACTGGTTCTGCAGCCGGGCATTATTGGTGCCCATCCGCACCGACATGACCTGGTTCTGTGCGTCGGCCCTGGCCTTCAACTGTGCCATGGACAGCTCGTGGAAGGACTTGTACGCCTCCAGCGCCTGCTCGTGCCGGCCGGTGGCCTCGCACCAGCCGCTGTATTCCTGGAAGTACTCGATCTGCAGGGCCATCGAGGCGGACCCGTCACCGAGCCGGCCAACGGCATCCAGGTGGGCCTTGGCCTCCTCGTATCGTCCGCACAACCTGGCCGCCGCCGCCAGCCGCAACCGGACCGCGTCGCGTTCCGACGCCAGGCCGAGGGTCGACGCCAGTTCCAGGGACTGCCGCAAGGCGTCCTGGGCGGGCTCGTGCAATCCCAGCAATGCCAGCCCGGTGCCTTGCTGAAGAAGGAGTTCGTAGTGGCACCGGTGGGAGTCGGTCTTGGCGATCTCGGCGGCCACATCGGCTGCCGCGGCGATGGCCTCACTCAGCTGGGCGGTCCCCAGGGTGACGTCCAGGTGGTAGCACTCCACCGCCCGCTCGATCGACAGGGTTGCCTGCTGGGCGGCGGCCTCGACCTGGTACCGGACCGGCATGTCGGCCCCCAGCGCCGCCGCTTGCGCGGCCGCGTCCAGGGCATGGCCGTACTGGCTCAGCCGGGCGTAGACGCGGGATGCCTGGATCCAAGCGGCGAAGGCCTCCGGTTCGTCATGATCCCCGGTCAGCAGCTGTTCGGCATGAGCGAGCTCCCGCTTGGCTTCAACGGTGTCTCCCAGCTCCAGGTAGGAACTCGCGGCGACGGACTGGCTGAAGGCCTGACCTTGCGGGTTGCCCAGCTGTTCGAACAGGTGCGCTGAGTTGTGCGCGCACAGCAACGACTCTTGCGGGCGCTGCAGCAGTGACAGTGCCAGTCCCATCACGGCGTGGGATCTGGCGACGGTCTGCGAATCGCCGGCGCGTTCCGCCGTGGCAAGGTGGGTACGCGCCTGATCGAGGCCCTTCTCGATCCACCCCTGGTACACCAACTCGTAGGCGGTACCCAGAGCGTCGCCCCACGATGCCCTCATGCCACAACCATCGGCACCCGGCCCGGGTGCCCGGATCGGCCCGGGGAGTGGGATGCGTGTCATCTCTCCTGCACCGTGGGTGACCATACTCCTGATCGGCCCAGAACAATCCGGCTGTTCCGGACATCGCAGGATACCGACCGGACCGCGGGCGGGCTTGCGCCTGCCATAGCGGCGCCTGCGCTACCTGCCGGTCAACTCCCAGGCGTCTTCGTCGACGTCATCGTCCACGTCCGCACTGGGACCCGGCGGTGCCTCGCCCCGGATCAATGCCAGCGCTTCGGGTAGGTCGTCAGGTTTGACCAGCACATCGCGAGCCTTGGACCCCTCAGAGGGGCCGACGATCTCGCGCGACTCCAGCAGGTCCATCAACCGGCCGGCCTTGGCGAAGCCGACCCGCAGCTTGCGTTGCAGCATCGACGTGGACCCGAACTGGGTGGTGACCACCAGCTCGGCGGCCTGCAGCAACAGGTCGAGGTCGTCGCCGATGTCCTCGTCGATCTGCTTCTTGGTGGCTTCGACGGTCACGTCGTCCCGGTACACCGGCGTGAGTTGTGCCTTGACGTGCGAGACGACCTCGTGAACCTCGCTCTCGGTGACCCAGGCGCCCTGGACCCGCATGGTCTTTGAGGCACCCATCGGGTGGAACAGGGCATCCCCCTGCCCGATCAGTTTCTCCGCGCCGGGCTGGTCCAGCACTACCCGGGAATCCGACAGAGAGGAGGTGGCGAACGCCAGCCGGGAGGGCACGTTCGCCTTGATCAGCCCGGTCACCACATCCACGCTGGGGCGCTGGGTGGCCAGCACCAGGTGGATACCTGCGGCCCTGGCCAGTTGGGTGATCCGCACGATGGCGTCTTCCACGTCGCGCGGAGCAACCATCATCAGGTCGGCCAGTTCGTCGACGATCACCAGCAGGTAGGGGTAGGGTTCGATCCGCCGCTCGCTGCCGGGCAGCGGTTTGACCTTGCCGGCCTTGACTGCCTTGTTGAAGTCGTCGACGTGCTTGTACCCGAAGGTGGCCAGGTCGTCGTAGCGCATGTCCATCTCGCGCACCACCCATTGCAACGCCTCCGCGGCCTTCTTGGCATTGGTGATGATGGGCGTAATCAGATGCGGGATGCCCTCGTAACTGGTCAGTTCCACCCGCTTGGGATCGACCAGGACCATCCGGACCTCGTCGGGGGTGGACCGCACCAGGATGGACACGATCAACGAGTTGACGAACCCGGACTTGCCGGCGCCGGTCGCTCCGGCGATCAGCAGGTGCGGCATCTTGGCCAGGTTCGCCACCACGTAGCCGCCCTCGACGTCCTTACCGACCCCGATGACCATCGGGTGTTCGTTGCGGCG
This sequence comes from Micrococcales bacterium, assembly GCA_002748415.1. Taxonomy (GTDB): domain Bacteria; phylum Actinomycetota; class Actinomycetes; order Actinomycetales; family CAWJMD01. The sequence goes on along the minus strand of PDSI01000223.1, from coordinate 9 downwards.
AGCGACCGG
>PDSI01000063.1 GCA_002748415.1 Micrococcales bacterium | reverse complement strand
GCGGGCCAGCCCACGTACCAGGCCATCCAGTTCAGCGTCGTCTCCGCGTACGTGCGGGTCCCGTCCACCTGCATGCCCTGGGCCGCCTGCATCGCGGCAAGCGTGGGGTTGTCCCAGTCCCCGTGTGCGGTGTACCACCACGGTCGCGACGCGGCGAGCGCCACCGCCGCCACCAGCAGTCCGCCGGTGATTTGGCCGAGGCGGGCGAATACCCGGGCATTCGTCGTCCGCACCAGCACCGGCACCACCAGCGCGACGGCCCACACGGCCGCCGCCCCGGCGTACAGCGGCACCAGCTCGTCGCGTTGCGTTTCGAAATACTTGGTGGAGAACACCCGAAGCTCTATCAGCCCCATCGAGACCGGCAGGACCGCGGCGGCAGCGAACCAGGCCGCCGAGGCCGGCCTGGCCGCGCCGGCCGCAGCCAGGCGGTACCCGGCCACCAACACCAAACCCACCGGCACCGCAATCAGCGTGAGTACCCCGTCGATGCGGGCCAGCGCCATCGCGCCGAACGCCAGCCCGGCCAGTGCCGCATCGGCCGTCCGGCCCCGGCGCGCGTAGCTCAGCAGGTACAGGGCCCCGGCTGCCGCCAGCACCATCGCGGTCGGCTCGGAGTACAACGATCTGGATACCAGCACCATCGGTGCGGCCATGGCCAGTGCCGCGCCGGGCACCAGTGCCCACAACGGGTTCACTACTCGTCGCGCCACCGCGTACACCCCCAGCAGCGCGAACGCGCCCGAAGCCGGGGCCGCGTACCCCACGTTCCACGGCCCGAGCACCCAGCCGAACAGTGCGCCCACGGCAGCCGTGAGATGATTGCCCTGCGGATGCCACTCACCCGGCACCAGCGAAGCGAAACCCAGGGGTCCACTGCCAGGCGCCGGAATCGTCGTCGCCGGGTGGTCCACGAGCCATTGCGCCGTCAACGTGTAAATGTCGGGGTCGCGCACCACGATGAACCGCTCGCTGAGAAATACCGCATTCACCAGCAGGCTCAGCCCCGCCCCGGCGAACAGCCCCGTCATCCCCAGCCGGGCGGCCCGCTGGTTGCCGATCGGGTACGGGTCCGGGCGCAGCACGAAACCTGCGACGCTGCCGAGAATCAGCAGCGGAACGACCACGGCCGGGCGGAACGCCTCGGCCAGCAGGCTGCCGGACAGCGCCAGCGCCCACCACGGCGCACAAGCCAGGAGTAGGTCGCAGGAATCGATCAGCGGGTGGAAGGGACGTGGCCGCGCAGCCGTCACGGACCTCACCCTAGATGATGGACTCCGGGTGGGTCGTGGATCGCGATGACCCGGTGACGGCGCCGAGGGAAGGGAACCGTCTCGCTGCCCCAGGAATGACGTCATCGACAGGGTATGGGTGGCGACCGGGGGTGATCGTCGTCGGCGGGTGCCCGGCGTGGCCGGGCGGTCACCACCGTGGCGCGCCCACTACCATCGCGGTGTGGTGAACGAACCAATGATCTCCTACGCCCAGAACGGCGAGGACGTCGTGCTGTACCGCGCGCTGCGCGAGGTGACCAACGGTTGTTACCTCGACGTGGGGGCCAACGACCCGGTCGTCGACTCGGTGACCAAGGCGTTCTATGACCGGGGCTGGCGTGGCGTGCACGTCGAACCGATTCCGCACTGGGCGCAGCGGCTGCGCACCGAGCGCCCCGACGAGATCGTGGTCGAGGCCGCCGTCACCCGGGACGGGTGTGGCCCAGTGACCGTCTACGACATCGAGGGCACCGGGCTTTCCACCATGCTGGCCCAGCACGAGCGGCGTGCGGAGCACACCGAGAAGGAGATCCAGGTTCCGGCAGTATCCCTGGCCCAGGTGGTAGCCGAGCATCTGAGCGGCCGGGACGTGCATTTCCTCAAGGTTGATGTGGAAGGCGTGGAGGCGGACGTGCTGGCTTCGGCCGACTTCGCCGAGTTCCGGCCGTGGGTGTGTGTTGTGGAGGCCACCGCACCGAACTCGACCCGGCAGGTGCACGAAGCCTGGGAGCCGGGCCTGTTGGCGCACGGCTACCGGTTCTGCCTGTTCGACGGGTTGTCACGGTTCTACGTCAGCGAGGAAAAGGCCGGCGAGCTTCAGCCCTTGCTGTCCTATCCGGCATGCCCCCAGGACGACTATCAGGACCACCGGCTCGTACAGGCGCAACACTCAGCGCGGGAACAGCAGGAGCGGGCCGAGCGCGCAGAGGCCGAGGTCCACCAGCTGCGAGACCAACTTCGGCACTGGCGGGACAGTGTGCTGGTCCACTGGGCCGACGCCGCGGCGGGAACCGGCGGCAGCGCCGGCGCCAGCGAGGCGGAGGTGGCCGCACTGCGGGAAGCCGTGAACAGCTTCGAACAGACGGTCTCCTGGCGGGTCACCAAACCGTTGCGGGCGGTCCGCTCGCGGATGCCACGATGAACTCACCGGACCGCGACGTGTACCCGGGCTACGCCGCCTGCGACCATGACCGTCCCCACGACGGTGACCGCTCCGGAAACGACAAACAGAACCTCGATTCCGCGGCGGGCCCGCCCGCCGCGGACGATGCGGCGGCCCGCACGACTGCATCGGCCGAGGACACGCCGGCCGGGATCCTCCGGCGCCGCCTGCAAGCAGTCGCCGACGTTCTCGCCCGTGAACCGGACGCCTACGCGCCCGGGGATGGGGTAACCGACGAGTCGGCACCGGTGCCGGGCGGGACGGTCTCCGAGTTGTTGCTCGGGCTGCTGCACCGGTTGAACCGGACCCGCAGGCTGGACGAGTCCTGGTTGTTGCTGGTCGGGCTCACCGGTGCGTTCCCCACCGCCGATGACGTGCACGGACTGCTGCGCGAGCTACGCAGCGCAGACCCCGGACACGTTATCGAGACCCTGCTGCACCGTGGGTACCACATCGCCAAGTCCGCCGACACTTTCACCCGGGGCGTTCACATCGTCGAGGACACCACGCTGGTGGACGTGGACTTCTGCGCCCGGCACGACCTGAACACCGGCATCCAGCGAGTGGTGCGCGCCACCTTGCCGCACTGGGCGGAGCACGACGTGCACCTGGTGGCTTGGACGAGCCTGGCCGGCGGGTACCGGTTCCTTTCCGTCACTGAGAGCCGGCGGGTGCTGTCCTGGGCGACCAAGGACGAATGGGACGACATCTCCCGGGCAGACCCGGCCATCGCCGACACGGCTGGCCCGGACGGCACGGTTGTGGTGCCGTGGCGCTGTACCGTCGTGCTGCCGGAGGTGCCCAACTCGGCGGCCCTCACCAGGTTGTCCGCGCTGGCCGAGGTCAGCGGAAACCGGGTCGCCGCGATCGGATACGACTGCATACCGGTGGTCAGCGCCGACATGCTGTCCCTGCAGGCGCCGGAGCCCTTCATCGCGTTCCTGGCCATGCTCAAACACGCCGACGTGGTTGCCGCCATCAGCCGGACCGCAGCCGAGGAGTTCGCCGGTTTCGTGGACATGCTGCCCACCCAGGGCCTGACCGGGCCGGCCGTGGTGGCCTGCCCGCTGCCGCTGGACATCCCGGTTCCCGAGGTCCCCGACCCGGTCCCCGCGCCGGAGGAGGACCCGGTCGTCCTGGTCGTCGGCAGTCACGATCCGCGCAAGAACCACTTGGCCGTCCTGCATGCGGCCCAGCTGTTGTGGCGAGAGGGCCACCGGTTCACTCTCGAGTTCGTCGGCAGCGGTCAAGTGGCCGAGTTCGACATGGCGCTGACGCGGCTCAAGGCCCGCCGGATGCCGATCATCGACAGCCGCGGCGCCGGCGATGCGTATCTGTGGCAGGCCTACCGGCGAGCTCGTTTCACTGTGTTCCCCTCCTTGCACGAGGGGTACGGTTTGCCGGTAGCCGAGTCCGTGGTCAGCGGAACCCCCGTCATCGCAACCAATTACGGCAGTATCGCGGAGATCGCGGCGCAGCTGGGGGGTGGGGTCGTGCCGGTGGATCCGCGTGACGACGCGGCCCTGGTGGCGGCGATGCGCTGGATGCTGATCGATTCCCAAGCCGTTCACCAGGTGATGCACGGGGTGCGAGAGGAATCCAGACGGACCTGGGCGGACTACGCCCACGATCTGTGGCAGATCCTCACCGATCCCGATCATGCGGCCGCCGCACAGCCGGTGGAGGTCAGCCATGGATGATCGGGCACCTGGCCGTTCACGGACACCCGTGGCTGCCGTACGGGACTCTTCGCTCGGTTTGGCCAAGGCGTTGAACGGGTTGCGCAACAGCCTCCCCCGTGAGCCGTTGCGGGCCGGCGCGAACGCCGCATCCATGCTGGTGCTCGGAACCGCGGTGGAACCCGGTATGGCCCTGCGCGACTCGGTATCGGTGCCCAATCCCGCCGCCATGGCGGGCTGGTCCGTGCGGGCCCGGCTGGAACTGTTGTTGGAGGTGCTGGCCATGTCCGGCCGCCACACCACCGACGCGGCCGCCGGCTCACCTGTGACCGATGCGCCGATGACGCTGTCCACCGAGGATATTCCTGCCCCGCGAAGCATCAGGGTGCTGCGCTCGGAGATCGACCTGCGGATGACGCAGGCAACTCCCGAGCAGTGGTGGCTGGCCTACGCGGTCGTTTCCGGCACCTTGCCCACCGTCACCTCGGTTTCCGAATGCTGCCGCCGAGCGCAGTTGCGCGGCCCGTGGGCCGCGCTGCGGCTGCCCCGGCGGATGGCCGCCATGGTCGGCCCCGGCCGGCAGGTCGACGTGGTGGTGGGCCGGGTCATCGTGGATGTGCACCACACCGCCCACACCGATCTGGCCACCGGCATCCAGCGGGTGGCGCGCGCCACCACCCGCCGGTGGGTGGCCGAGCACGGCGCGGACGTGGTGCTCACCGGCTGGGACGATGACTACCGCACGCTGCGGCGGCTCAGTGCGGCCGAGCAGGCCACCGCGCTGTACGCCGACCAGCCACCGGATGCGGTGCCGCAGCAGCCCGCGGTGGTTCCCTGGCGGGGCACCTATGTGATCCCGGAGCTGGCGGTGGAGCCGCCGCGGACCGCCCGGATGCAGGCGCTGGCCTATCACAACTTGGCCGAAACTGCGGTGATCGGTTTCGACTGTGTACCTGTCAGCAGCGGCGAGACCGTCGGCACCGGAATGGGTCCGGCGTTCGCCCGCAATCTCGCCGCAGTGCGGCACATGGACCGGGTGGCGACCATCTCCGGCGGTGCCGCCCGGGAGTACCGCGGCTGGGCGCGGATGCTGGCCGGTGCCGGGCTGCGTGGTCCGCGCATCGAACCGGTGCTGCTGCCGGCCACCGCCGAGCAGGCCACCGACGCGGCGCTGCAGCAGGTGCGCGAGCAGTATCTCATCGGGTCACTGCCGATGATGCTGGTCGTCGGCAGCCACGAACCCCGCAAGAACCACCTGGCGGTACTGGCCGCGGCGGAGCAGTTGTGGCACGAGGGCCTGGATTTCAGCGTGTTGTTCGTGGGCGGGAACTCCTGGAACAGCGACCGGTTCACCGACCGCGTGCAGCAGTTGCGCGTGGCTGAGCGGCCGGTGGCTACGGTGTCCGGGATGCCGGACGAGCAACTGTGGGCGGCTTACCGGCTTGCCCATGTCAGCGTGTTCCCGTCGCTGAACGAAGGGTACGGGCTGCCGGTGGCCGAGTCCTTGGCTTGCGGTACTCCCGCGATCACCTCGCAGTTCGGCAGCATGGCGGAGATCGCCGCAGGCGGCGGGGCACTGCTGGTGGATCCGCGCAACGACGAGTCCATCGCCACCGCGATGCGCCGCACCCTGACCGAGCCAGAACTGCTGGCGCGGCTGCGCGCCGAATGCGCCGCACGCCCGCAGGGTAGCTGGGACGACTACGCCAGGACGACGTGGGGTTTCCTGGTCGGCGGCATCCGCCCGCAGGAACAAGCCGGCCCGGACGGCGCCGCATGAGCGCCACTGCCGCCGAGGGCGCCACCCCGCATCCGGCCGAAGACCGGCTGGCCCGGCTGCGCACCGAGCCGATGGTGCTGGTGGGCGGCACATCCGGCGTGCTGGCCGGCACCGCCCGGTCGCTGCGCGATGTGTGGGGCTACCGGGAACTGTTGGGGTTGCTGGTCAAACGTGAACTGAAGGTCCGGTACAAGGACAGCGCCCTCGGCCTGGTTTGGACCATGCTGCGACCGCTGGCGTTGCTGACCGTGTACTACGTGGCCATCGGCAAGTTCCTCGGGGCGCAGCGGGCGATCCCCGACTTCGCCATCTACGTGTTCACCGGTCTTGCCATCTGGGGCCTGTTCACCGAGGTGGTGACCGCGGGAACCAACTCGATCATCACCAACGCCGGCCTGGTGAAAAAGGTCTCGCTGCCCAGGGAGGTATTCCCGCTGTCGGTGCTCGGTTCGTCGTTGGTGAATTACGCCATCCAGCTGGGCATCCTCGTCGTCGCGACCGCGGTGCTCGGCGCCTTCCCGCTGGGTTTCCGGTGGGTCTACTTCCCGCTGGCGACAGTGGTGGTGGTGGTCTGGTCGCTGGCGCTGGCACTGGTGCTGTCGGCCTGGAACGTCTACCTGCGGGATGTGCAGTATCTGGTGGAAGTGGTGCTGATGGTGGGCTTCTGGGCCACCCCGACCCTGTACTCCTGGGCACTGGTGCGACAGCAGCTGGAAAACCTGCCGTGGCTGCAGGAACTGTACCTGGCGAATCCGGTGACGCTGGCCGTGCTCGGCATGCAACAGACGTTCTGGGTGGCCGGCACCGGGCAGCCGATCCCGGACCACCTGGCCACCCGGCTGCTCCTGGCCACGCTCGTCGGCCTGGTGGGGTTGTTCGTCGCCCAGCGGGTGTTCGCCCGGTTGTCCGGGTCGATGGCGCAGGAACTGTGATGGGCGGGCAGGCCGGCAGCGGGGTCCCGGATGTCATCCAGGTCCGGGATGTGTCCAAACGGTTCGTGCTGCGCAAGGACAAGTCGCTGAAGGACCGGGTCACCAACTTCGCCGCTTCCCAGCGGCACAAGGACTCGTTCTGGGCACTGCGCCACGTCAGCCTCGACGTCCCCGCCGGCAGCACCATCGGTCTGGTCGGCCCGAACGGTTCCGGCAAATCGACGCTGCTGAAGACCATCGGCGGCATCATCCAGCCCACCAGCGGTACCGTGCACCGCCGGGGGCGGCTGGCCGCCCTCCTGGAACTGGGTGCCGGTTTCCACCCCGACCTCACCGGCCGCGAGAACGTCTACCTCAACGCTTCCATTCTCGGCCTCACCCAGGCCCAGACCGACGAGTACTTCGACGACATCGTTGCCTTCTCCGGCATCGAGAAGTTCATCGATACCCAGGTCAAGTTCTACTCCTCCGGTATGTACGTGCGGCTGGCGTTCGCCGTCGCCGTGCACGTGGACCCGGACGTGCTGCTGGTCGATGAGGTGCTGGCCGTGGGCGACGAGCCGTTCCAGCGCAAGTGCATGGACCGCATCCGCACCTTCCAGCGTGAGGGGCGCACTATTGTGCTGGTCTCCCACGCCTTGGGCCAGGTGGCCGAACTGTGCGACCGTGCGGTGGTGCTCGAGGCGGGCCATGTGGTCGAGGACGGCCCGCCGCGGGATGCGTTGCGCCGCCTGCGTGACGACTACGAGACCGCACGCCGGGCCGAGGAGCAGGCCCGGGGTGTGGCCGGTACCCGGGCCGAGGTGGTTTCGGTGCGCGCCGCAGATACGGTCGAGGGCCGGTGCCGGTTGCGACCGGGCGATTCGCTGGCGCTGACCGTGCGGGTGGCCGCGCACGACGACCTGGCCAACTGGGTGCTCGGTATCGGCATCGACACCCCGTTGGGGCACAACGTCTTCGGCACGCACACCGGCCTGCTGGGCGCGGACGTGCCGGACGTGCCGGCCGGACAACAGCGGGAGATCACCTTCCAGCTGCCCGACCTTCCGCTCGGCGAGGGAGAGTACTTCGTGCACGGCGCCGTCGCCGAGGCCGGCGGCGGCGAGATCCACCGGCTGCCACAGGGCCTGATGCTGCAGGTGACCTCCCGCGGCGACAGCGTGGGCTACCTGGACGTCCCGGTGACGGTGGGACACTGAGCCGGTGAGCTTGATGTACGACTGCCGCAGCGAGGACGGGCTGAGGCACGGGGTCCGGATGGCGGCCGCCGCGGTGGCCGGTGGCGAACTGGTGGTGCTGCCCACCGACACCGTCTACGGCATCGGCGCCGACGCGTTCAGCCCGGAGGCGGTGGAACGGTTGCTGGCGGCCAAGGGCCGCGGCCGGACGATGCCGCCACCGGTGCTGGTCGCCTCCCCGGCGATGATGGCCGCCCTGGCCCAACCGTTGCCGGACTGGGTGCTTGCTCTCACCGAAGCGTACTGGCCGGGCGGCCTGACCCTGGTGGTGGCGGCTCAGCCCAGCCTGTACTGGGACCTGGGCGAGACCAGCGGCACGGTGGCCCTGCGGATTCCGGACCATCCGGCCGCCCAGGACCTGATCCGGGCCACCGGCCCGCTGGCGGTCAGCAGCGCCAACCTCACCGGATATCCCACCGGCACCACCGCCGCCGAGACGCGCAAACAACTGGGAGAGTCGGTCAGCATCTATCTGGAGGCGGGCGAACTGCCGGTGGGGACTGCTTCCACCGTCGTCGACGCCACCGGGGAGGAGCCGGTGGTGCTGCGCGCCGGGCATCTCACCGAGGCCGAGGTCCGCGCCACGGCCGGGTTCGCGGCCCGCTGAGGACGCCGGCACCGTGTGGAGGAGACGAGCTGAACCGTGACCTGGTACCTGCTCATCATGCTGGTGGCAGCCGGGGTCACCTACCTGAGCACACCGTTGGTGCGGTTGCTGGCCCACCGCATCGGTGCGCTGACCCCGTTGCGGGACCGCGATGTGCACGCAGCGCCGGTGCCACGACTGGGCGGGGTGGCCATGTTCGCCGGGCTGGCCGTGGCGTTCCTGGTGGCCAGCGGGTCCCCGTTCCTGCGCGCGCTGTTCGACGGGCGGCCCGCCTGGGGGGTGCTGGCCGCGGCCGCGCTGGTGTGCCTGGTCGGTGCGCTCGACGATGTGTTCGACCTGGACCCGTTCACCAAGCTGGCCGGGCAGGTCCTGGCCGGCGGGCTGATGGCCTGGCAGGGGGTGCAGTTGGTGACCTTGCCGCTGGGCGGGGTGACGGTGGGCTCCGGTGGGCTGTTCCTGGTATTGACGGTGTTGAGCGTGGTGGTGACCATGAACGCGGTCAACTTCGTCGACGGGCTGGACGGGCTGGCGGCCGGGGTGGTGGGCATCGGTGCCAGTGCCTTGTTCGTCTACACCTACCTGCTCAGTCGCGAGGCATCCCCACTGGACTACTCCAGTCTCGGCTCCGTGGTGGCCGCCGCGCTGGTGGGCTGCTGTGTCGGTTTCTTGCCGCACAACCTGCATCCCGCGAAGATCTTCATGGGTGATTCGGGTGCTCTGCTGATCGGCCTGCTGCTGGCGGCCTCGGCAGTGTCGGTCACCGGGCAGGTGGACCCGGTGATGGTGTCCCGGGCCCGCATCGCGCCGGTCTTCTTCCCCGTGTTGCTGCCGCTGGCCGTGCTCATGTTGCCGCTGGTGGACCTGTTCCTGGCCGTGGTGCGGCGGACCGCCCGCGGTCAATCGCCGTTCGCGGCTGATCGCCAGCACCTGCACCACCGGCTGCTGGACCTGGGCCACTCCCATCCGCGGGCGGTGTGGGTGATGTACCTGTGGACGGCCATTCTGTCTTTCGGGGCGGTGCTGACCGCGTTCGTCCCGCTGCTCCTCCTGCTGCCGGTGTGGGCCGCGGCCATCCTGGCCGCCGCGGCGCTGACGTTCGGGCCGAACCTGCGCGCAGCCGCGGGTCCTCCGCGGCTGTGGTGACGTCTCTCACTCCCGGCGGACAGGGCACGTCATGATAGGTTCGATCTCGCTATCCCGCTCACAAGCCTGGTGAAAACACAACGATGTTCTCTGCACACGCGTCGCGTCCGGCACACCGTTCTGCCGCGCACACCTTGGTGCGGGAAGTACTGGCACCCGTGCTGGCCGCCGGTTGTCTGGCCGGGCTGGGCTGCAGCGTATTCATCGGCGAACACGCCGGGTTCTCTGCCGTGGTGGCCACTGTGGTCATTGTCACGGCTATAGCCAGTCTGGCGATGCTGCAAGAGCTGCTGACGGTGACTGCCGCCCAGCTGAGTCTCGGCTTGGCGCTGCTGGTGTACGGCAGCCACGTGGGCGCGCTGGCGCTGTTGCTGCAGGCTCGCGATTCAGCGCTGTTCTCTCCTGAGGTTCTTGGCGGGACGATGACCGGGTTGACTGTTCTTTGGTTGGCCGCGCATCTGCGATCGGTGCTGCGTTCGCGGCCTCAGTTGATGTTTTCCGCCGCACAGGTGGGTCGGCGATGAACGGTGAACCAGCGATGCCGGCAGAGCCCTCGCGGGCCGGTCAGCAGCCCGGCGGGAACTGGCAGGAACAGGCGCAAGGCTGGAATGCCCTGTCTTACCTGCTGGCTGGGGCCCTGCTGGGGGCCGTACTCGGTGTCGTCGCCGCAAATGTGACTGGATTCACGTTGATCCTGCCGGTTGTCGTCCTGTCGTGCCTGGCGCTGTCCGGGTACGTGATTTGGGTCCGCTACGCTCGGGGATCAAGTGGGGCGGCGTCGCCGGTTGAACTTGAGGAGGCACAGTGGGGTTGAGCGTCATCACGGCGGAGTCGGAAGGCGGTTTCACCCCTCCGTCTGCAGCGGATTTCTGGCAGCCGTTGTTCGGCACCGACGGCAATACCGCGATCACTCGCTCGATGATCGTGATTCTGCTGTCGGTGGTGCTCATCGCGATCCCGTTCGTGCTGGTGTCCCGGCGCATGCAGGTGGTACCTACCAAGGGCCAGTACCTGCTGGAGTCGGTGTACGACTTCATCCGCGACGGAGTCGCGATCGACCTGCTGGGCGAGAAGAACTTCCGCGCGTTCCTGCCGCTGCTGTTGACCCAGTTCATGCTCATCTTGGTGAACAACGTGTTCGGCATCATCCCGCCGGTCCAGTTCCCCACCATGAGCCGCATCGGCTTCCCGATCGTGCTGACCCTGATCACGTTCGTGGTCTACCACTACGTGGGCATCCGGCGCCGCGGCCTGGGCGGGTACTTCGCCAGCCTCATGCCCCCGGGCGTACCCGGCTGGATCGCCCCCATGGTGTATCTGCTGGAACTGATCACCTTCTTCATCACCCGCCCGCTCACCCTGGCCGTCCGGTTGTTCGCCAACATGTTCGCCGGCCATATGATGCTGCTGGTGTTCATGCTCGGCGCCGAATACCTGCTGCTGGAGGGTGCGGGCGTCGTCAAGCTGGCCGGAGTGGCCTCGTTTGCGATGGCGATCATCATGACGTTCTTCGAACTGCTGGTGCAGGCATTGCAGGCCTACGTCTTCGTGCTGCTCACCGCGTTCTACATAGCCGGGTCGCTGGCCGATGAGCACTGACCGATAGTTTCGTTTTCGGCCGACCCCGCGTCCCGTCCAAATCCTGTTCCCGACCACAACCACCCTCACAGAAAGAGAGAACGATGGAAGGCTCACTGAACGTTGTCGGCTACGGTCTGGCCGCCATCGGCCCCGGCGTTGGCGTCGGGCTGATCTTCGCCGCCTACATCAACGGCGTGGCCCGCCAGCCGGAAGCGCGTGGTGTGCTGCAGCCGATCGCGATTCTGGGCTTCGCCCTGGTCGAGGCGCTGGCCATCCTGGGCTTCGTGCTCGCCTTCGTCCGCTGACCTCACCACCGCAAGGAGTCACCGTGCTGACCGGATTCCCCGGCGTTCTCGCCAAAGAAGGGGAGGAAGGGTTCTGGGCAACCGCCTACCCGATCCTCCCGCACCCGGGTGAACTGATCATCGGAGCCATCGCCTTTGCCCTGTTGTATTGGGTGATGAGCAAAGTCGTGGTTCCGCAGTTCGAGGAAGCCTACGCCCGACGCCGGGAAGCGATCTCCGGTGGCATGGCCAAGGCGGAGCAGGCCCAGGAAGAGGCCGAGGCCGCCAGGGCCGAACTGCAGGAGCGGCTGGCCGAGGCCAAAGCGGAAGCCACCCAGATCCGGGAAGAGGCCCGGTCCGAGGCGTCCGTGATCGCTCAAGAAATCCGGTCCAAGGCTCAGGGCGACGCGGAACGGTTGCAGGCAAGCGCCAGCCGGCAGATCGAGGCCGAACGTGCCAACGCTGAGGCCTCGTTGCGCCGTGACATCGGTGGCTTGGCCACCACCCTGGCCGGGCGCATCGTCGGGGAATCCCTTGACGATCAGGCCCGCCAGTCCAGGGTGATCGACCGGTTCCTGTCCGAACTGGAACAGACGCCTGCTCGTAGCGGCGATCAGGATCACGGAGGTCATTGATGCGAGGTGCCAGCGCCGACTCCCTGCACCGCGCCCAGCAGCGGCTCGACGGCAAGCTCGAGCAGGGCGGGGGAGCCGATCTGGCCGGTGGGCTGTTCTCCGTTGCTGGAGTGCTCGGATCCTCGGCGCAGCTTCGCCGTACCCTGACCGATCCCAACTTGGACGGTGAGGCCAAGGTGGGCCTGGCCCAGCGGCTGCTGGACGGCAAGGTCTCCGAGGCCACCCTCGACGTTATTCGCGGGTTGGTGTCCTCGCGGTGGTCCAGCGCACGCGATCTCGGCGATGCGATGGACGACCTGGGGGTGCGTGCCCGCATCGCCCAGGCCGATGCCGAGGGCTCACTGGACGAGGTGGAGGATCAGGTCTTCCGGTTCTCCCGGATCCTCGCCGGTGATGCCCGGCTGTACGCGGCCTTTACCGATCGTGCCGCCTCCGAACAGGCTCGCGCCCAACTGGCGACGACGTTGATCGGCGACAAGGCGAATCCGCATGCCGTCGCGCTGATCGAGCACGCGGTGCGACGTCCCCGCGGTCGCCTGGAAGAGGCAATGGATCGCATCGGTACCGTGATCGCCGCTCGCCGGCAGCGTTCGGTGGCCATCGTGAGCACGCCCGTCGATCTGGACAACCTGCAGCGGGCCCGGCTGGCCCAGGTATTGGCGCACATGTACGGCCGGGAGATCCAACTGAAGATCGATCGGGATCCGGGGGTCGTCGGTGGCCTGCGCATCCAGGTCGGCGACGAAATCATCGACGGCTCGGTCCTGAGCCGCCTGCACCGGGCCGAACGCAATGTTGCCGGCTGACCCGCAACCGAACTGCACGAAACGATCGAGGAGCACGAAATGACGGAGTTGACGATCCGCCCCGACGAAATCCGGAGCGCCCTGGACTCCTTCGTCCAGTCGTACCAGCCGGAGCAGGCCGGTGCTGACGAGGTCGGCCGGGTCGCCGACGCCGGTGACGGCATCGCTCACGTGGAGGGCCTGCCCGGGGTCATGGCCAACGAACTCCTCGAGTTCGAGGACGGCACTCTCGGTCTCGCACTCAACCTGGACGTGCGCGACATCGGTGTGGTCATCCTGGGCGACTTCGACGGCATCGAGGAAGGACAGGAAGTCAAGCGCACCGGCGAGATCCTCTCCGTTCCGGTCGGCGAGGGTTTCCTCGGCCGAGTGGTCGACCCGCTGGGGCGTGCCATCGACGGCTTGGGCGACATCGTCAGTTCCGAGAGCCGCGCCCTGGAATTGCAGGCGCCGTCGGTCATCCAGCGCAAGTCGGTGCACGAGCCGCTGCAGACCGGCATCAAGGCCATTGACTCGATGACCCCGATCGGGCGCGGGCAGCGGCAGCTGATCATCGGCGACCGGCAGACCGGCAAGACCGCGATCGCGATCGACACCATCATCAACCAGAAAGAGTTCTGGGCTACCGGGGACCCGACCAAGCAGGTGCGCTGCATTTACGTGGCCATCGGGCAGAAGGGCTCCACCATCGCCGGCGTGCGGGGCGCCCTGGAAGAAGCCGGGGCGTTGGAGTACACCACCATCGTGGCCGCACCGGCATCGGACTCCGCCGGCTACAAGTATCTGGCTCCCTACGCCGGGTCGGCCATCGGCCAGCACTGGATGTACCAGGGCAAGCACGTCCTGATCATCTTCGACGACCTGTCCAAGCAGGCCGAGGCCTACCGGGCCGTGTCGCTGCTGCTGCGCCGCCCACCGGGCCGCGAGGCTTACCCCGGCGACGTGTTCTACCTGCACAGCCGGCTGCTGGAGCGCTGCGCCAAGCTGTCCGACGAGATGGGCGCCGGGTCGATGACCGGGCTGCCGGTGATCGAGACCAAGGCCAACGACGTGTCGGCCTACATCCCCACCAACGTCATCTCCATCACCGACGGGCAGATCTTCCTGGAGTCCGATCTGTTCAACTCCAACCAGCGCCCCGCGGTCAACGTCGGTGTGTCGGTGTCCCGGGTCGGCGGCGCCGCCCAGGTGAAGGCGATGAAAGAAGTGGCGGGCTCGCTGCGGGTCGATTTGGCTCAGTACCGGGCGCTGGAGTCGTTCGCGATGTTCGCTTCCGATCTCGACGCCGCGTCCCGCCAGCAGCTGTCCCGAGGTGAGCGGTTGATGGAGATCCTCAAGCAGGGCCAGTACTCCCCGTTCCCGGTGGAGGAACAGGTCGTCTCCATCTGGCTGGGGACCAGCGGCCAGCTGGACGATGTCGCGGTCAACGACGTACGCAAGCTGGAGGGTGAGTTCCTCGAGCACCTGCGCCAGTCCACCGAGGTGTTGTCGGTCATCAAGGAGACCAGCAAGTTCGAGGACGACACCCGGGCGACGCTGGAGAAGGAGATCGAGCATTTCAAGAAGGCGTACGCCACTCGCACTCCGGACGAGGACGAACCGCAGCCCGGCCATGAGGACGAAGTCGAGGCCCTCGAGGAAGAGAAGCGGGCCACCGAGCAGATCGTGGTCCAGCGCTCGTGAGCGAGGTCTGAGTACGGATGCCAGTCAGTGGCACAACGACCCGTTCGACAGGGCTTGACAGGAGGTAGGCGTGGGCGCCAAGCAACGTGAGTATCGCGGCCGGATCAGGTCGACATCGTCGATGAAGAAGATCTTCAGTGCGCGCGAGCTGATCGCCACCTCACGGATCGCCAAAGCCAGGGCCAGGGTGCACGCCTCGGAGCCGTACGCCACCGCGATCACCAAGGCGGCCTCGGCACTGGCCAGTCACAAGCGTGAGATGGACCACCCGCTGCTGACCGAACGGGAGCGGGTCACCCGGGCCGCCGTGCTGATCCTCACCTCCGATGCCGGTATGGCGGGGGCGTATTCGGCCAACGTATTGCGCACCAGCGACCAGCTCATCGAGTGGCTGCGGGAACGCGACGTCGAACCTGCGGTGTACATGTCCGGGCGCAAGGGTGCCGCCTTCTACCGGTTCCGCCGCCGCCCCACCGTGCGGGAATGGTCCGGATTCTCCGAGGAACCGCGGTTCGACCAGGCGAACGAGATCGGCGACGTCCTCATCGACGCATTCCTCTCCGAGGACCCGGCCGAGCGCGTGGACGAGATCCACGTCGTCTACACCAAGTTCATCTCGATGGTGCGCCAGGAGCCGATCGCGGTGCGGATGCTGCCGCTGGAGGTGGTGGAGACCGACGAGCCCGCGGTGCCGAAGCCGCAGCTGCTGCCGCTGTACGAATTCGAACCGAACCCGGACGAAGCACTGGAGCGACTGCTGCCCCGCTACATCAATTCGCGGCTGTTCAATGCCTACTTGCAGGCGGCAGCCAGCGAACACGCGGCCCGGCAGCGGGCGATGAAATCGGCCAGCGACAACGCCGAAGAGCTCATCAACAAGTACACCCGGTTGGCCAACCAGGCCCGCCAGGCCGAGATCACTCAGGAAATCAGCGAGATCGTGGGCGGGGCGGACGCGCTTGCTGCCACCGGCACCGACTAGGACGAGGAGAGCACCACCATGACTGCCACCGCCATCCAGACCGAGACCGGCAAGGAGCAGGCCGCCCCCGGGCGGATCTCCCGGGTCACCGGCCCCGTCGTCGACATTGAGTTCCCGTCCGGTTCGATGCCGGACCTGTTCAACGCGCTGACCATCGACTACTCCTTTCTGAGCGAGCAGCGCACGCTGACCCTCGAGGTCGCTCAGCACATCGGCGACAACATGGTCCGGGCCATCGCCCTCAAGCCGACCGACGGGCTGGTGCGCGGCATGAGTGTCAACGACACCGGCCACGGCATCACCGTGCCGGTCGGAGACGTCACCCTCGGGCACGTCTTCAACGTCACCGGTGACTGTCTCAACCTGGCGGAGGGTGAGACGCTGGACGTGCAGGAACGGTGGGAGATCCACCGGAAGGCGCCGGCGTTCGACCAGCTGGAATCCAAGACCGAGATGTTCGAGACCGGCCTGAAGGTCATCGATCTGCTCACCCCCTACGTCCAGGGCGGAAAGATCGGACTGTTCGGCGGTGCCGGCGTCGGCAAGACGGTGCTCATCCAGGAGATGATCGCCCGGGTGGCCCGCGACCACGGCGGCGTGTCGGTGTTCGCCGGAGTGGGGGAGCGCACCCGCGAGGGCAACGACCTGATCGAGGAGATGACCGAGACCGGCGTCATGGGTCAGACCTCGCTGGTGTTCGGGCAGATGGACGAGCCGCCGGGTACCCGGTTGCGGGTGGCGCTGGCGGCGCTGACCATGGCCGAGTACTTCCGGGACGTGCAGAACCAAGACGTGCTGTTGTTCATCGACAACATCTTCCGGTTCACCCAGGCCGGCCAAGAGGTCTCCACGCTGCTGGGCCGGATGCCGTCCGCGGTCGGCTACCAGCCGACGCTGGCCGACGAGATGGGCCAGCTGCAGGAGCGGATCACCTCCACTCGAGGAAACTCGATCACCTCGATGCAGGCGATCTACGTGCCGGCCGACGACTACACCGACCCGGCACCGGCCACCACGTTCGCCCACTTGGACGCCACCACCGAGCTGTCTCGTGAGATCGCCTCGCTGGGCATCTACCCGGCGGTGGACCCGTTGACCTCCACCAGCCGCATCCTGGATCCCCGGTTCATCAGCGAGGATCACTATCACACGGCCAGCCGGGTCAAGCAGATCCTGCAGCGCAACAAGGAGCTGCAGGACATCATCGCCATCCTCGGCGTCGACGAACTGTCCGAGGAGGACAAGGCACTGGTGGCCAGGGCGCGGCGGATTCAGCGTTTCCTGTCCCAGAACATGTACTCGGCCACCCAGTTCACCGGCGTCGAAGGCTCGACCGTTCCCCTTGCCGACACCATCGAGGCGTTCGGCAAGATCTGCGACGGCGACTACGACCACGTGCCCGAGCAGGCATTCTTCATGTGTGGTGGCCTGGACGACGTCGAGCGCAACCATGAGCGTATCCGCAAGGAGACCGGTGAGGACTGACCCGGCGGTCACCAGGAAGCAACCGGGTCGGACGACGGGTAAGGTGATCGTGTGACGGTTCAGGTCGAGGTGGTCTCCGCCGAGGAAAGCGTGTGGGCTGGGCAGGCCAAAGAGGTCATTGCCCGTTCCGTCGAAGGTGACATCGGCATCATGGGTGGGCACACGCCGGTGCTGGCCATCCTGGGTGAGGGAGACGTCGAGCTGTTGGGCGACAACGGCACCCGGGTCGGCAAGTTCCGTGTGGACGGTGGATTCCTGTCCGTCGAGAACGACCAGGTGCTCGTGGTGGTCGAGCACGTCATCGGCGCTGGTCAGCCTGAGTGAATCCGGTCGGCGCGGCGAGTTGAACGATGTCCGATCTCGCCGCGCGGGCTGGAGAGATAGCCGCTCTCGTTATCACGGTGGCCGTCGTGGCCTTCCTGCTGCGGCGGCTGTGGTTGGTCCGGATGAGTTCTTCGTTTCCCTGCTCGTTGCGCTCCCATGGGCCGGGCGGAAGGCAACGGTGGTCGGCCGGCGTGGCCCGGTATCGGGCCACGCATCTCGACTGGTACCGGGTGTTTTCGTTGTCCCCACGTCCCACCCACCGCTTCCGGCGCAGCAACCTGTACATCATTCACCAGCGGGCCCCCGCCGGTGGCGAGGGCATCGCCGTTTTGCCGTTCTCCGTCGTCGTGGATCTCGGCTACCGAGGAGAGCAGTTCGAGGTGTCCATGGGACGCCAGTCCTACACCGGATTCTCCGCTTGGATCGAGGCAGCCCCACCGGTCCGGTATGACAGTTAGCGCCCGCCGCCAGGGGTCCACTGCACGTCGCCGTGGTTGCGGTTGACGTAGCGGGCCAGCACGAAGAGCAGGTCGGACAACCGGTTCAGGTAGGTCGCGGCCAGCCCGTTCACCCCACCGACGACATCGGCCCCGTACACCTCGATCGCCGCCCAGGTGGAGCGCTCGGCCCTCCTGGCCGAGGTGCGGGCCAGATGCAGGTACGCTGCCGCCGGGGTTCCGCCGGCGAGGATGAAGCTGGTCAGTTTGGGCAGTGCGTCGTTGTACGTGTCGATGGCCGACTCCAGCTCGGTGATCCACTCCTGCTTGACCCGCAGTGGCTCGTACTTGTAACTGTCGGCCAACGGCAAGCACAGGTCCGCGCCCACGTCGAACAGGTCGTTCTGCACGCGACGCAGCAACGTGCGCACATCATCGTCCAGTTCCGTCATGGTGACCGTCAGGCCCAGCACCGCTCCGGTCTCGTCGGTGTCGGCGTACGCGGCCAACCGTGGATCGGTCTTGGCCGTGCGAGAGAAGTCGCCCAGCCCGGTGGTGCCGTCGTCACCGGTGCGGGTGTAGACACGATTGATGCGTACAGTCATGATCCGACCCTAGCCGCAGTTGCCGCACCCGCACGCGGTGCGCGGTTCACCGCACCAGCGCCGAGTTGTGCACCGAACTCTGAGTGGGCAGCGTCACCTCGCCGACCAGCTTGAGCGACCCGGTGCTCACCGAGGCGACCAACCGGTCCCGGCCGTTGCTCTTGGCCCGGTACAGGTTCATGTCCGCGGTCCGCAGCACCTCTTCCTGCTCCCACGCGCCGGTCAAGGTGCAGGTGACCATGCCCACGCTGGCGGTCAGCGATTGCAGCCCGTCGGCCACCGAGCGCCACGGGTAGTCCCGCAGCTTGCGCAGGATCTCATGCCCCAGGCTGATCGCGTCCTGGCGGTTCATCGAGGGCAGCAGAAGCAGGAACTCCTCGCCACCCAGCCGGGCCGCGGTGCCCTGGCCATCCAGCGTCTCGGCCAGGATTTTCGCCACCCGCACCAGCACCTGGTCGCCGACCTCGTGGGAATGCTCGTCGTTGATGCGCTTGAAGTGATCCAGGTCCAGCAGCGCGACACTGCAGGTGCCGCCCGCTTCCCTGGTGTCGCGCAGCAGCTCCGGCAGGTTCTCGTTGACGAAGCGTCGGTTGGGCAAACCGGTCAGGGCATCCTGTTGGGACAGCCAGCGGAACTTCTGGCTCTCCATCAGGGCCTGCTCGGTCTGGTAGACGGCCGCGACCACCCGGGCGTGCCGGGCACGGTCGGTGCTGCTCACGGTGGCCATGACCTCGGTGTAGCGGCGGTGCTCCAGGTATGCCTCCTTCCAGCGGTGTTCGTCGGCGAACAGCTCGGAGCGCGCCTGGCGCACCCGCATCAGGATCTCCATCAGGTTCTGCCGCCGGCAGATGGTCTCGCACCGGTCCAGGGCCTGGTGGGCGGCCGCGATGTCGCCGGCCTGGTGATGCGCCTCCGCCAGCGTGAGCATGCAGTCGGCCATCGAGTCGATGTCGAAGTGCTGATCATGCTTGCCGTCGAACTTGGCCAGCAAATCCACCGCTAGGTGTGGTTCGTTGCGGCGCAACAGGATTCGCGCGTAGGTGTCCAAGTAGGCCGGTAGTATGCTGATCCCTGCTTGCTTCGCCAGCCGCATCATCCGTGCCCCGGTGTCGGCGGCCGCTTGGAGATGACCGTTCTCCAGGTGCGCGTAGGCCAGGTTGTTGAGCACGCTCACTTCGAGGCTGGTGCGCCCGAGCCCGCGCAGGTCCTTGCGCATTTGCTCGAAGCGGCCGATGGCGCCCTCGTAGTCACCGGTTCGGGCCATCGCGATGGCCAGGACGTGTTGATGGTCGGTGCGTACCTCGACCGGCATCGTGTCGGTGGTGTTTTCCATCGACCTGATGGCGTGTTCCAGGGCGGTGGCGCAGTCCCCGGACAACCGGCAGACGTGCGACAGGTGCCGTTCGGAGCGCGCCAGCAGGTAGCGGTGCTCGTTCTCGGTGGCCCACCGGTGGACGTCGCGGATGATACGGGTACTGGACGCGAGCCGGCCGAGGCGGCACAGTGCGACCGCGCCCACCAGTCGGGCCCGTAGCATCAACTCGACCTCGCCGAGGTAAATGGCTTCGGCTTCCAACTCTTCGGCGGCCTTGGCGGCGTCGAGCCGTTCCCTGGGCGAGAGCACCTCCAACGCGAGGATGTCCCGCTCGATGTCCTCGCGGGTTCGCACCACCGTCAGGAGGTCATGCGGTGTATCCCAGCCGGGTTGGGTCATAGTTCTATAGTCAACCGGCGCCCTTTCGTTGCGCAGCAGATCGTGCTGAACCGGTCACGATTGGCTACGCGGTGGCGACGAATTACGCCGATTGTGTGACCTGTCCTGGTTTGCGGCTGAGCCCCGCCGGCATCCCACTCACACCTCCCACATCGACCCCCGCTGGGGGCCGCCACGAAACGCTTGACGGCCGTACTCGTCGACAATCCGTCCGCACCGCCCACATCGATCCCTATGGCGCCGTGAGGTGACGTATGGCGCCGGCGCGCCGCTACCCGACGTACCCCAACAGCCCCACAGGGTCCAGGATGACCGTCTCGGACCCTCCCCAGACGCCCGACATGACCGGCGTGCCCGGGGGCCGACCCCACACACGAGCCAGGCTGCTGGGGTGCCTGTATGCCGTTGCCTGGATGCCGCCGGTGCGGCCTCCTGCCTAGTCGGCCTGGTGCTGGCTGGATGCGCTCAGTGAGCGAGCCCGGTTGGGATCGCCTTCCCGGAATCTCCGGCATGGGCATGCCTGTGTGCTACGACGGCGCCCCGTTCGGCGTGATTGCGGGCCGCGCGGTGAACCTCACCTACGCGCCGCGTCGATACCCGGGGACGGGAGCAGTTGCGCTCCGCCCGAGACGCCCCGGCAGAAGTGAGACATCTGCGTGCACCATCGCCATCAGCACCCCAGTTCACCCACTGCCCTGCGCCGGTCCGTGACGCTGGCGGCGATCGTGACCGCAAGTCTGGCGGCCGGTTCAGGGGCGGCCGGTTCAGCGGCGACTGCGGCAGGTGGACCGGCGGCCGTTGCAGGTACCTCGACGTCGGCGCAGGCGTTCGGCCAGGCCCGGTATTGGACGCACCTGCCGGCGTCGGTGCCGACGAACTGGCGACCGCGGTGGGCCTCGACGGGCAACTCCGGTCCTGATCCCACTCCGGTCGGTGGGGACACCACAGCGCTGGAAGCCGCCATCGCCCAATCGTTGTTGACCCAGGTCAACGCTGATCGAGCCACCCACGGTCTGGCCTCTTTGACGTGGGACAACCAATTGGCGCTGTCGGCCCACGATTACAACCGGGCGCTGTCGGAGCACGGCGACCTGACTCACGCCGTCCCGGGCTACCCCGTGTTGGAGGATCGAATCGGTGCCACCGGCTACACCTACAGCGCGGCCGCGGAGAACCTCGGTATGCACGACCGGCAGGATGCGCAGGGCGCCCTGGCGTTGCACTCGATGATGATGGCCGAGGTGCCACCGCTGGACGGCCACCGCAGGACACTGCTCAGCCCGAACTACCGGGACATCGGCATCAACGTGTACATGGACGGCCAGAAGCTTTGGCTCACAGAGCATTTCGGCACCCGTAAGTAGCGTCGGCCGCAAGTAGGTCCGGCGGTCTCCGGCGGCCCGCGGCGGGCAGGCCGGCCTGCAGACCCGGTCGCTGCGGACAACCTGGACGCTATGGCACCGTCGGAGTACGGAGGGGAGCAGCGTGCCGGCGCCACGAGTCGGCAACAGCGCCATAGTGGTCGATCCGGGTGGTTCGAGCCGAGGTGAGTCCTGACGGTTGGCACCGGGACCGAGTACGTCGATCGGGGCGATGCGGCGACTCCTTGTGACCGGCCCGGGTGCCGCCCGCGGGTCAGCCGCGCGCGCCGGCGCCGGCGACGGGCCAGTGGCTTCTCACCCGTTCGCAATCCCTACTCGCACTGTGTGTTCCGGTCTCACTCGGGTGGAGCGACCTGGCATCGGGTGGACAAGTGGCTGCAGGCCCGGCCCGATCACTGGACCTATGCCAAATCGTCACATTCCTCGTCATCATGCAGCCACGTCCGGTTCCCGCCTTTCCCGAGGCGTTCTCGCCTTGGCCGTGTCCGGCGTGGCACTCTCCAGTATCGCCCCGCAGGCGCTGGCCGGTCCGGCCACGACCGGCAGCGTTGCCACCCAGAAACCAGCTGGATCGCTGCCTTCTGTTGGCGCACAAGGTGGATCGGTGCAGGCGCAGCAGATGGCCGGTGTCCGTGCGCAGCTATCCATCCCCCAGGGAGTAGCTTCCCGGCGTATCGCCGGCGGCGCCACGACCTTTCATGGCAACCAGGGTCTGACGGCCGGTCAGTACCGGTTCGTGTTCCAGGGCAACGGGGACGCCGTCGTCTACGGCAACGGCCGGGCGCTGTGGGTGGTCCGCACCTACGGACGTGCCGCCGGTGGGCGGATGGTGATGCAGCGTGACGGAAACCTGGTCATTTACAACAGGTCCGGGCGTCCGGTCTGGTCGACCCAGACCAACGGCAAGGCCGCCGGTGGCCGCCTGGTGTTGCAGAGTGACGGAAACCTGGTGATCTACGCCAAGAACGGCCGTGCCGCCTGGTCCAACCGGCGGGCCGGCGCCAACACGCTCACTCCCGGAGCAGTCCTCGGCCCGGGGCATTACATTCAGGCGCACGGCAACCGGGCCCGGCTGATCATGCACGGCAATGGGACATTGGAGCAGGTCAGTGCTTCCGGCAAGAGCATGTGGAAGCGCAAGTTCCCGGCCGGGTCTTCGTTGACGATGTGGAAAGACGGCAGCCTGGCTGCCAAGGCACCCAACGGCGCCCGCGTGTGGCGGGCCCCCGGTGCGGGCACCTACCGGCCTCGAACGGTCATGCAGAGCAACGACCTGCTGGTCACCTACTCCGGTTCACGGACCAAGGTGGTCACACCGATCAAGAGCGTCAGCGCGAACGCGTCCGCGCATGTTTCTGCCTTGTACCGGCAGGTGAATGCCGACCGGGCCAAGCACGGGTTGCCCGCCTTGCGGTGGAACAGCAATCTGGCCAAGGCGGCCAGGGCGCACACCAATCGCATGGCCCGGGCGAACCGACTCAGCCACCGGTTGCCTGGCGAGCCGTCGCTCGGTAAACGGATCGCGGCCACCGGCTATACCTTCGCCTACGCCGGCGAGAACGTGGGCATGAACCCGAACACGTCGGTGGGCGGTGCGTTGCAGCTGGAATCGATCATGTACCACCAGAAGCCGCCGAACGACGGTCACCGCAAGAATATCCTGTCCAGGCGGTTCACCCAGATCGGGATCGATGTGCGGGTGGTGAACGGAAAGCTCTGGATGACCCAGAACTTCGGCCGGCCGCGGTAGGCACGCAGCAGGCAGACGAGTGGGCGTGCAACAGCCCGAGCGGAACAGAGCCCAGGCGGCAACCCGGTGAACCGGGAGCCGCCTGGGCTGCCGCAACGCCGTGGATGGCCGCGGCCGCGGGTCGTCCGCCCGGGGCACCTGTTCGCGGGCCACTCGCTCGCCTAGCACGCAAGCCACCCGAGCGTGTCGCGGCCTGCGATGCGCTCCGGCGTCGGCTCAGCGAACGACGGCGACCGGACAGCCGACGTCATGGATGAGGCGGTGGCTGACGGAACCGAGCAGCAGGCCGGCGAAGCCGCCGCGGCCGCGACTGCCGATCACGAGCAGCGAGGCATCGGCGGCTTCTTCACGGAGCACGACGACCGGAGACCCCCGGCGGACGACGCCGGTCACCTTCACATCGGGAAAGCGCGCCGGGATCTGGCGGACCGCCTGCTGAATCCAGTCCTTGGTCTTCAGCTCGCCCTTGGCGTGCAGATCCTCGACCCCGATACGTGCGGCGAACTCACCGGACATGTGCCCGATGCCGCCGATGTCCCAGACCCCGACGACGGTGAGTTCGGCACCGGTCTGGGCCGCGACCCCGGCCGCGAACAAGCCTGCGTGCCGGCCGGCGCGTGAGCCGTCGATGCCGACGACGATCTTGCGGTGGTCTCCCCAGGAGTGTTCCATCTGGTCCCGGACGACGATAACCGGGCAGGCCGCGTGCGAGGTGACCGCGTAGGCCACCGAACCGAGCAGCGCCGAGGCGGTCTCGCCGTGGCCACGGTTGCCGACGACGACGATCTCTGCTTCCCGGGAGAGTTCGACGATAGCGCCGGTGATGTCCCGGTAGCCGATCACGGTCTCGATGTCGGTGACGCCGAAGGACCGGACGCGGGCCACCGCGTCGTCGAGCACCCGGCGAGCCGCCTTCGTGAACTCCGCCGGGACACCCTGGGTCTCGTCGTAGAGGGTCGACGGCAGCTTGATCACGGTGAGCACCGTCAGGTTCTGGTTCGTGCGTAGGGCGTGTTCCGCCGCCCAGTCGAGGGCGTTGCGGGACTCCGCTCCAGAGTACGCCACGAGGATCATCGGTGAGTCCTTTCGGTACGTGTGTCCTTGGGGGATGAGCGCGCGGGGCGCCGGCCCGTGCGGGCTCCGGTAGCCGTCGACGGGGGTGACGACTACCGGGCGCCCGCGCAGACCGGACGGTTCAGGCGCGGATCCGGACCGACTCGTGACGCGAGTCCGGGTCGCCGGGGTCGACCCGGGTCACCATCTTGACCCGGATCCGGTCGAACAGGTGGTTCGCCGCCTGCAGCTCGGCGCCCCTGGGCTGCGTCGCCAACGATACGAGGACCATCGTGACCAGTGAGATCGGCAACGAGATGACCGCCGGGCTCGAGATCGGAATGATCGGGTTGTCCGGCCGGATCGTCGGGCTCAGCAGGATCACCGCGAGCGCGGCGACGAGGCCGACGATCATGCCGATGCCGACACCCGCGGCGGTGGTCCTGCGCCAATACATCGTCAGCAGCAGCGCGGGCAGCATGGCGCTTGCCGCGACCGCAATGGCCAGCGTGGCGAGGAACGCGACGTTGTAGTTCTGTGCCACCAGCGAGATGAGCGTCGCGATCGCGGCGCTGAACAGCGTCGCGATCCGGGCCACGTTCAGCTGCTTCTTCGGGTCGATCTCACCGTGCTTGAAGAAGTTGGCGTACAGGTCGTGCGAGATCGCGCCCGAGGTTGCGATGATCAGACCGGCCAGCGAGGAGAGGATCACCAGGAAGGTGACCGCCGCGACGAAAGCGAGCAGGGTTTCCCCACCGAGGTACTCCCCGAGCGCGGTGACCGTGAGGTTGGGGTTGCCCACCTTCTCGAGCAGGCCCTTCTTGCCGCCGTAGAACGACACGGCGGCGAAAGACAGCAGCGGCATGAAGATGAGGAAGCTGGAGAAGATCCAGATCGACGTCACCGCACTGGAGCGGGCCGCCCGGGCGCTCGGCACGGTGAGGAACCGGACGAGGATGTGCGGCAGCCCGAGGACACCGAGGGTGACGCCGAAGATGAGTGAGAACTGCTCCCACTGCGCTGCTGCCCCTTCCCGGGCGGGCTTGAGCAGCTCGCCGTCACTCAACTCGTTGGCGCTGGCGAACACGCCCATCGGGTTGAAGTTGAACTCCTTCAGCACGAGGACGATGAGTAGTGCACCCGCGACGAGCAGCAGCAGCGTCTGCACGATCTGGATGTAGGTTGTCGCGATCATCCCGCCCCACAAGGTGTAGACCGTGGTGAGAATCGCGATGATGATCGCCGCTGTCCGGTAGTCGATCCCGAAGAGCAGCGTGACCAGCAGGGCCGCGCCCACGAACTGCGCGACGACGTACAGGATCGAGACGATGGCCGCTGCCAGGCCGATCGTGCCGCGCACGTTGTTGCTCGGGAAGCGGGTCGCAAGGACGTCACCGAGGGTGAACCTGCCGAGGTTGCGCAGCGGCTCGGCGACGAGCAGCAGCGCCAGCAGGAACGCCATCGGAATGAACAGCGCGTAGTAGTACCCGTTGAAGCCCCGGAAGGCGATCGCGGCGGTGGTGCCGAGGAAGGTCGCGGCGGACACGAGGTCGCCGGCGATGGCCAGACCGTTGTTGCGTCCGGAGATGCGGCCCTCGGCCACGAGGTGGCTGGACACCGACTTGTTGCGTTTGCTGGCCCACCAGGTGATGCCGAGGGTGGCGCCGATGAAGATGACGAAGAGTACTGCGGCGAGGGTCTTCATCACACGTCCTTCGTGTCTTGGCTGACCGCTACCGGCTCGGCGGCGGCGTCGTCGACGAGCTTGCGGGCCGGGACGGCGTCGGCGAGGACGTCGTCACGAACGGCGTTGTACCGGGCGGCGATCTCCTCGAGGTTGGGCGGGGTGAGCTGGCTCTCGATCTTGTTCATGCGGGAGCTGTAGATCATGGTCACCGCGATGATGGCGAAGAACATCGCGATCGTGTAGGCGAAGGCGATGGTCATGTTCTCGGTGATGAACCCGTCCATCGCCGGGGTGAAGTTGGTGAGAACTTGCTGGAAGAAGTAGAGGAACAGGATGATCGAGACCAGCGGCACGATCAACCTCTTGCGTTCCTGCTTCATCCCGTCGTAGTACGCCTGCAGATCGCGCGCGTCCTTCTCCGTGGGCTCTGCCGTCGGCGTGGGCTCTGCCATCGGCGTTCCTTCCTGGATGGGGCCCGTCCGGGCCGAGATAACGAACGGCAACTGGTGTTGCCGCACTAGTGGTCGCGGTCTCCTTCCTTCTTGCCTGGGCGTGCAGCCATCGCGTGATGATGCGCTGCCTCGTTCGGTGCGGACCGCTCTCCGGTGAATGCTCATGGTGTCGACCACCGCCAACGGACAGGCCGTTCTCCCCGCTGTCGTGGGCGATCCCCCCATGAGGAACACCATTGACTACTCCCGTGTAGTCACCACCGAACGACGTGAGGTTAGCCGACCGAACGGTTGGTGAACAAGTGGCTACCTGACAGTTCCTGCCCTGTTGACCGCAGCAGCTACAGCGTGACATCGTTACTGAACGATCGGTCAGCAAATGCACCGGTCCGGCATGTTCGCCGGTCAGCCGCAGTCGCAGTCGCAGAAGGGCTCTCGATGACGCAGGCATTCCTTGTCGATGGGGTACGCACCCCTGTTGGGCGATATGGCGGAGCGCTCAGCGCAGTCCGCCCGGATGATCTCGCAGCGCGTGTCGTAGCGGAACTGCTGCAGCGTGCGAATGTCGATCCGGAGGTGGTCGACGAGGTCATCCTCGGTAACGCCAACGGCGCCGGCGAGGAGAATCGCAACGTCGCCCGGCTCGCGTGGATGCTGGCGGGATTCCCCGACACGGTGCCGGGAATCACGGTCAACCGCCTGTGTGCCTCTGGCATGTCCGCCATCACCCTGGCCGCCGCGATGGTCCGCTGCGGGGACGCCGACATCGTGATCGCCGGTGGTGTGGAATCGATGTCGCGGGCCCCGTGGGTGCTGGAGAAGCCGGACCGGCCGTTCGCCAAGCCCGGTGAGATCGTCGATACCGCCATCGGGTGGCGCTTGGTGAATTCGCGCTTCCGCACGGGAGATCTCAACCGCGACGGCAAGATGACGTTCTCCATGCCGGAGACGGCCGAGGAGCTGGCCAGCGTCGACAACATCTCGCGGGATGCGGCCGACGCCTTCTCCGTCCAGTCGCACGAGCGTGCCCTGGCCGCCATCGCCGACGGCCGGTTGGCGCCCGAGATCGTGCCGGTCGAGGTCCCCGGCCGTAAGGGTGCCGTCACCGTGGTCGACACCGACGAGGGACCCCGTGCGGGCACGACCATGGAGGTCCTTGCCCGACTTGCACCGGTCGTCCGTCCTGGCGGAATAGTGACGGCTGGAAACTCATCGTCGCTGAACGACGGTGCGTCCGCGATCGTCGTGGCCTCTGAGGCAGCGATCAAGAAGCACAACCTGACGCCCCGGGCCCGCATTGTGCAGGGTGCCTCTGCCGGAGTCCCGCCTGAGATCATGGGCATCGGCCCGGTTCCGGCCACCCAGAAGGTCATGGCCAGGGCCGGGTGGCAGCTGAGTGATCTGGGTGCGATCGAGTTGAACGAAGCCTTTGCCACCCAGGCGTTGGCGTGCATTCAGCGGCTCGGTCTGGATCAGGGCGTCATCAACAACGACGGTGGCGCCATCGCCTTGGGTCACCCGCTCGGGTCCTCCGGCTCACGGATCACGATCACCCTGCTGGGCCGGATGGAGCGGGAAGGAGCAGACCGCGGGCTTGCCACCATGTGTGTGGGAGTTGGTCAGGGCACTGCTCTTCTGCTGGAGCGCGTGTGATGGTGTACGAGCAGTTCTCGACCATCGATGTGCAGGTCAGCGACGACCGCATCGTCGCGGTGTTGAATCGGCCCGAGGTGCGCAATGCCATTGACCAGACGATGGTCGAGGAGTTGCACGCGCTGTGTGCCGATCTGGAGCACTCGCCCCGCATCATGATTCTTGCCGGTTCGAACGGTGTCTTCGCCTCTGGCGCCGACATCTCACAACTGCGCGAGCGGCGCCGCGACGACGCACTGGCCGGCATCAACTCCACCGTGTTCCAACGGATCTCACGATTGCCGATGCCGGTCATCGCCGCCCTGGACGGGTATGCGCTCGGTGGCGGCGCGGAGCTGGCCTTCGCCGCGGACTTCCGGATCGCCACCCCGCGGCTGAAGATCGGCAACCCCGAGGCGGGTTTGGGCATCATCGCCGGTGCTGGGGCGACCTGGCGTCTGATCGAGCTGGTGGGCGAACCCGTTGCCAAGGAAATCCTGCTGGCCGGGCGGATTCTCGACGCCGAGCAGGCCCGGACCGTGCACCTGGTCACCGAGATTCATGAGCCGGAGCAGCTGATGGCGGGAGCCCATGCTCTGGCGGACCGGATCGCCCGGCAGGACCCGCTGGCGATCCGGATCTCCAAAACGGTCATGCAGGCTCCGCGCGAGGCGCACCCCGCCATCGATACCCTGGCGCAAGGGATCCTGTTCGAGTCGCAGGCGAAGTTCGACCGCATGCAGGCATTCCTGGACAGAAAGTCGGAAAGCAGGAAAGAAGGCTGAATTGTCTAACTCCACCACTCGACTCCCGGGCACGGTCGGTGTGCTCGGCGGCGGTCGCATGGGCGTGGGTATCGCTCACGCATTCTTGATCAATGGGTCGGATGTCGTTGTCGTCGAACGCGACTCGCAGGCAGCGATCGAGGCGTCGGAGCGTTTGCAGGGAAATCTGCTGAAATCCGTCGAACGAGGCGTGCTGAGCAACTTCGACGCCGCGTCGGAACATGCGGTAGTCACGATCGACTCGTCCGAGTTCGCTCGCTGCGGACTGGTGATCGAGGCTGTGCCCGAGGACTTGGAGCTGAAAACCACCGCGTTGCAGCAGGTGGAAAGTGTCATCGGCGAGGACGCGTACCTGGCGACGAACACGTCCTCCCTGTCACTGGACCGGATCGCCGAAAGCCTGCGCAAGCCGGAACGTTTCATCGGCCTGCACTACTTCAACCCGGTGCCCGCCTCGACTCTGGTAGAGGTCGTCGTCGGATCCCACACGGCGCCGGAGCTGGTGTCCTTGGCGCAAGCATGGGTGGAGGACATCAAGAAGACCCCGATCGTGGTCAAGGATTCCCCGGGCTTCGCGTCTTCCCGGCTCGGGGTGGCGATTGCGCTGGAAGCCATGCGGATGGTCGAGGAAGGTGTCGCCAGTGCGCAAGACATCGACCTGGCGATGGAGCTCGGCTACAAGCACCCCAGCGGACCGTTGCGTACTACCGACATCGTCGGTCTCGACGTCCGGCTCGGAATTGCGGAATACCTGGAATCGAAGCTGGGAGAACGATTCGCACCACCCGCCATCCTGCGTGAAAAGGTGGCCAAGGGCGAACTCGGCCGCAAGAGCGGCACCGGTTTCTACGAGTGGTGAGGCTCAGCCCGCGGTGTTGTGCACGGGCGTGTCGAGCAGGTAGTTGGTGATCTTGACGGTTGCCAGTCGGCGGTCGTCCTCATCCGTGACCGTCACCATGTGACAGGTCATCGTTCGCCCGAGGCTGAGTGCTGTGGCCGTCGCCGTGACCTGTCCGTCACGGACCGACTTGTGATGCGTTGCCGAAACGTCTACGCCGACAGCGCTCTTGCCCATCGTGCTGGCGTGGATCACAGCGGCCCAGGACCCGACGGCCTCGGCAAGTGCCAGCGTGGCCCCGCCGTGCAGCCGGCCCAGCGACTGCCGGTTCCCGGCCACCGGCATGGAGGCGACGACGCGCTCCGCCGACTGCTCGTGCACCCGCACGCCGAGTTTCTCGTCGAGTTCCCCGAGCGTGATGACCCACGGCTGGTGGGTGCCGGTGTCCTGCGTCGCGTGGCCCTGGGCGCCGTTCGTCATGCCGTTCCTCCGTACCTTGACCATCACCGTCGGACTTGAAACAATACTGACTCAGCGTTCAGTATTTACTGCCATCGCAGCAGGCCGCCATGTCCTGGTGGTTTGCCACCACCTCAGTCTTCGTCGAGGGAGCTCCGATGACCGCCACCCCGCAGGAAACCGCCACCCCGCCTGACCCGGGCCGTGAAGAGGTCGTCCCGAGCTATGTCAAGGATGCCTGGTGGACCCCTGAGCCGGGTAGCCGGCTCACCGATGTGCTGGACGCGAGCACGGGTGAGCTGGTGGCAAAGGTCGGTACCGACGGTCTCGACATCGCGACCGTGATCGAGCACGGCCGCACCGTCGGCCAGGCGGAGTTGAGCAAGCTCACCATTCACGAGCGTGCGCTCAAGCTGAAGGAGCTTGCGCAGTACCTGAACGGCCGTAAGAAGGAGCTGTACGCGGAGTCGTTCCACACCGGGGCCACCAAGATCGACAACATGATCGACGTCGATGGCGGCATCGGGGTGCTGTTCACCTTCTCCAGCAAGGGCCGGCGTGAGCTGCCCAACTCGCACGTGATTCTGGACGGTCCCACCGAGGTCCTGTCCGGCGACGGT
The DNA here is from genome assembly GCA_002748415.1 of Micrococcales bacterium. Lineage (GTDB taxonomy): Bacteria > Actinomycetota > Actinomycetes > Actinomycetales > CAWJMD01. The sequence continues at coordinate 11,296 of PDSI01000063.1, read as the reverse complement.
TCCTTCCTGGGCACGCACATCTACACGTCGCTGCCGGGCGTCGCGGTGCAGATCAACGCGTTCAACTTCCCGGTGTGGGGAATGCTGGAGAAGTTCGCGCCGGCGTTCGTCGCGGGCGTGCCGACGGTCGTCAAGCCTGCCACTCCGACCGGCTACGTGGCGGCTTCGTGTGTGCGGATGATGGTGGAGTCCGGCATCCTGCCGGCTGGTTCGATCCAGCTGATTTCCGGGTCGGCGCGGGACCTGCTGGACCACCTGGATTATCGCGACCTCGTCGCATTCACCGGTTCCGCGGCGACCGCCAACTCGTTGCGCCAGCACGAGAACGTCATCGTGGGAGGCGTGCGGTTCTCCTCCGAGGCGGACTCGCTGAACTGTGCCATCCTCGGCCCGGACGCCACCGCCGACACCCCTGAGTTCGATGCCTTCGTGAAGTCCGTCGTCTCGGAGATGACGGTCAAGGCCGGGCAGAAGTGCACCGCGATCCGCCGAACCATCGTCCCCAAAGGCATGGTGCAAGAGGTGGCCGCCGCAGTCTCGAAGCGGATCGCCGATCGCGTCGTGGTCGGGGACCCGCGCGAGGAGGGGGTGACGATGGGCGCCCTCGCGTCGCTGGACCAGCTGGCCGATGTCCATTCCGCAGTCCGCCGGCTGATGGACGGCGGAGGCGAGATCGTGCTCGGGTCTCTGACCGATCCGGCGACCTCCGGTGGGGCGTTCATGGAGCCGGTCATGCTGTCCTGGTCGGATCCGGACGCGGTAGCGGTGCACAGCGTGGAAGCGTTCGGTCCCGTTTCCTCGGTGATCGGGTACACCGACCTGGACGATGCGGTGCGCCTGGCCGCCATGGGCGCCGGGTCACTGGTGGCCACTGTCTGTACCAACGACGCCACGACGGCGCAGGCGCTGGTGCGCGGCATCGCCGCCCACCACGGCCGGGTGCTGGTGCTCAACCGGGAAGACGCGAAGACCTCGACCGGGCACGGGTCTCCGGTTCCGCATCTGGTTCACGGCGGGCCTGGCCGGGCCGGTGGTGGTGAGGAGCTGGGTGGTGTCCGGTCGGTCAAGCACCATATGCAGCGCACCGCTATCCAGGGCTCTCCCAACATGCTGACCGCGATCACCGGCATCTGGCACACCGGGGCGGCGCAACGCATCGCGGGTTGCGAGAAGTTCGGCGGTTCGAGCGAGTTCGAGCACCCGTTCCACAAGTCGTTGGCGACGCTGCAGCTCGGCGACGCCTATGTGTCCGATCTGCGTGAGGTGACGCTGGCGGATATCACCGCGTTCGCGGAGGAGACCGGCGACAAGTTCTACGCTCATACCGACGAAGAGGCGGCCGCGGCCACCCCGTTCTTCCCCGGCATCGTGGCGCACGGGTACCTGGTGGTGGCCTGGGGTGCAGGACTGTTCGTGGCCCCGGAGCCGGGGCCTGTGCTGGCCAATTACGGAATGGACAATCTCCGGTTCCTCACGCCCGTGTCGCCCGGCGACTCGATCCGCGTGACGTTGACCGCCAAGCGCATCACGCCCCGGGTCAGCGACGAATACGGTGAGGTGGCCTGGGATACGGTGTTGCACAACCAGAACGGCGACATCGTCGCGACCTACGACGTTCTCACACTCGTCGCCAAGCAGTGAGATTCCGGCGGCCGGTCCGGTAACCGGACCGGCCCGCCTCGGCCGACGCCGGTCATGATGGTCCGGACGACGTCCGTGGCCAGTTCTTCCGGGGTCAGCCGCCCGTCGCGTTCGTACCACTCGACCACCGAGTTGATGGTTCCGAAGATGAGCCGCGCGGTGGTGGCGGAGTCGATGTCCCGGCGGAGGTAGCCCTGGGCGCGGGCCAGGTCGACGATCTCCCTCATTCTTGCGTCGAACGCCCGTCGGCGCTGCAGGGCGGCGAGTTCTATGGGTGAGTTGCCGCGTAACCGCAGCAGGAGGGTGACGTAGGGCAGTTGCTCGGCGAGAACCAGCACGGTGTTGTAGATGACGAACTCCAGGCGAGCGTCGGCCCGGCCCGAGTGGGTCCCCGGCATCTCGAGCACCTCTTGCAGGCTGATCAGAGCCTGGTCCAGTGCCAGGCGTAGCAACTCCTCCTTGCTGTTGACGTGGTGGTAGATCGCCGACTTGGTGATGCCCAGTTCCCTGGCGAGCATTTCCATGGAGGTCGAGTCGTAGCCGTGCACGTTGAAGACCTCGACGGATCTGTGCAGGAGGCTTCGCTGGTCATACCCAGGCCGGCCGCGGCGTGGCCTGGTTTCGACGGAAGTGGGCATACGGGTATTTTGGCACTGATCCGTTCGTAAATGAGAACTGCGGCGCGTCTATGACGCAGATCTCATCACGGTCAGGGGGCGGATCATCTGGAGCGGACGTCCGCCGAGGCGGTTGTCACGGCCCGGGTGCCGGTGCCTGTGGATAGGGAATCGTCCGGCTACGGCCCCTGATCTCGGCGCAAACGTAGGGTTCTGGGTCGTCCGGCCCCTGCGCGGACACGGTGATATCGATCAATCCACTTCGCCCTTTACGGACAACTTGGGCGTGGGCGGTCAGGCTTTGCCCTCGGTGTGCCGGGCGGAGGAAGTTGATATCGGCGCCAGAGGCGACGGTCATGTCGATGCCAACCCGGTGGGCGTCGTTGCAGGCCAGTGCGAACGCAGTGTCGGCCAAGGCGAAGATCATCCCACCATGGGCGATTCCGAAGCCGTTCAGCATCTCCTCGCGGAGCTGCATCCGCAGGAGGGCCTCGCCGGGTACGGCGCGCAGCACTTCCAGCCCCAGCCAGTGCGATGCGAAATCATCGACGAGCAAGGGGTGATGCAGCCCCATCGCGGCTGGTCCGTGGTCCGACACGAGCATCTCCTTGGGTGAGCACGTCCCCGCCCAGCTACAGCGGGGTTGTCGTGCGGGCATCAGTGGTGCGCGGCCCGGCACCGACACCTCCTTCGGTGGGTGAGAGCGCGCGAGGCGTAGCCTGGGAAAATGTACCGGAGATTGACGTGAGTTGTACGCCCGGACCGGCGACGACTCCCTTGACCGCCCCAGCGGCCCACCATATACTGACCGAACAGTCAGTAATGGATCCGACGACCCACGCGAGGTGAATCGTGGCTGGCAAGAAGACTCTCCATCCGGTTCCCGACCACGACGACATTGATCCCGCGCAGGCCCAAGAGTACTTCGACAAGCTGATCGAGGAGGATCTTCGGATCGAGCCTCGCGATTGGATGCCGGCCAAGTACCGTCGGAACCTGACGCGGCAGGTCTCCCAGCACGCACACTCGGAAATTATCGGTATGCAGCCGGAGGGGAACTGGATCAGCCGCGCCCCCTCGCTGAAGCGCAAGGCCATCCTGATGGCCAAAGTCCAGGATGAGGCCGGTCATGGGCTGTATCTGTACTCGGCGGCCGAGACACTGGGTACCCCCCGCGACGAACTGAACAGGCAGTTGATGAGCGGCGAGGCGAAGTACTCCTCGATCTTCAACTACCCGGCGCGGTCCTGGGGTGACATGGGCGCCATCGGCTGGCTCGTCGACGGTGCCGCCATTTGCAACCAGGTTCCGCTGTGCCGTGCCTCCTACGGTCCGTACGGCCGGGCGATGGTCCGGGTTTGCAAGGAGGAGTCCTTCCATCAGCGCCAGGGGTGGGAGATCCTCTACGCCCTGTCCCATGGCAGCCCAGAACAGCATCAGATGGCGCAGGACGCCGTGAATCGGTTCTACGGTCCGGCACTGCAGATGTTCGGGCCCCCGGACGCCGACTCGCCCCACTCTCAGCAATCCATGAAGTGGAAGGTGAAGCGGTTCTCCAACGATGAGTTGCGTCAGCGTTTCGTGGACATGATCGTGCCGCAGGCGGAGGCATTGGGCTTGACCCTGCCCGATCCGGATCTGAAGTGGAACGAGGTCCGTGGCCACTACGACTACGGTGCATTGGACTGGGATGAGTTCCACACAGTCCTCGCCGGCAATGGTCCCTGTAACGCGCAGCGGGTCAACCATCGCATCAAAGCGCACGAGGACGGCGAATGGGTGCGAGAGGCCGCGCGAGAGTACGCGCGCAAGACGGCCGACGCCGCTTCTGCCGCTCTGAAACACGCCTAGTCGCCACAACTCTGTATCAGGAGAAAAGCACCCATGAGCGATAGCAGTTCTGACAATGTTGTCGACATTGAGCCGCCGGACGACAATGTGTGGCCTCTGTTCGAGGTCTTCGTGCGTGCGTCTCGAGGCCTGTCGCATGTGCACGCCGGGTCTTTGCACGCGCCCGACGCGGCGATAGCGGTCCGCAACGCTCGCGACCTCTACACCCGCCGCAACGAAGGGGTCTCGATCTGGGTCGTGCCAGCCGACGCGATCACGACGTCGGATCCGGATGCCAAGGGTGCCTTCTTCGAGTCACCACAGGGCAAGAATTATCGGCATGCCACGTACTACACGCAGAGTGAGGGGGTGAAGCACCTGTGAGTGTGGGCAGTGACAGTGCAACCAGAATCAGTGCGGGTCAGGCGCTCACTGCTGAGGACATCGCGGCTGCCGGACTGACCGCGAGTGAGGACGTCGCCCGCTACGCTTTGCGGCTGGGTGACGACTCACTGATCTTGGCGCAACGGCTGGGCTATTGGATCTCTCGTGCTCCTGAACTCGAGGAAGACATCGCGCTGGGCAACATCGCGCTGGACCTGCTCGGGCATGCACGGTCGTTCCTCACCTACGCGGGAACTGCCTGGGGGAAGACTGAAGACGAACTCGCCTATTTCCGGGACGAGCACGAGTTCACCACGTGCCACTTGGTTCAGTTGGAAAACGGTGATTTCGGTCAGACCATCGCCAAACAGATTCTTTTCAGCATTTATCAGTACGAGCTGTACCAGAATCTGTCGAAGTCCAGCGACGTCACGCTGGCCGGTATCGCCGCGAAGGCGCTCAAAGAGGTCGAATACCATGTAGACCATGCGTGGCAATGGATGCTGCGCCTGGGTAACGGCACCGAAGAGTCGCACCGGCGTATGCAACGCGGCTTGGACGTGGCGTGGCCGTACATCGACGAGTTGTTCGAGGATGACGATTTGGTCAGGTCGCTACCCGGGGTGGCGGTGCTGCCGTCGTCGCTTCGCCCGGCGTTCGACGAGGCGGTGGCCCGGGTCATCAGCGAGTCGACGTTGAGCGTGCCGGACGTCGAGCAGGCAGCGACCGGCGGGCGCCGGGGCGAGCACCGCGAGGCGCTGGCCTACATCCTCATCGAAATGCAGTCCCTGGCCCGACAACACCCTGGAGTGACGTGGTGAGCACTCCCTCCGCGGCCGATACTGCGCCGCGGCGGCCACAAGATCCGGCTGCTGCGGCGGCTTGGGACGTTGCGGCGACGGTGTGCGATCCGGAAGTCCCTGTGGTGACCATTGAGGATCTCGGCATCCTGCGATCGGTGTCGGTCACCGAGGAGGGGGTCATCGTAGAAATCACCCCCACCTATTCCGGTTGTCCCGCGATGGGCACCATCCGCGACGATGTGACGCAGGCCTTGGAGGATGCTGGTTACTCCCAGGTGCAGGTGCGGATGGTCCTGTCACCGGCATGGACCACCGACTGGATGTCCGAGGCCGGCAAACAGAAACTGATGGAGTACGGCATCAGCCCGCCTTCGGGTCGTGCGGCCGTCGGTACCCGGCCGGGTCCCACCCCGGTCAAGCTCAGCGTCAGGTGTCCGCAATGCGGGTCGTTGGAGACCCGTGAAATGGCCCGGTTCGGTTCCACGGCCTGCAAGGCGCTGTACGTATGCCAGGAGTGCATGGAACCGTTCGACTACTTCAAGGTGCTCTGATATCGATGACAACGACGGACGAGACTTCCGCCAAACCCACCAGCCGTCGCGCGGCTTTCCACTCCCTGACCATCTCTGAGGTCCGGCACCTGACCGACAACGCCATCGAGGTTTCGTTCGACGTCCCGCCCGACCTGGTGGACGAGTTCGACTACGTCAGCGGGCAGTACGTCGCGTTGCGGGCCGATCTGGACGGCCGTGAGGTCCGGCGCAGCTATTCGCTCTGTGCCGAGCCGACGCCGGGAGAGCTCAAGATCGCGATCAAGCGGGACCGTGGTGGCCTGTTCTCCAACTGGGCGAACGACAACCTCGAGCCGGGCTACGTGATCGACGTGATGAGCCCGACAGGTGCCTTCATTTCCAGGCACCGCATGACGTCCCTGAACGACGCGGAAGGGATTGGGCGGGAAGCCGAGAACGCGGGCGTGGCCAGATATATCGCCTTCGCCGCGGGTTCCGGGATCACGCCCATCCTGGCCATCGTGAAGTCGTTGCTCAAGTCCAACCCCGAGGCGCTGGTGGATCTGGTGTACTCCAACCGCGCTGCCCTCGATGTCATGTTCATCGACGACATCGCGGATCTCAAGGACCGGTATCCCGCGAGGCTGGCCGTGCACCACCTGCTCTCCCGGGAGCAGCGGCTGTCTCCGACCCACTCCGGGCGCTTGGACGCAGAGAAACTGCGAGCGATGTTCGACAACATCTTCCGCCCCGAGTTGGCTGACGAGTGGTTCCTGTGCGGGCCGTTCGACCTGGTACAGCTGATCCGCGACGAACTCGACGCCAGGGGAATCCCCGCCGAGAAGGTCCGGTACGAGCTGTTCGGCACCGGCAAGCCCGAAGGCGCCTCCGAACAGGACTCGGGCCGGCCGGTCGAGGAAGACCCGACGGGTGAGAACTGGGAGGTCTCGTTCAACCTCGATGGTCTCGAGGGCATGGTGAAGAGCCCCAAGAGTGCCCGTGAGTCGCTCCTCAATGCGGCACTGCGGGTACGGCCCGATGTGCCCTTCGCCTGCGCGGGTGGTGTCTGTGGCACCTGCCGGGCCAAGGTCGTCACCGGGACGGTGCAGATGGAGGAGAACTACGCGCTGGAAACCGACGAGGTGGAGAACGGCTACGTCTTGACGTGCCAGTCCTTCCCGACGTCGGACGAGGTCGTCCTGGACTTCGACTCATGATCGACATCACGATCTCCGATGGCGTCGCCGAGGTAGTGCTGAACGCGCCGGAGAAGATGAACGCACTTGACCCGGAAGCGTTGTCGCAGATCAGCGCCGCGTACACCGAAGCGGAGTCCGCGGGCGTACGTGCGCTGCTGCTGCGCGGTGAAGGACGTGGCTTCTGCGCCGGCCGTGACATCTCCGCCATCGATCCGGCCACCGATGACGCGGCCGGGTACCTGCGTGATGTCGTGACACCGGTGCTGCGGCAGATGTCCGCGTTCCCGGCACCGACGTTCGCTGCCGCGCAAGGGGCCTGCCTCGGTGTCGGCCTCGGACTGCTCGTCGCCACCGACGTCGTGTACGTGGCCGAGGACGCCAAGATCGGTTCCCCGTTCGCGAACCTCGGTGCCACCCTCGACTCCGGTGGCCACTGGTTGTTCACCGAACGATTGGGCCCGCACCGGACGCTTGACCTGATCTACACCGTGCAACTCATGAGCGGAGCCGAAGCGGTGCGCGCGGGACTGTTCAGCCGGTCGGTGCCAGGGGACGAGCTACTGGAGTTCACCCGGGCCACCGTGGCCAAGGTGGCGCAGGGCGCGACGCAGGCATTCACCGCGAGCAAACACTTGGTGGCCGAAATCCGCGACCGGCGGATCGGCATGTGGGAGAGCATCGAGGCGGAGAACGTCGCCCAAGGCGAGCTGTGTGCCACTGCGGACTACGCGGAAGGCTTCGCCGCTTTCCAGTCCAAGCGCGCCCCCAAGTTCACCGGCCGTTCGTAGCCGCCGGCCGGCCGGTCGCGGAGGCGAGCAGGCCGGCGACGGTGTCAGCAGTACCCCAGGCCAGGGTCCACCCGGCGCCGCCGTGCCCGTAGCAGTGCACCACGGTCCGGTCTTGTTCGTGCATCAGCTCCACTCGCGGGACCGGGCGGACGGGCCGGATACCGGCTCGTAGCCCCAGTGGTTGTGCTCCGGCGAAGCGATGATCGATGGTGGCAACAGCTGCCAGGATGTCCTCTGCGGTGCCGGGGTCTGGTACCGGGTCGAGCACACCCTGTTCGTGGGTACCGCCCACCAGGCATATGTCCCCGCGCGGGAACGCGTACCGGGGGTGCTCCCCGCCGGTGGCCACCCACCAGTTGGTCAACCCCGGGTTGCGTACCAGGACGGCCTGCCCGCGCACCGGGTGTAGTGACGGGTCGTCGGCCAGGTAGCGGGCCCGGAACCCGGTGGCGTTGACCACCAGCCCGCGTTGAGGCAGCCCCGCCACGGTCATCCTGGTCACCGTCCCGCCGAGCGCGACCAGCCGATCGGCCAGCGCCGACAGGTAGCGCGGCGTGTTGATGACCGGTAACCGGATGCGCCATGCCCCGGTATAGGGACCCATGCCGTGGCCCCGGACGGGCGGCTGCAGGCTCTCCAGCCGCGACCACGGTCCGAGCGGTGGCCCGGTGTGGGTGTCGCCGTCGTCCAGCAACAGGCCCTCGGCCATGCTCACAGCGGTGTCCGGCGCGGCGGAGTTGCGCACGCCGGTGTCTTCCGCTCCGGGCGATTCATGGCCGGTCTCGCTCAGGTACTGCGCCAGCCCGGCTCGGGCCCAGTCGCCGACCTGATCCCACTCGGCGGTCAGGTGTGGCATCCACACCGCTCCCGCGACGGCGCTGGTGGTCTCCAGTGGCAGATCCGCGGCCAGCACGTGCGCATCGAAACCGGCCTCGCGCAGCCGCACCGCGCACGTCAGGCCGACGACACCGGCCCCGATGACCACCACCCGTTCCATCGGCCCATCCTGACAGAGGCGGCGGGCTTCTGGCGGCTCGGGCGAAGACCGGCGACCCGGTTACGAAGGGTCGCCGTCAAGCCAGCGCAGCCATTCTTCGATGGTGCTGACCTCGCGCAGGGTGCGGACCAGGTAGGGCACGTCGGAGGGGCTGGCGGTGGCCAGTTTCTTGATGATGGCGTTTCGGGCGGTGTCGCGGTCTTCGGGGGACGGGTCCAGGGTGGTCCGGATGTCGACCAGCCGGTGCACGTCGACCGACCGGGCTTTGGTCAAGGCGTAGGACGCACGGTGCACGGCGCAGGGGCCGACGTTGGTCAGGGTTTTGGTGATGGCGTTTCGGGCGATGTCGTGGCCTTCGGGGGACGGGTCCAGGGTCGTCAGGGCCTCCGCTAGACGGGGCACAGCTGAGGGTCGGGCGGTGGGCAAAGCCGTAGTAATCGCAGTCCGCACGTGCTGATTGGATGCGGTCCAATGGGCGCTGCGAACGATCTTGCCTGGACTCTGAGTGGCCCGGCGGATGCGGGCACTGTGGATCGCATCAGCCAAGTGTTGCGGCCATTCCACCGGTTCCGTCCGGGCCGCGATCTCGAGCAGCAGATCGTCGATCTCGCCGTTTGCCGCCTCGTGTCCTGGGGTGTGGGTAGTTGCTCGTGCGCGGGCGAGCAACGCGGAAAGGAGTTCGCCCGTGGTGCGGTTGCATTGGTTGTGCGCCACCACAGCCGCGGGAAGCGCAACACGCCAGTCCTCGTGGAACCAGACGTGGGGCAACAGAACACCGGCCGCCTCATCGACGGGCAGGGTGGCGAGATACTCGGCGACCAAGTGTTCGAGAATCGTCCGGTGCACGAACCGGCTGGTGACGGTGCCGTCGTCCGACCGCTTGACGACTGGAGCCACGTTGTCGAGGGCGCGCACGGCGGCGCCCGTCAAGGTCTGCTGCGGACGGATGAACGTCTCGGGCCAAGCCTCCAGTCCGTTGGGTGTGACACGACTGGGTGTGACACGACCCTTGACGGCCGACCATGCCCACCGGGCGAGTTCGGTCTCGCACTCCTCGACGCAGTCCAGTTCCCGATTCGGCGCGTTGCTCCACTTGCCTTGGACAAGGCGTCGGACGATTGCCCGGTACAAATCGCGATGTCGCTCGGGCAGCACCGCATCCTCAGGGCCGGCTTCGGCGATCCAACAGTAGAAGGTCAGCAGCAGTGGCACCACCGCACTTGCGCGCAGATCACTCCTGCCGGCGATCTGTTTCAGCAATGAGGCCGATCGGCCGGGCTGCTCGGCGAACCAGGCGTCGACAAACTGGCTGACGTCGTACGGGTAGGTCAGGTCCAGCACCTTGACTACCCGGGGCGGGTCGCCCTTGCTCGGCCGGATGCTGAGATTCGACCAGGAGCCGGGCCTACTGGTCACCACGACCCGCCAGGTTGAGGAGGTCAGGCTGGCAAGGCGATGCTGGGCTTGATCATCACCGGATTCGTCCAGCGAATCGACGATCGCCAGTACCCGTGCATGCCCGGCAAGCGTTCGCTGTAGCCGCCCGGTGGCTTCGGGCCCGCCTACGTCGCTGTATCCCATCCGAGCGTCGAAAGATGCGTGCACGAGTGCCTCTCGAGCATCGCCGGATTGCCGGGCCCAACCGGACCACGTGCTGAGCACCGGTAGTTCGACATCGGCGATCTTTTCTCCGGCGAGCAACCGGTCGAGCGCTGCTTGCGCGCAGTCTCTTGCGTACCGCCGTGCCAGCCACGTCTTTCCCGCGCCCGGTCCGCCCACGACGACCAGAACATGCTGATGCTCCAGCGCCTCGGATTCGCCGAGCTTCTGGCCGTCGTGCTCGACGCGCAGTGTCCGGCGCAGCTGGCTGGGAGACCTCTCACCCAGGTCGAGGACGGTGGAGTCCCAATCGTCGATGCGTGTCCGTAGATACCGGATGATTTCGCACCTGGGGCCTGTTGCGAAAGTGGCGGGTGTGGTGTTCGGTGTGTCGTCGTGCGTGAGGTGAGGCCTCCGCAGTAGAGGAAGTGGTGTCGAATCACCCGCTACTACTGGAGGCCTCATGTCCACCGTATCCGCCGCAGCCCGTCACGATCTGAGCGACGCACAGTGGGCGCTGTTGGGGCCGCTGCTTCCGCCGACGGCTCCGCGGGGTCGTCCGCGACGATGGCCGGTCCGGGGGCTGGTCGACGGGGTCCGTTATCGGGCGCGGGTCGGCTGTCCGTGGCGGGATGTTCCTGTCCGGTACGGCCCGTGGTGGCGGGTGTACGCCCTGTTCGCGTGCTGGCAGCTGCTCGGGGTGTGGGCGCGGGTTGAGGCATCGCTGCGCGAAGCCGCCGACCGCAACGGCCGGTTGTCGTGGCAGGTGTCGGTCGACTCGACCACCGCACGCGCTCACGTCCACGCCGCCGGCGCCCGCCGCGACAGCGTGGATCGTGTGGCGGGAGAACCCGGTCATCACGCGCTGGGTCGCTCCCGCGGCGGCTGGGGCACCAAGACCCACGCCGCGATCGACCAGCACCGCG
>PDSI01000118.1 GCA_002748415.1 Micrococcales bacterium | reverse complement strand
CGCGCGTGCACCCTTGGACGGGTCTGTTTCCTCCCAAGGTCGGAGCAGCATCAGCCGGTGGTCGGATGCCGACCCGGGGGTCCGGCTGCCTAGCGTTGTCGCCGTGAGCACGCCACCACAACCGGGACAGCATCCGCTGCCGGGCGCCGGGCCGCCCGCAAACCGGCCGGAGTCAGGGCCGGAATCATCCGGGCCGTGGGGGTACCCGACCGCGGCTGGCGGGCCCGGGGTGGGCGGACCAGCAAACTACGGGCAGGCCCCACTCCCAGTCAGTGCGGTGGACCGCCCGTATCCGTCGGTGGCGCCGGGCCGGGCGTTGGCCCCCGACCTGGCCAGAGGCCTGATGCTGCTCATGATCGCCCTCGCGAACATCCCCTTGTTCCTCTACGGAGCGATGGGGGAGGCGGTGACGGGTCCCCGCCCGCCTGCCCCGGCCGGCAGCAGCGACGGCATCCTGGCCATCCTGGCGCTGATCTTCGTCGACGGGCGGGTGTACCCCCTGTTCGTGTTCCTGTTCGGGTACGGCATGGTCCAATTCGGTGCGGCCAGGGCCGCATCGGCGCCAGCAGGAGTGGCCACCGATGCGTGGATCGACCGGATGCTGCTGCGTCGGCATCTCTGGCTGATCGCCTTCGGCGCCGTCCACGCGGCGCTGCTGTTCGCCGGTGACATCCTGGGCGCCTACGGCCTGTCCGGGCTGGTGTTCGGCTGGCTGTTCTTCCGCCGCCGGACAGCCACACTACAGGTTTGGGCGGTCGCCGCAGCCACTGCCGGGCTGCTGCTCATGCTGGCCGGAGCCACCATCTCCATAGCATTCAGCCAGTGGGTCGACTCAGCGGTCACCGGGGAATCGGCCACGGAAGCGGCGGGTGGGCTGCGGATCTGGTTCGACCTGGTGGCGATGAATGCCGAAACCAACTACCTGTTGACCGTAGCCACCAGGCTGGTGCTGTGGATGATCGCCACCGTCTTCGGGCCGCTCATGGTCTTCCTGCCGATGGTGCTGGCCTGGCTGGCGGGGCGGCGCCGCATGCTGGAGGACCCGGCGGCACATCAGCGGATGGTCACGTGGGTGGCCGTTCTCGGTTTGGGCATCGGCTGGGCCGGCGGCGCTTTGTCCGCCGCCGCGTACGCGGGCGCGCTGTCGGCGGGGGTGAGCGCCGCAGCAGGCTGGATATCAGCGGGGACCGGCATCTGCGGCGGAATCGGCTACGCGGCCGCCTTCACCCTGCTGGCGCAGTGGGTTCAGCGGCGTCATCTTGCCGGCCGAGATGCGGGTGGCTACGGCCCGGTGGTCACCGCGTTGGCGGCAACCGGCAAGCGTTCGCTGTCGAGCTATCTGACCCAGTCGGTGGTGTTCGCCCCCGTGCTGTGCGGATGGGGGCTGGGTCTCGGCGCGACCATGTCTGCCACCACGGGAACCGGTTTCGCCATCGCCACATGGCTGCTCACGGTTCTGCTCAGCTCACTGGCCGAACGGACCGGTCGTCGTGGACCGGCCGAGGCGGTACTGCGCAGGCTCACCTACGGGCGCCGCGTCACCGGTGCGTAGCAGTCCGCCCGCCCCGTTGCGAGCCCGCCCTCAGCATCGGCGCCCTGATACCCTCGCGGCGTACCGCCCATGTCGTTGTGTGGAGCTACCCCGTGACCGGTCGACCGGCGACGACCTCAGCACCCGAGCCCGCGCAGGTTCCTGCGACGCCTGGGCCGATCGACAGCGCCGTGACCGCGCCGGAGGACGCCTCGGTGCGGCGAGAACTCGACCTGGCCATCACCGGCATGACCTGCGCCGCCTGCGCCAACCGGGTCGAACGCAAACTGAACAAACTCGCGCACGTCGATGCCACCGTCAACTATGCCACCGCCAAAGCCACGGTCACGGTCCCGGCCGACCTGGACCCGCAGCAGCTCATCGACGTGGTGCACGCCACCGGCTACGGTGCCATGCTTGCCCAGCCGGGTCACCGGCCCGGCGGCGAAGACCGCACGGCAGGCGAAACCGCAATCGCCGCGGAGGGCGCCGGAGCCCGGCATGCGGCCGAAATGCGCCGGCGCGTCCTGATCTGCGCCGCCTTGTCGGTGCCTGTGATCGTGCT
>PDSI01000184.1 GCA_002748415.1 Micrococcales bacterium | reverse complement strand
GTCCGCTGGCTACCCCACCGTTTACCGTGAACTTCGACCCGACCGACCCGATGAACTCGCGGGGGTACTCGGACAGCCGCCGGTCCGGGTTCTATGGGAAACGACGTGCCGGGCAAGGTGCCACGGACTGGGAAAGGGTCGACCCGAACGCGAAGGACCCGGACGCGCGCGCACCGAAACCCGACGTCACTTTCGCCCAGGGTGATTTCGACTACTCGCTGAAGGACCACACGTCCACCCGGAACATCAACGGCGTCGATGTGACCAGCAGCGCCACTGTGGGCACGCGAGGTGGCGGCAGCTTGTCGGTGGGCGACGGTCAGCTCAGTGCCCGCGGCCAGCTCCAAGCCGGCGTCGAGGCTTCCACCGCAGCCTCCTATTCCTCGGGGCCGGTCAGCCTCGACGCCGATGCGCGGGTGCGGGCCGGCTTCATGGCATCGGGTGAGGCGACCATCGGTAAGGACGGCTTCCATACGCAGGGCGAGGCGTTCTTCGGGGTGAAGGCCGACGCCAACCTCAGTGCTGACATCGGCGGCGTCCGGGGCACCGCGGGAGTCGAGGCCTGGGCCGGTGCCGGCGTCGAAGCCGATGTCGATTTCGGTTTCCAGGACGGCAAGTTCACCGTCGGCGGCAAACTGGGTGCTGGCCTCGGGTTGGGTGGAGCCGACATCGGCGGCGTCCGGGGCACCGCGGGAGTCGAGGCCTGGGCCGGTGCCGGCGTCGAAGCCGATGTCGATTTCGGTTTCCAGGACGGCAAGTTCACCGTCGGCGGCAAACTGGGTGCTGGCCTCGGGTTGGGTGGAGCCGTCAGCGGCGGCGTCACCATCGACGTGGCCGAGGTAGGCGACACGTTGAACGACGTCGGGGACGCCGTGGGCGAGGCCGCCGATGATGCGCGCGAAGCTGCCGGCAAGGTCTGGGACGCGGTGACCCCGTGGTGAGACCGTCCGGCCTGCTGCACTGGAACTGACCGACAAGGAGAGACCTGATGCCCGCCACGCTTCCGATCCCGATCACTTTCGAACTGCCGTCGCCGGACTGGGCACCGCGTGACCCGGACGCGGCCGGGGTGCGCAACGCTGCATTCCTGGCCGTGCGTGAGGTTCCCGGCGACTACGCGCCGGTGCTCAGCATCGCGGGCGACTTCCGCGACGACGCCGCCACCTTGGAGGACATCGCCGATGAGGCGCTGCAGCTGCGCACTGCCGAGGTAGGCGGACCGGTGCGGGTGCTGCACCGGGCACTCGTCGGATCGGCGAAGGTACCCGCGTTGTTGCACGTGCTGGGTTTCGACCTGACTGCCGCCGGACGGTCGTTCGCACTGGTGCAGGCCCAGGTGTTCATGGCGGTGCCGGCCGCGGTGCCCCCACAACGGAGCCCGCAGGAGGCGCCCGGCGGCCCGGTCGTTCCCGCCCAGGCGACCGGGAGCGTGTCCGAGCAGCAGCCCGCCCAGGACCCTGCGGCGGACGAACCGCAGATACGGCGCGTCGTCCTGGTATTCGCGATGACGGCCGAGCGGGATCAGGCAGCGTCGATGCTGGAAGAACTCCAGCGCTTCGTGCAGTCCGTACAGCCGCAAACCTAGGCCTGGAGTCAGTTTGGCTAGGCAGGGCCGGGCGCTTCGCCCGGCCCGGGATCGGCCCGGCCGTATTCCCACCACCAGATGCCCACGGCCGCCAGGCACAGCCAGCCGAGGCCGAACAACCACGCGGTGACGACATCGGACAGCCAGTGGGTCTGCATCAGCACCTGGCAGGCGCCGACACCTAGTGCGGCGGCTTCCCAGCCGCCGACCAGCACCGGCAGCCAGCGCCGGGCCAGGTAGGTAGCGGCGACGGCGGCCAGCAACCCCCAGAACAATGTGGCGGTCAACGCATGCCCCGACGGCAACGCGGTGCCGCTCAGTTGCGGTTCCCCGTACACCGGCGGTCCGGGCACACCGAGCACGATCTTGAGAATGCCGCCGGCGCAGATGCCACCGAGGAACGTGCCGAACGTGTACAGGCCCATCCGCCGCAGGTGCGGGCGGTACATCGCCACGCCGAACAAGACGACGGCGATCGGGCCGATCAGCCGCACGTCGCCCAGGAGCCGCCCGATTCGCATCAGCCGGTACAGGTTCCAGTCGCTGACGCCGGGACTCATCTCGTAGAAGGTCTCATCGATGAGGTTGCCGTTGCGGCCGGCCACGGCGAAGGCGATCCCGGCGAAGACCAGCCAGGCCGCGATCCCGCCGAGCAGGGCCGGGCGGCGCCATTCGTGCCGGTTGAACTGCTCGTAGGCCGTCACCGTGTCCTGGGTCGTCTCGGGCGTCATCTCGGCGGGCCAGCCGTCGGCCTCGGCAACCTCCTCGGCGTCATCGGCCTCGTCGGCGTCATCGGCCTCGTCGGCGTCATCCGCCTCGTCGGTGTACACCCCGCTGTCCAGCTCGTCGCCCCACCCGGTGTCGGTGTGCTCGGCATCCCATGCCTGCACATCCAGAGCCTCTTCGCCGATCGCGTCGAAGCGAAGGTGTCCACCGTCGGGGTGATCCGCATCGCGGACGGTATGGCCCCGTAGGCCGGCTTCGTGCGGATCCTCGGGGCGGGGGATCGCTGCACCGCACAAGTCGTTTTCGTGCACCATCGGCTCGTCGTAGGTTGCTTGTCGGTCCAGCACTGTTTCCTGCGCCAGGCCGCAGGCTTCCGTGCCGTCGCCGAGCGTCAACTCCTGGCCCACGGTCTCGGTGCCGGGGTCGTCCACCGGTTCGCCCCAGCCGGCTCCCGCTGAGCGACGAGTGGCACGCAGAGGACGTCGATATAGCATTGCGGAAGGCTCTCACCACAGTAGGGGTGTCGGGGCCCGGTTTGGGGAACCGACATGAAATTGATAGGCGGTTCCATCTTGCGTTTGTGGTTGCACAACGGCAAGCACGCGACGTCGCTACCTGTTGCGAGGGCCCCGGGCACAAGGTACCCGGGGCCGTGTCTGGTCAGGGACGGCCGGTCAGGACGCCGGGCACACCTCAATGGTGAGATCGGCCAGCACCTCGGGGTGTAGGCGGATCTTCACCGGGTACTCCCCGAGCGTGCGAATCGGCTGCGGGATCTCGACCTTGCGCTTGTCCACCTCGGAACCGGTGCTGTCTTTGACCGCCGCAGCCACGTCGGCCGGGGTGACGGCACCGAACAACCGGCCGGCGCCACCGGCGTTGGCATGCACGACGACCTGCGCGGACTCGACCTTGGTCTTCAGCGCTTGTGCGTCCTCCAGGTTGGCGATCTCACGCGACGTCCGGGCCGCCCGGATCGAGTCCACCTGCTTCTGCCCGCCCTTGGTCCAGCCGGTGGCCAGGCCGCGGGGGATCAGGTAGTTGCGGGCGTAGCCATCCTTGACCTCGATGACGTCGCCCGGGGCACCCAATCCGGAAACTTCGTGGGTGAGGATCAGTTTCATCATCCGGGGGGCTCCTCTCAGCGGGCCGAGCTGGAGTAGGGCATGAGCGCCATCTCACGGGCGTTCTTGACGGCCTTGGCCAGCTGCCGCTGCTGCTGGACGGTGACGCCGGTGACCCGGCGAGCCCGGATCTTGCCACGGTCGGACACGAACTTGCGCAGCAAAGCGGTGTCCTTGTAGTCGATGTACTCGATCTTGGCCGCGGTCAGCGGGTTGGCCTTCTTCTTCGGCTTGCGCACCGGCGCCTTGGGGTTCATGTAGGTATCTCCTTAGGTGAGTTCGTTTGGTGTGCGGGCCGGCTTGCTGCCCCGCACGAAGGGTGATTCGTCTCAGAAAGGCGGCTCTTCGTAGGAGCTGCCGCCCCATGACCCGCTGCCACCGACGGAGGGCCCGGTGGCCCAGGGGTCTTCGGGCTGGCTCTGCTGGTTTGCGCCCCAGCCGTCACCACCGTGGTCACCGCCGGATTGGCCGCCCCGGGACTGGCCGGCGGACTGGTCACCGCCGAAACTGCTTGCCGGCGGGCCGCCGTATGAACCGCCGCCGCCCCTACTGGTGCGGTTGGGCTTGGCCGTGGCGAACCGCAGCGAGGGGCCGATCTCGTCGACCTCCATCTCGATGACGCTGCGCCTTTCGCCTTCGCGGGTGTCGAAGGAGCGCTGGCGCAGCCTGCCCTGGACGACCACCCGGTTGCCCTTGGTGAGGGATTCGGTGACGTTCTCGGCAAGGTCACGCCACACCGAGCAGCGCAGGAACAGTGCCTCCTGGTCCTCCCATTGCTGGGTCTGCCGGTTGAAGATGCGCGGTGTCGATGCGACGGTGAAATTGGCGACGGCCGCCCCGTTGGGGGTGAACCGCAGTTCTGGGTCGGCGGTCAGGTTGCCGACCACGGTGATGGTGGTTTCGCCTGCCATGGGTCGCTGTTCCCCTTATGGGTCGTGGGTGTCGGTGTCAACGGTGCCGGACTGCCGGTTGTTAGGCCCGGCCTCCGGGCGGATGCGCTGTGCGTGGGCCGTTGCCCTTATGACGGATCGGCGACGATGATTCAGTGGGCCTCGGGCCGCAACACCTTGGTGCGCAGTACCGACTCGCTCAGGTTGAGCTGACGGTCCAACTCCTTGGCGATTGCCGGCTCGGCGGTGATGTCGACGACCGCGTAGATGCCCTCGGACTGTTTCTTGATGTCGTAGGCCAAGCGCCGCCGGCCGCGGATGTCGATGTTGTCGACGGAACCGCCGCTCTTGGTGACGACGTTCAGGAAGTTCTCCAACGACGCCGGGACGGTGCGTTCGTCCATCCCTGGCTCGAGGATCACCATGACCTCGTAGTGACGCATGTGTATACCCCACCTCCTCTGGACTGGGCGGTCACGGTCTTTCCGTGACAGGAGGGATGCGTCCCGCAGAGTCCGTCGAACGGACTGTTCCGTTCCGGGTGGACTGCGGACACTCCAGGATACTTGGTCGGCGGCGGTCGCGGCAATTGACGATGCCTTGCCCGGGTCCACGGGTCCACGAGTCCAGCGGGCAGCAGATGCCGGTCTGATGCCGTGATTCGCGGCGGTGGTCGTTGAAACCGGAGCGATTCTGGGTCGTCCGCCGAGTAGATTCGGTGGGGTGAACTCTTCCGATCAGCTGCTGCACAGCGAACGCGAGCACGTGGCTTGGGCCTGCCAGCAGTTGCAACGCAAGGGGCTCGTCGTGGGTACGGCCGGCAACGTGTCCGTGCGGGTGGACGACTTGGTGGCT
>PDSI01000149.1 GCA_002748415.1 Micrococcales bacterium | reverse complement strand
CGCACCAGCCGATGCGTGCCCTGCTCCACCGACAACGTCCCGTAGGCGTACGGGGCGGACACCTTGAACGTGGCCGACTTGATGCCGGCCTCCTCGGCGTAGGAGGTGTCGTAGACCTGGGTCGGGTACTCGTGCCGTTCGGCCCAGCGCAGGTACATCCGCAACAGCATCTCCGCGAAGTCGGCCGCGTCGATGCCGCCGGCCTCGGACCGGATGGTGACCAGCGCCTCCCGGGCGTCATATTCCCCGGACAAGAGGGTACGGACCTCGAGTTCCTCCAGAACCGTTCGCAGCGCGGACAGCTCGGTTTCGGCGTCGGCCAGCGCTGCCCGGCCGTCGGGGCTGTCCGGGTCCTCCTCGGCCAGTTCGACGAGCACCTCGAGGTCCTCCACCCGTGCGCTCACCGTGTCCAGCCGCTCCACCTCGGCCTGGGCGTGGGACAGCTTGCTGGTGACCCGCTGCGCGTTCTCCGGGTCGTCCCACAGGTCGGCGGCGGCGGCTTGCTCGGACAACTCACCGATGCGTGCGCGCAACCCCGGCAGGTCACTGACGGCGATGATCGACTCGAGCATCTGGCGGAGGTCGCGTATCTCGGTCGGGAAATCTACAGGCACCCGACCGAGGATACGCGTTCGACCACCGGCCGCAGCGCGCAACCGGGCCGGCCGCACTCAAGCGGCATACTTGCGCGGCCGCCCGCGCGGCCGTTTGCGGGCGATGACCTGTCCACCCTCGAACAACTGGCCACCCCACACCCCCCAGGGCTCGGCCCGGCGCAAGGCGCCGGCCAGGCACTGTTCGCGGACCGGGCAGTCCAGGCACAGCATCTTGGCGAGTTCAAGGTCGGCCGGAGCCTCGGCGAACCACAGGTCGGCCATACCTGGTTCCTGACAAGGCAGATCGAACACAGCGCCGGCAGTGGTCACCGTGCCGGCGCGATCCAGCAGATCGGTGAGCTGCATGGGTACCTCCTGATTGAGCGGCTTGTGGCCGCAGGAAACCTGAAGAATTGGTCAGCGCACTGTTGGCTGTGCGCAAAGCGGTCACGCGAGAACGGGTTTCGTGCATGCGTGCTCGGGGGCGCCCGGGCGGCAACCCAGGAGGCCGCGTGCCTGACGGTCCGCGGCTTCCTATGCCCGGGATCAGCGGCGCCGACGCGCCACCGGCGTCGACGTCAGATGGTTCGCCGAAGCCGGTCCGCCGGGCTGCGGCCAGCACCACATGAACCGGTGCCACGCAGGCCAGTGCCGTGTAGGCCAGTGCCACGCCGACCGGTGCCGCGCTGGCCGGTGCCATCCGGTCCCTGGCTGGTCGGCCAGCCGGGCCGGGTCAGGCGCACCGTGCCTGCGGAGCACGCCTCGAACGCGCCGGGAATCTTGCGGGCTGGTGCCGCGACGACAATGAGGGCAGCCGTGGACTCGAACCGGGCACCCGCGGTAGTGGGAGCGGCGAGGAACATCGTGGCCTCCTTCAATCCGTGACGTCGCGTGCAGACCAGCGCACACACCGTGCAAGGGTAGGCAGCGCGCATCGAGCGGGCAAGCGATTTTTCACTCCAGCGCCGCAGGCTATCGCCGGGGCTGGCTCTCTTCGTCGTGAATCTGACAGGAACGCCTGCACTACAACGTTTCCCGGCCGCGGCCGGCCAGCGGTGCGCTGACTCAGCAGTGAGCTGCCTCCCACTGCCGGATCACGGTGAGGATCCCGTCCCCGTACCGGTTCAGCTTGGCCGGGCCGACGCCGCTGATCCGGCTCAGGCCGGCGACGTCGCCCGGGCGGTGTTCGGCGATGAGCTCCAGGGTGGAATCGGTGAACACGACGAAGGCCGGCATACCGGCCTCCTCGGCGGTGCGTTTACGCCAGGACCGCAATTCCTCGAACAGGGCGGCGTCGTAGGGCGGCGGGCAGTCCCGGCACCGGCCGGTCTTGCGGGCAGCGGCGGTGTTCAGATCCGCTCCGCAGGACCGGCACCGCCGATGCAGGGTGCCCTTGCCGGATTTGGCCGCGGCGGGCCCCCGGGCGCGGCGGCGAACCGGCTCGCCGATGCCGGTCAGGAATCGTGAGCGGGATCGCACGGAACGGCCCCCGGCGGCCCTGGCGGCCGCGAACGACAACAGCAGTTGCGACTTGGCCCGGGTGACACCGACGTAGAACAACCGGCGCTCTTCCTCCACCGCTTGGGGGGTGTCGGCGTAGCTGATCGGCAGGAGCCCCTCGCTGAGCCCGACCATGGCCACCATGCCCCATTCCAGGCCCTTGGCCGCGTGCAGCGTGGACAGTGTGACCCCGGCACCGGTGGGCGCGTACTGAATCGTGGCCCGGCGCTCCAGCTCGGCCACCAGCGTGCCCAGATCCGCTTCCCCTTCCGTTCCAGGCTCCCGCTCATCTGCCGGTTCCCGCTCATCTACCGGTTCCCGCTCACCGGCGGCCGGGCGGCACAGGTCGTCCGCCAACGTGACGATGGCCTGCAGCGATTCCCACCGGTCGCGGACCGCGCCGGTGGTCTGTGGG
>PDSI01000056.1 GCA_002748415.1 Micrococcales bacterium | reverse complement strand
CCCGGAGTATCCGGCGGGACCGTGGCTCTGGTCACCGGTATCTACCCCAGACTGCTGGCCTCCGGTGACGGCATCGTGGAGGCCGGGAAAGGCCTACTGGTCGGGCCCGACCGGTTCGCCCGGGCCAAAGCCGCCCTGCGAACTGTGGATTGGAGCCTGCTGGCGCCGCTCGGGGCAGGAATGGTGCTGATCGTCGTCAGCCTGGCGGGCGTCATGCACGGCTTCGTGGAGGGCAGCCCGCAGGTGGCCCGCGCGCTGTTCGCCGGAATGGTCGCCGCCAGCCTGGTCGTGCCGCTGCGCATGGCTCGCGCATACCGGCCGGGGCCGGCCGCCGTCGGCGCCGGGCTGGTCGGCATCGCCGCCGCCGTCGCGTTCGTGTTGTCCGGCATGCCGGGCGGTGGAAACGTCGAGAACCCCTCTGCTCCGGTCATCTTCGTGGCCGCCTCGGTCGCCGTCTGTGCGCTGGCCCTACCGGGCGTCTCCGGTTCCTACCTGCTGCTGGTGATGGGACTGTACGCACCCACTCTGGCTGCCGTGGACAACCGCGACCTCGGCTACGTCATCGTCTTCGGGCTGGGCGCGGTCACCGGCATCTCGGTCTTCGTCCGGCTGCTGAACAAACTGCTGAGCGAGCACGGCTGGGCCACCCTCCTGGTGATGAGCGGGCTGATGCTCGGCTCATTGCGGGCCCTGTGGCCCTGGCAGCACGAGGACAGATCGGCACTGGCGCCACAGGACAACTGGCCGCTGGTTCTGCTCATGTTCGCCGTCGGTGCCACCATCGTGGCCGGCACGGTCGCGGCCGAACGGGCACTGGCCACCAGCAACGAGCCGGCCGGTATTCGCCGCTGAACGGACCCGGGCGCACACCGTTGTCGATGTGCCGGTGGAAGCATTCGGCGACGACCCGCTGCACTGCGGTAACAGCCTTGCCCCGGGGACGGGTTCAGGCATGATGGGTCCGACCACGCGTCGATAGCCGCGCGCCCAGGACACCGGAACAGACAGGAGACTCATGCCCGGCGGACTTGCAGCCTTGCTCGACGACATCGCCGCTCTGGCCAGGCTGGCGGCTGCCTCCGTCGACGACGTGGCCGCCGCAGCGGGGCGGGCCAGCACCAAGGCCGCGGGCGTCGTGGTCGACGACGCCGCGGTGACCCCCCGGTACGTCACCGGCCTGGACCCCAGCCGCGAGCTACCGATCATCCGCAAGATCGCCACCGGCTCCATCCGCAACAAACTGCTGTTCATCCTGCCCGCGATCCTCGTCATGAGCCAGTGGCTGCCCTGGGCGCTGACCCCGCTCCTGATGCTCGGCGGCACCTACCTTTCCTTCGAAGGCGCGGAGAAGATCTGGGAGAAGCTCAGCGGGCACCATCCGCCGGACAAGCCCGCCGTCGACACCGGCGGCAAACAGGAGGACCAGGTGGTCTCCGGCGCCGTGCGCACCGACTTCATTCTGTCCACCGAGATCATGGTCATCGCGCTGAACGAGGTGCGTGATGAGTCGCTGCTGGCCAGGGCGGTCATCCTGGTCGTGGTCGCCTTCGCCATCACCGCCCTGGTGTACGGCGCGGTCGCGCTCATCGTGAAGACGGACGACATCGGCATGCACTTGGCTGCGGGCGACTCCGAAGGCTCGCAACGCTTCGGCCGCGGCCTGGTCAAGGCGATGCCCAAGGTACTGGCGGCGTTGTCGACGATCGGCATCATCGCGATGCTGTGGGTGGGCGGTCATATCCTGCTGGTCGGCGCGGGCGAACTGGGCTGGCACGCACCGTACGATCTGGTGCACCACGCGGAGAAGGCCGTTCACCAGGCCGTTCATGGCGGGTTCGGCAGCGTCCTCGCGTGGAGCACCAACACGCTGGCCTCGGCGGTCACCGGCCTACTGGTGGGCGCGATCGTCGTCGCGATCGTTCACCTGCTGCCCGCACGCGGCCAGCAGGACTCCGCCTCCGCGCACTGAGCCCTGACCGCCGGGCTACTCGGTTCCGGCATCGCAGGTGCGCCGCAGTGCCTCGTCCCAGTCGGTTGCGGTCACCCCGAACGTGTCCCGGGAAAGGTAATCGTCCAGGATGAACGGCCGCTCGAACTGGTGCCGGGTCTCCTCCAGCTCGGCCATGATGGGCACGAACAGCCGGGCCGCGCGGATCGCCGGACACGGCCACGGCTGCACTTGCGGCGCGGAGCGGCCGGCGACGGCGGCGACGTCCCGAGCCACGTCACGGATGGTTCGGGCGGGCGGGCTGGGCACGTGCCACGCCTGCCCCCAGCTGCGGGAGTCGGTGGCCAGCAAGGCTGCGAAACGCCCGATGTCATCCAGGTAGGTCCAGGTGTGCGGGACGTCGGGCAGCCCCAGGGGTAGCCGCACGGTCCGCCCGGCGGCCGCGGGCGCGATGACGTAAGAGTTCAGGTAGCTGACGCCCTTGCCGGCACCGTCCCCGAAATAGTCACTGGCGCGCAGTTCGGTGGCCCGCAGCCGCCCCGCTTGGTGAGCCTGCAGCGCATCGGCCCACATGGTGGCCCGGACCTGGCCCTTGACCCCGTTGGGCCGCACCGGCGTTTCCGGAGTCATCGGCGCGTCGACGCGCCCGTAGCAGTAGAGGTTCGACACGGTGACCAGCCCCGCCCCGGTGGCCTCGGCGGCGGACAGGAGGGCGCCGGCAACCGGCGGCCAGTCGTGTTCCCACCGGGTGTATTTCTTCGGGCTCACCGCGTTGACGATGCTGCTCGCACCGCGAGCCAGCGCGGCGAGCGCCGATGCGTCGCGGGCGTCGGCCTTCTCCACCGGCAACCCGGGTTTCGGCGTCCCGCTGCGGGACACCACGACCACCTCATGGCCGAGGTCCCGCAGGTGCCGGGCCGTGCTGCAGCCGATTCCTCCGGCGCCGACGACGACATGCAGTTCGGTCATAGCTGTTCCTCGTTCCGTTCGTGGTTCCGCTTTTACGCGCCCGAAGCGGCTCGTGAACACCGCTCTGCGACGAGAGCGATAATCACATCGCCGGATCGACCTGTCAAGAGCGATGCTCACATTGCAGTTACCCGCTCACACATGTGGCACACTGGGCGGATGCCACCACAACCCCCGATAGCCGGCGGGATCAGGGCACGAAACCGGGCCGCCATCGAAGCGGAGATCCTGTCCTGTGCTCGCCGGCAGCTGGCGGAGGTGGGTGCGGCCGCGTTGTCGCTGCGTTCCATCGCGCGTGAACTGGGGATGGTGTCCTCGGCGATCTACCGGTACATCGCCAGCCGGGACGAGCTGCTGACGCGGCTCATCGTGTCCACGTATACCTCGCTGGCCGATCACGTCGACGAGCGACTGGCTGACCTGCCGGACCCGGTTGGCGACGAAACCGAGCGGGCCGCAACGAGATTCAAAGCGATCGGTAGGGCGGTACGGCAGTGGGCCTTGGCGGCACCGCACGAGTACGCCTTGATCTACGGCTCACCGGTGCCTGACTACCATGCGCCGCACGAACGGACCGAGCCCGCTGGGACCAGGGTGGTGGGTCGGCTCATCGAGACCCTCTCCGGCGTGCGAGAGCCACCGGATCCCAGACCGCTGCCGGCGCTGGACCCATTGATGAACTATCCCCCGGTGGTCGAATCAGGCGCGTCCGCACCTCAAGTGATGCGCGGACTGGCAGCGTGGTCGATGGTCCAAGGAGCAATCACCAGCGAGGTTTTCGGCTACCTGGGTGCAGGCACCATCGCGGACGAGGACGCCTACTTCGAAGAGATCCTGCAGCTGGCGGACCAGGTGTGGCGCGCACCGGCATGAACCTCGGCCGGCCGTTCACGGACAGCTTGTGCCAGCGGGCCGGCGAAACTGAGCCGACCGCCGGTGATTTCCGTCGACACGATCCTCAACAGGTGGGTGAGCGTGGCCATGAATCGTCGCTTCATCCAGACCGACAGCCCCAGGGGGTATCGGCGGTCGTGGCCTGCCCTGCTGTTGACCCACACTCCCCGCTGCGGTACGCGAGAATGACGACATGCCCGGTGACACGCCCAGTCGGCGTTGGCTGCTGCGTGCCGGTGGCCTGGGAGTCGCCGTCGCCGGTACCGGCGCAGTGATCGGCTCACCGCGGCAGGATCCGACGGTTCCCTTGTACATGAGCACGGTCGCCCGATCGAGCTCGAAGTCCTTGGTCGCCGTGGCCGCAGGCCAGGAGAACAGGGTGATCCCCGGCTCGCGGGTCCTGCATGCCGCCGAGGATGCGCACACGTTGTTCCGCCGCCAACAGCAGTGGGTCTCTTCCGAACGCCCGTGGGTGCGCGAGAACCCGTTCCCGAACCTCACCCGGTCGGCCTTACTGGACATCTGCGTGTTGTTCGACGGGTTTCCCGCACCGCTGGCGGGCTGGGCACCGCTGTGGCGCCACGTCTGGCCCCGGGACGCCTGCCACGTCGCAGTCGGGCTGGCGGCTGCCGGACTGGCCCGGCACACCGATTCGGTCTTCACGTTCCTGAGCCGGGTGCAGCGCGTCGACGGACGGTTCGAGGCACGCTACCTGCCGGACGGCAGCGGTGTGCCCGATGACCGCCCGGTTCAGCTGGACGGGACAGGATGGGTGCCGTGGGCACTCGATGCGGTCGCCCAGCGGCTGCCGGCCGCCGATCAGGCGCAGTTCATCGCCGCACACGGGCCGATGGTGCGGCGGTGCGTGCACACGATCGTGCAGGAGACGGACACGCGCACCGGTTTGCCCGCGCCGTGCCCGGACTATTGGGAACGCCCGGAACGGGAAATCACCTTGGGCACCGCTGCACCCCTGCTGGCCGGGTTGCGGGCCGCGGCATCGCTGCTGCGAGTCATCGGTGAAGACGAACTGGCGACAGTGGCCGGCACCCGGGCGAAGGCGCTGGCCGAGGCGATCATCACGGCATTCGGCCCGGCCGGGTATCCGCGGTATCCCTCAGGGCGGGGCCGGGACACTGCCGTCGCATTCCTGCTCCCGCCGTACGCGCCCACAACAGAACCTCTCGTGCTCAAGGCTTTCCACCAGGCACAGGACGAGATGTTGCGCCCAGCAGGAGGTTTGGCACCCGGTGCGCAGTGGCGCGACGACGGCATCAGCTGGACGCCGCACACCGCCTCGTTCGCCCTTGCGCATGCCCTGACCGGCCAACGGGCACAGGCCGAACGCCTCCTGCGATGGCTGGACACGCACCGGACAGCGGCAGGCTCGCTGCCGGAGAAGGTGCTTGCCGACGGCAGCCCCGCGGCGGTTGCCCCGCTGGCCTGGAGCGCCGCGCAAGTCCTGAGCTGCCTGGAGGCGCTGTACGGCTGAGGCGTACCGGTCCACGATTGCGTCCCTGGCCGGGCAGAGCGCCGGTCACTGCAACCGCCGCGTCACCGCACGCTCGGCCGGGGGCAAGTCCATCACCGCCCGGTGCGTCATAGACCGCCCACCGCGGGCGATCAGGCCGGCGGCGGGCCAGGCCGCCAAGACAGCCAGGATCAGCCGGGTCCCACGTTGCCTACGAGCAGCGTGGGCAGATGTGCCGGATCGCACAGAGTCGCACCCTGGGCCCACGGGCCGGTCCCGCTACCATCGCAGATAGGGACGCAACGGCTGGATGCCAGGAAATCGGGGATTGCCGATGACTCGGGTCACGCACAAGACCATGGACGTTGCACCGGAGCAGGCCGCCAAGTGGCTTGAATCCAACACGTCCAACCGTAAAGTACGCCCCGCGCGGGTCCGCGAGTACGCGACCGCGATGGAACAGGACCGCTGGACCTACACCGCCGACCCGATTCGTTTCGACGAGGACGGCAAGCTGATCGACGGTCAACACAGGCTGCTGGCGATCGTACGGTCCGGGGTCCCGGTGCAACTGCACGTCGTGCGCGGCCTGTCCAGGCAGGCCCAGGATGCCGTCGACACCGGTGCCGCAAGAACCGCCTCCGATGCCCTACAGGTGCGTGGATTCCGGCACACTCCCCAGGTCGCGGCCACCGTGCCCCTGGTGAACTGGCTACTCAAGGACAGCGGTTACGCGGCCTCCTACACCCGCGACGAGGTGGTGCACTGGGCCCAGGTCCATGAAGGACTGGCCGATGTCGTCGAGGACGCCTACCAGCAGCGTGCGCTACTGCCGTGCCCACTGGCCCCCTACGCCGCCGCCTACTACGCGGCCAGGACCGTGGCCGCCGACCGGTCCGCCACCGACCGGTTCTTCGTCGAACAACTGGTGGAGACCATCGGCCTGGGCACCGGCGCTCCCGCGCTGGCAACCCGGCGGTACCTGCTCAGCCAGCCCAAGGGAGCAAGCAAAGCCGCCAAGGCCGGGACGGTGCTTGCCCTGCTGGAGGGGTACCGGGAGTTCCGGCGCGGTCGCAGCCTGTTCCGGCTGCGCGCTCCACGAGGCGGCTGGCCGGTTGACGAGCCGGTCGAGGTACCGCGCTGAACGGCGCGCCGCATTCCTCAGCGCACGCGTCGCCCTTCCCCGCTCAGAGGTTAGTGAGCCGCCGCATCGCAGCGTCATCCGGACGGCACGTTACGTCGTGCAGCCGGGCACAATAGACCCATGACACTCACCTGTCCTCGCGTCCGCCCGCCGCGGCGGGCCCAGACCGTCGCTGTCGCCTGCCTGAGCCTCATGCTCGCCGCGTCCGGGTGCGCAGACGCGGAAGAAGACATCGGTGAGGTGCCGGCGCAGATGCCGTCCCAAGCCAGCACCATCGGGCCTCAGGGCACCGCGGCCATGGATGTGCCGGAACGCGGCGTCGCCCCCGCCGTCCGGGTCGAGGAAGTGAGCAGCGACCTGGAACACGGCTGGGATCTCGGCTTCCTGCCGGACGGGCAGATCCTGGTGACGGAACGGCCGGCCAGGTTGAGTCTGCTGTCCGGATCCGGGGAGAACGCTTCGCGCCGAACGGTGGAGGCAGACCTGGACGACGTCATGGTCCAGGGAGAGGGCGGCCTGATGGGGATGGTCATCCACCCCGATTTCGAACAGACCCGCCGGTTCACCACCTGCCAGACGCACCAGCAGGACGGCAAGCCCGTCGACATTCGCCTGGTCACCTGGGAGCTGGCCGAGGACGGCTCGGCCGCCACCAAGGTCACCGACCTGCTCACCGGCCTGCCGCTCGCCAGCTCCGGGCGGCATTCCGGGTGCCGCCCGGAGCTGGCCCAGGACGGGGCGCTGATCGTGGGAACCGGGGACACCGCGAACGGGAGCCTTCCGCAAGACCTGAGCAGCCTGGGCGGCAAAGTGCTTCGGCTGAACCTGCGGACCGGAGAACCGCTGCCGGACAACCCGTTCGCGAAAGCCCAAAACACCGACCAGCGATTCGTGCTCACCTACGGACACCGCAATGTGCAAGGAGTCGCGCCGAGGCCGGGCACGAATCGGATCTTCTCCGTCGAACACGGCCCGGACATCAACGACGAGGTGAACCTGCTGACCCCTGGGGCCAACTACGGTTGGGACCCAGCCCAAGGCGGCACCGTCACCGGATACGACGAGGACGTGCCGATGACCGACACTGCCCGCTACCCGGATGCCGTGAACGCGGTCTGGCGGTCCGGCCAGACCACACTGGCAACCTGCGACGGGACGTTCGTGACCGGCGAGGCCTGGGGCCAGTACGACGGCGCACTGGCGGTCACCACGCTGAAGGCGTCCCGGCTGATGCTCATGCGGCTCTCCAAGGAGGGCGAGGTCGAGAGCGTCAGCGTCCCGGAGGAACTCGACGGGACCTACGGGCGGCTGCGAGCCGCAGTGTCCGGCCCGGACGGGTCGCTGTACCTGACGACCACCAACGGCGACAGGGACTCCCTGCTGCGGGTCACGCCGTCGTCCTGAATCCGGCGCCGGTTCGCAGAACGCTCGAACGGGCTAGGCCTGCTCCAAGCTCTTGCTGAACGGCACCAAGTGGTTTCGCCAGATTTCATCGACCTTGGCCATGGTCTGCGCGGGTGTGCCGGAGTTGTCGATCCACACATCGGCAACGGCGCGACGCTGTTCGTCGGTGGCCTGGGCGTCGATGCGCTGCCGCGCTTCGTCCGGGCTCATGCCGCGAGTTCGCGCCAGCCTGGCGATGCGCTGCCCGGCATCCGCGTGTACGACCAGCACGATGTCGTAGTTGTCCTGCAGCTGCTTTTCCACCAGCAACGGCACGTCGTGCACCACGACCCGCGCACCGTCCGCCTTCGCCTGGGCGAACAGTTCTTCGGTCCGCTGCGCAATCAGCGGGTGCATGATGGCTTCCAGGTCGGCCCGTGCCGCGTCGTCCGCGAACACCATGCGGGCCACCTCGGCGCGATCCAACGAGCCGTCGGAGCCGATGACACCGGCACCGAACCGTTGCCGGATCCGGGCCAGCGCCGGGGCGCCGGGCGCCACGATCTCCCGCGCGATCTGATCGGCGTCGACCACGGCCGCGCCGAGCTCGGCGAGCCGGGCACTCACCGTGGACTTGCCGGCCCCGGTTCCCCCGGTCAGACCCACGCGAAGCATTGGTCAAGCCTACGACGTGCGGCCGGCGGGCCCGCACCGGGAGGAACGCGAGTACGGTGCCTGTTGTGCCGACAGCCAGGAGAAGACGCGACCAGCCCCCGCGCCGGCCCACCGCCCCGGACCTACCCGCCGAGTTGCCACCGGCTCCTGGCGCCCTGGGCAACGGCGCGGACTGGGTGTGCCTGCAAGCTGACGCGGGCTTGCGAATACCCGAGCGGCTGTACGACGTCAGCCTCACCGAGTGTGTCCTGTCCGAGGCCGGGCTGGGCGGCCGGCGGATCAGTGGGTTCCAAGCCAGGGATGTGGTTTTCGAACGGTGCGACCTGGCCGGTACGGTTTTCACCGGTTCTTGCCGTATGACCCGGGTCAGCTTCCGCGGGTGCCGGATGACCGGGGTCGTGCTCGCCGGGGCCGAGCTCACCGATGTTCTGATCGAGGACGGGACCGCCACCATGGCGAGTCTGCTTGGCACCGAGGCGACCTCGCTGTGGGTGACCGGGACACCGCTGCGGGAGGCCGACCTGAGCGAGGCAGTCCTGCGCAACGTCGCGCTGCTGGACTGTGACCTGGCGGGCGTCGAACTGCGCGGAGCCCGCATTCGCGGTGTCTGCCTGCACGGCTCGCGGCTGGCCGAGCTGCGCTCCGCGGCAACGTTGTCCGGTGCCGGCGTGCGCCTCGACGAGGCGCAACTGCTCGAACTCGGCTTGGCCTTGGTTGCAGACCTGAAGGTTCACGTCACGGACCGGCCCGGCTGATCGCTCGCCCCTGTGCCGTGCCAGACTGCGTTCGTGTCCCCACCGGCCGGCCGCTATGCCCCCAGCCCCAGTGGCGATCTACACGTGGGCAACCTGCGCACCGCACTGTTGGCCTGGTTGTTCGCTCGCTCCCAGGGTCGTCCGTTCCGGATGCGCATGGAAGACCTGGACCGGGTGGAACCGGGCGCCGCACAGCGGCAACTGGGGGACCTGCGCGCGCTGGGGCTGGACTGGGACGAACCCGTGATGTGGCAGTCCGATCGCCTGGACACCTACCAGACCGTCCTCGCCGAGCTGACCGCCCAGGGCCGCACCTACGAGTGCTTCTGCAGCCGCCGGGACATCCTCGAGGCGCCCAGTGCCCCGCACGCCCCGCCGGGCGCCTACCCCGGTACCTGCCGAGACCTGAACTCCAGGCAACGAGCCGACCGGGCCAGGACCAGGCCGGCCGCGCTGCGGCTACGAGCCGGGGTGCGGGAGGCCGAGGTGGTCGACGACTACGCGGGCCACTACCGCGCCATGGTCGACGACCTGGTACTGCGGCGCAACGACGGAATCCCCGCCTACAACCTGGTGGTCGTGGTCGACGACGACGCCCAGCAGGTCGGCCAGGTGGTCCGGGGCGATGACCTCCTGGCATCCGCACCGCGGCAGGCCTACCTGGCCGGTGTGCTCGGCCTCCCGGTCCCCCGCTACGCGCACGTACCGATGGCGGTGAACCGTGACGGGGTGCGGCTGGCGAAGCGGGACGGCGCGGTGACGATGGCCGACTTGGCACCGCTGGGGTGGACGCCGGCGACCGTCCTGTCGCTGCTGGCACGCTCCGCCGGGCTGGCCGGCGCGGGTGAACCGGTCGATGCGCCGGCCCTGCTGGCGCGGTTCGACCCGGCGCTGATACCGCGCGAACCCTGGGTGGTCGACACCACCGCATTGGCCGGCAGCCCCTGACCGGCAGCGGGACCTGACCGGCAGGTGGACCGCCGCACCAGCTGCACTGCCGCACCAGCTTTGCCGGGCACAATACTTCCCCTGGCACAATAACTGCCTGTGAGCACGCCTGAGGCATCGGCTCGATCGGCCCCCGTCTACGCGAGCCCCGGCAGCTTCACCTTCGCCGCCTTGGCCGCAGCGTTCTGCACATTGCTGCTGGTCAGCACCATCGGGGCCACCAAAGGCATCCGGCTGGGCCCGGTCTTCACCGACGGTGGCGTGTTCGTGTTCCCGCTGACCTACGTGATCGGCGACATCCTCAGCGAGGTGTTCGGGTGGAAGGCGGCACGCCGCACGATCCTGCTCGGCTTCGCGCTGATGGTGATCTCCATCGTGACGTTCTGGCTGGTCACGATCTCACCGGCGGCACCCGGCTACACCGGCCAGGAGTCGTTCGCGACCGTGTTCGGGGTGGTGCCCAGGATCGTGCTGGCATCTTCTGCTGCCTACTTAGTGGGCGAGTTGTCCAACGCGTTCATCGTGTCCCGGCTCAAGGCCAGGAACAGGGAACGGCGGATGTGGCAGCGGTTGGCGTCCTCGACCCTGGTGGGCCAGTTCCTGGACACCACGGTTTTCTGCCTGATCGCCGGCCCGGCCATCGGGATCACCGCCGTCGGCGACCTGATCAACTACACCGCAGCCGGTTTCGCGTTGAAGGTGACGGTGGAACTGGTCCTGTTGCCGGTGGTGACCACCCCGGTCATCCGGGTGATCAAGCAGCGCGAACCGAGTTACCGTCAGGTGCCGTAGTAGCGGGAGCGGATACCGGCGGCGACGGTGTCGAAGGTACCCGTCTCGATGGCCTCCCGCAGGGAGTCGACCAGCCGGATGACGAACCGTTCGTTGTGGATGGTGGCCAGGGTGGCCGCGATCCGCTCGTTGGCTTTGAACAGGTGGTGTAGGTAGGCGCGGGTGTAGTGGGCGCACGTGTAGCAGTCGCAGTGCTCGTCCACCGGCATGTGCTGGCGTTTGTGCTGTGCCCTGGTGATGTTGAAACGCCCGTCCGGGCTGTATACCGCACCATTGCGGGCCACCCTGGACGGGGAGACGCAGTCGAAGGTATCCGCGCCGTTGGCCACGGCGGTGATGATGTCGTCGGGTTCGGAGATGCCGAGCAGGTGCCGTGGCTTGTCCGCCGGCAGCTCTTGGGCGCACCAGCCGACGATGGTGCCGAGGTTCTCCTTCTCCAACGCCCCACCGATTCCGTAGCCGTCGAAACCGCCACGGTCGGAGTCGAGTTCGAGCAGCCCGCGCGCCGCATTGCGGCGCAGGTCCTCGTACTGGGCGCCCTGGATCACCCCGAACAACGCTTGGTAGGGCCGGTCTGCCCGTTGCCGGGACAGCAGGTCGTGTTCGGCCAGGCAACGCGCGGCCCAGTCTTCGGTGCGCCGCACCGCCGCCTCCTGGTAGCGGCGGCTGTTCAGCAGCGTGGTGCATTCGTCGAAGGCGAAGATGATGTCGGCGCCCAGCCGGTGCTGGATCCGCATCGAAACCTCGGGGGTGAACCGGTGCATCGACCCGTCCAGGTGCGACTTGAACGTCACCCCGTCCTCGTCCACGGTGGCCAGCCGGTCCTTGCCGGCCGCGATGACGTCGTCGCTGGTGAGCTGCTCGCTGGACATCGCGAGCATCTTCTTGAATCCGGCGCCCAGCGACAGCACTTGGAAGCCACCGGAATCGGTGAAGGTCGGGCCCGGCCAGTTCATGAACGCGGCCAGCCCACCAGCCTCCTCGACAACGTCTGCACCCGGTTGCAGGTACAGGTGATACGCATTGGCCAGCACCGCCTGCGCGCCGTGCTGGGCCAGCATTTCCGGCAGCACCGCCTTGACGGTCGCCTTGGTCCCGACGGCGACGAAAGCCGGTGTGCGGATCCGGCCGTGCGGGGTCCGGATCACCCCGGCCCGGCCCGGCCTACCGGTCAGCCCGCTGGTGACGGTGAAACCGAAGTCACCCGCGGGCGCGCTCACGCCGCCGTGGGGTGCAACACCCGGACACTCAGGACACCCTCGATTCCGGCCAGCTGCCCGCGCAGCGCGTCGGGCACCTCACCTTCGACGTCGAGCACCGTGACGGCGTGCTCGCCCTTGGAGGTGTTCAACAGGTCGGCGATGTTCAGGCCTGCCTCGGCCACCGCGGTCGTGACCTGGCCGACGATGTTCACCACGTTGCTGTTGACGATGAGGATGCGGGTGTTGGCTTCGTTGCGCGGCAGTTTGGCGTCCGGCAGGTTCACCGAGTTGTAGATCTGCCCGTTCTCCAGGTAGGCGCGCAACTCGTCGGCGGCCATCAACGCACAGTTGTCCTCCGCTTCGACGGTGGAAGCGCCCAGGTGCGGCAGGGCGATGACCTTCGGGTGGGTGTTCAGCGTGGTGCCGGGGAAATCGCACACGTAACCGCGCAGTTGGTCCCGGTCCAGAGCGGCGATGACCGCTGCGTCGTCGACGATGCCGCCGCGGGCGAAGTTCAGCAGGACGGCATCGGGTTTCATCAGCGACAACCGCTGGGTGTTGACCAGGTTCTTGGTGCCGTCGTTGAGCGGAACGTGCAGGGTGAGGAAGTCGGCTTGGCGGAAGACGTCTTCCAGGGTGTCGGCTCGCTCCACCGCTGCCGACAGCTGCCAGGCGTGGCGCACGGTGATCTGCGGGTCGTACCCGACCACCCGCATGCCCAGTGCCTGGGCAGCGTTGGCGACCTGCACGCCGATGGCGCCCAGGCCGACCACGCCCAAGGTGCGGCCGGGCAGTTCGAAACCGACGTAGGTCTTCTTGCCGCTCTCCACCTTCTTGCTGATCTGAGCATCGTCGCCCGGCAGGTCCCTGGCGAACAGGGCCGCGTGAAACAGGTTGCGGGCGAACATCAGTGCGCTGGCAAGGACCAGTTCCTTCACGGCGTTCGCATTGGCCCCCGGTGTGTTGAACACCGGGATGCCGCGGGTGGTGAACTCCTCCACCGGGATGTTGTTGGTTCCGGCCCCGGCCCGCGCGACGGCCAGCACCGAGGCCGGGATCGGCTCACCGTGCAGGTTCGCCGAGCGCAGCAGCAACGCGTGCGGGTCGGCGACCTCGGGGCCCACCTCATAGGATTCCGACGGCAACCGGGAAAGCCCGCTCGAACTGATGTTGTTCAGGGTCTGGATACGAAAACGATTCTGGCTCATGGTTGCTGGCTCACCCGTGGGCTCGCTCGAACTCCTTCATGTACTCGATCAATGCGTTGACACCCGCCAGCGGCATGGCGTTGTAGATGCTGGCACGCATCCCACCGACGCTGCGGTGCCCCTTGAGGTTGGCCAGCCCGGCTTGCTGCGCGCCGGCCAGGAACTCGGCGTCCAGCTGCGGGTCGGCAAGGGTGAACGGGATGTTCATCCGCGACCGGGAGTCCGGCTGCACGGGGTTGGTGTAGAAATCCGAGCCGTCGATGGCCGCGTACAGTGCGGCCGCCTTTTCGGCGTTGCGGGCGGCCATGCCGGTCAGCCCACCGTGCCGCTGGGTCCAGTCGAGGATCAGCCCGAGCAGGTAGATCCCGAAGGTCGGCGGGGTATTGCTCATCGAGCCGGAGGAGTCCATGACGGCGTAGTCCCAGATCGTCGGGGTCCCCGGCCTGGCCTTACCGATCAGGTCGCGGCGAACGATGACGACCCCGATTCCGGCCGGGCCCATGTTCTTCTGGGTGCCCGCGTACAGCACGCCGAACTTGTCCACCTCGGTTGGCCTGGACAGGATGGTCGAGGAGAAGTCGCTGACCACCGGCACGTCACCGGCCTGCGGCACATACCCGAACTCGACCCCGCCGATGGTCTCGTTGGCGGTGTAGTGCAGGTACTTGGCCCCCGGGCTGACACTGATGGAACCCGGCGTGGGGACCCTGGTGTACCCGGAGTCCGCCTCGTCGGCCACGACGGCGACCTGCAGATCCTGCCTGGCCGCCTCGGCGATGGCCTTCTTCGACCAGGACCCGGTGTCGATCACGTCGATCGCCTCGCCGGGGGAGGTGAGGTTCATCGGCACGGCGGCGAACTGGCCAGTGGCCCCGCCTTGCAGGAATAGCACCGCATAGTCCTGGCTGATTCCCAGGACCTCCCGCAGCATGTGTTCGGCGTGTTCGGCGCACGCCACGAAGTCCTTGCCGCGGTGGCTGACCTCCATCACGGACATGCCGGTGCCCGCCCAGTCGGTAAGCTCGGATCGCGCCTGCTCCAGAACCTCGAACGGGATCATCGCAGGACCGGCGGAGAAGTTGAATACGCGCACGGCTCACGATTCTGTCACGTGCCCGCGGGACCGGACGCCGAACCACGCACGTCCAAGGGTGTGCCTTCTCACGATGTGAACGGGTCCACATGAGTTGCGATCCGCTCGCACAACGGCGGGCCACCGACCACGGCAGACTTGTTGAACCGTACAGCTCAGTACTCTTCTTCCGTCGATTGGGCTACGTTAGGCGTCATAGGGAGGACGACGCCGTGACCACTGAACCGAGCAGTCGAGCCCTCACCCGCCGCAACGCCCTCCGACTGGGCGGCCTCACCATCGGCAGCCTCGGACTCGGCGCCTGTACCGCCCCGGCCTCGGACGCGGTGACCTCGCAGCTGGTCCACGGCGCCACCGGCGGTGGACTCAAGGACACTCTCGACCCCCACTTTCCGGTCACCTGGCCGGACATCGCCCGGGTCAAACAGTTGTACGATCCGCTGCTGCGCTACAGCCCCGATTTCGAGATCGAACCGTCGCTGGCCCAAGAGGTCGAACCCAACGCGGACGCCACCGAGTGGACCATCCGGCTGCGCGAGGGCGTCACCTTCCACGACGGCCGCCCGGTCCGCGCCGCCGACGTCAAGGCCAGCATCGAACGGATCATGGACCCGGAAAACCCGGCACCGTACGCCTCCGACGTCGCTCCGCTGGCCGATCTGGGCGCCTGCCGAGTGGTGGATCCGCACACCTACCGGCTGGTGTTGAAGGAGCCGTACGCGATCCTGGACCAGGTTCTCGCCGCCTACTCCCTCGGCATCATCCCGGAAGACTTCGACCCAGCCCACCCGGTCGGCACCGGGCCGTTCAAGTTCGATCTCTTCGTGCCGGGCCAACGCAGCCGGTTCCTCCGCAACGACGACTACTGGGACACCACCGCCTCCTTCGACGAGTTGGTCATCCTGGATTTCGCCGATGACGCAGCCAAGACCAACGCGCTGCTGGCCGGGCAGGTGCACACCATCGACAACCTGCCCAGCTACCTGGCGCAGGCTATCGAACGCCAGGGGGCGCACACGCTGGTCTCCGAGACCGGAGGCTGGGTCCCGTTCACGATGCGAGTCGACACAGCACCGTTCACCGACCGGCGCGTGCGCCAGGCCATGCGTTTCATCGCGGACCGCCAGCAGATGGTGGATCAAGCCCTCAACGGGTTCGGCCGCGTCGCCAACGACCTGTACTCCCCGTTCGACCCCAGCTACATCGGCGACCAACTCCCGCAACGCGAACAGGACATCGACCGGGCGGCCTCGCTGCTCAAACAAGCCGGCCAGCGGGACCTGCAGGTCGAACTGGTCACCTCCAGTGCCGTCGGGGCAGGCGGCGTCGAGTCGGCCAACCTGTTCGTCCAGCATGCCGCCAAGGCAGGTGTCGACGTCCGGTTGAAGAAACTGGACGGCAACATCTTCTACGGGGAGCAGTACCTGCAGTGGGTTTTCGCGCAGGACTTCTTCTTCACCCGCCAGTACATCCCCCAGGTTGTCGGGTGTGCCTTGGAGACCTCGCCGTACAACGAAACGCACTTCGGCAACAAGCGATTCGCCGATCTGATCTACGCGGCCAGGGCGGCCACGGACCCGGACCGCCGGCGCATGCTGCTGCAGGACGCACAGCGCATCGAGTACGAGGACGGCGGGTACATCATCTGGGCGTTCAAGAACCAGGTCGACGCGTACAGCGATTTCGTGACCGGCCTGGAGCCCGCCCGGGAGATGGCGGTATCCGCTTTCCGATTCAACCTGGTCAGACCCGCGGAGAAACTATGAGCACCCCGCCCCAGGCCCCGGCGGACCCCCCGCCGGGCCAGCAAGCATCCGGAACCGCAGCCACGGGAACGGATGCCACGACTCGGTCCCTGGAAAGCGCGGCAAACCCGCGTTCCGCCACCCGTGCCTGGGTCCGGTGGACCCTGCGCCGGCTCGGCCTGGCCGCACTCACCTTGTGGCTGGTGTCCCTCATCGTCTTCGTGGCCACATCGGCACTGGGTGACCCGGTCCGAGCCATTCTGGGCAAGGACTTCGAGGTCAGCCCCGAGCGCGTCGCCACGATCCGGGCAGAACTCAACTTGGACGAGCCACCACTGACCCGCTACGGATCATGGCTGGGCAGTCTGCTGCGCGGTGACCTCGGCACCTCGGTGACCAACGGGCTGCCGGTCGCCGACCTGATCGGGGGCAAGGCCCTGAACAGCGCCTTCCTGGTTCTCATCGTGGCCGTGTTCATGGTGCCGTTGTCGGTCGGCCTGGCGATGCTGACGGCCCGCGGGCGCGGTGGACCGCTCGACCGCGGCATCCAGACGGTGACGCTGGCGTTGGCTGGCATCCCGGAGTTCGTGACCGGCATCCTGCTGGTCACACTGCTGTCCACCAGCGTGTTCCACCTGCTGCCGGCAGTCACGGTGCTCCCGGTGGGCACGATGCCCTGGCAGCGTCCCTGGTCGTTGATCCTGCCGGTGGCCACTCTGGTCGTCGCCGTCACGCCCTACCTGACGCGCATATTGCGCTCGAACCTGCTCGAAACACTGGACTCGGACTACGTGGAGCTGGCCAGGCTCAAGGGGATCCCGGAGAACCTGGTGCTCCGCCGGCACGCGCTGCCCAACACCGTGGTGCCGACCATCCAGGTCACCGCCCTCCAACTCGCCTGGCTGGTCGGGGGTGCGGTACTGATCGAGTACCTGTTCAACTATCCCGGCATCGGCGCCGCGCTGGTCGATGCCGTGCGCAACTCCGACTTCCCGGTCGTGCAGGCGTTGGCCATGATCATCGCGGCCGCCTACATCCTGCTGAACCTGGCGGCCGACGTGCTGTCGATCCTGTTCACCCCACGTGCCCGAACGGGGATGACCGCATGAGCACGAACGAACGCATCAGCCCGAGGTCTCGCTTCCGGCCACGCGGCTGGGCGGCGGCACCGCAGATCGTCGTAGGGGCGGGTATCACCCTGGCCGTGGTCGCGCTCGCGCTGAGCGGGCCGTGGTTCGCGCCGCACGGGGAGTACGACATCGTCGGCAAACCGTTCACCGGCGAAGGGTCGTTCCTCGGTACCGACTACCTGGGCCAGGACGTGCTCAGCCGGGTGCTGCACGGTGGCCGGTCGGTGCTGCTGATCGCCCTGGCCGCAACCGCTCTCGGCGTCGGGTTAGGCATCGTCGTCGGGGTGGTGGCCGCCTACGCGGGCGGATGGTGGGACGAGGTCCTGATGCGCGGCAACGATGTGCTGCTGGCCATGCCGCAGATCCTGGTCGCCCTGGTGGTGCTGGCAGCGGTGGACCAGCCCACGTGGTGGATGATCGTGCTCATCGTCGCCGTGGCCCACGCCCCCAGGGTCGCCCGGGTGGCTCGCGGAGTCGCACTGACCTACGTGGACCAGGACTTCGTCAGCGCGGCCGAAGCGCTGGGCGAATCCCGATGGCGGATCGCGGTCGCCGAACTCGGCCCGAATCTGGTGGTGCCGCTGATGGCCGAGGCCGGGCTGCGGCTGACCTATTCGATCGGGCTGGTCGCCGGTATCGGGTTCCTCGGTTTCGCCAGCGATTCCGGTGCCGCGGACTGGGGGCAGATGACCAATGAGAACCGGTTGGGACTCCTGGTGCAGCCCTGGGGGGTGCTCGCCCCGGTGATCCTGATCGGACTGTTCACCATCGGCACCAATCTGATCGCCGACGGCATCGGACAGCGGGCGGCGAAAGGACAGTCATGAGCGGGACAGCCATCAGCAGCGCGGCGATGAGCAACGAACACGTCGCCGCCAGTACGCACCGGCTGCGCGTGCAGCTGACCGGCCGAGATGTCGACGTCGTCGACGACCTCGACATCGAGTTGCGCCCCGCCACCATCGTGGGCCTGGTCGGCGAATCCGGATCCGGGAAGACCACCGCCGGAACCGCACTCCTGGGTTACGCCCGCGCCGGAGCCCAGATCAGCGGCGGCGACATCCTGGTGAACGGCCACGACATCCGGGCACTGCCGCCCGCCCAGGTACGCAACCTGCGGGGAACCGAGATCGGTTACGTCCCACAGGATCCCAGTTCCGCACTTAACCCGGCCATCCGCATCGGAGCCCAACTGCGAGAACTGCTCGACCTGCACGAGATGGGCACCGCGACCGAACGTGACGAGCGGGTGCGGCAGATCCTGCCCGAGGTCGGCCTGCCGAACGACGACGCCTTCCTGCGCCGCTACCCGCACCAACTCTCGGGTGGGCAGGTGCAACGGGTGGCGCTGGCGATGACGTTCCTGCCCCGTCCCAAGGTGCTGGTGCTGGACGAGCCCACCACCGGCCTGGACGTCACCACCCAGGCGATGGTCCTGCAGCTGTTGCAAGAGCTTTGCCAACGGTTCAGCGTCGCGGCGCTGTACGTCACGCACGATCTGGCAGTCGTGGCGTCCATCGCCGACCGGGTACTGGTGATGTACGGCGGTCAGGGCATCGAGGACGGTCCGGCACACGCGGTTTTCGCCGAACCCGCACATCCGTACACTCGCGCCCTACTGGAGGCCATCCCGCACGTGCACGAAGCCTACGCGCTGGCCGGTATCCCCGGTGAAGCGCCTGCGCCCGGATACCGGCCGGCGGGCTGCCGGTTCCACCCGCGGTGTCGGTTTGCCTCCGATACGTGCGGTTCCACGAAGGTCCGCCTGGAGCCGGTCGGGCGACCGGAAGGGCAGCACCGGGCCAGATGCCTACGGGTGGGTGAGCTTCCCCGCTGGGACCCGCGGGACCGGGTGGTCGCCGACACTCCCCCGGGAAAGCACGGCGAGACCTTGCTGGCGGTCGAGCAGCTGCAGATCTACTACGGCGCCGCCCACGTCGTGCACGACGTCAGCTGCCACGTCGGCAGCGGAGAAGTGGTTGCCCTGGTGGGCGAGTCGGGGTCGGGCAAGACCACCATCGCGCAGTGCATCGGCGGCCTGCACGACCAGTGGGAGGGCACGCTCACGCTACGCGGGGAGCAGCTGGCCCGCGCGGCCCGGCAACGGACCAGCCGTGCTCGGCGGCAGGTGCAGTACATCTTCCAGAACCCGTACCAGTCGCTGAACCCGCGCCGCACGGTCGAACAGATCATGGTGCGACCGCTGGAACTGTTCGGCCTGGCCAGCGGCGCCGCCGCGCGCACGCGGGCCGCCGAACTCCTCGAGTCGGTCCAACTCGGGGCTGGCGTCCTCCACCTGCGAACGAACCGGCTGTCCGGTGGTGAGCGGCAACGAGTAGCCATCGCCAGGGCACTCGCGGCCGAGCCAGACATCCTGATCTGCGACGAGATCACCTCGGCACTGGACGTTTCCATCCAAGGTTCGATCACCGAGTTGCTCAGCCGGGTCAGGGCCGAGCGGGGCATCTCGATGCTGTTCATCACCCATGATCTGGCGTTGGTACGCTCCATCGCCGATCGCGTGCTGGTGCTACGAGACGGGCATCTGGTCGAATCCGGTTCCGTCGTCGATGTTCTCGACCACCCTCAGGCGCAGTACACCAAAGACTTGCTGGCCAACACCCCCAGCCTGGCGGCTCATCTACCCTGACAGGCCCGAGTCGCCGGTTTCAGCCCTTCTT
Organism: Micrococcales bacterium; assembly: GCA_002748415.1. Lineage (GTDB taxonomy): Bacteria > Actinomycetota > Actinomycetes > Actinomycetales > CAWJMD01. The sequence continues at coordinate 15,475 of PDSI01000056.1, read as the reverse complement.
CTTCTCGTCGTACTCCAGGAAGGCCGCGTAGGCACGCGGTCCGTACACGGTGGCCGGGCCGCCGTTGAGATTGATGGCGACGCCGATGGCTTCCGCGGCCTCTTCTTTGGTAGCGCCGTTGCGGACGGCAGCGCGGGCGTGAGTGGCGATGCATCCGTCGCACTGCTTGGTCACGGCCAGCGCCAGGGCGATGAGCTCCTTGGTCTTCACGTCCAGGGCTCCGTCGCTGAAGACGGCCTTGTGCAATTGGCCGAACCCCGCGTACACCTCCGGGATCGCCGCTCGCAGTGCACCAGCGGGTTCACGCAGGCCTTCCAGAACTTCAGCTCCATGTGTCATCGGTGATCGCCTCCTGAGGGATGTTACTCGGATCGAACGGTGTCCGCTGGTACACACAGTAGTTCAGCCAGTTCGCGTACAGCAGGTGCGCGTGCGAACGCCAGGTGACCCGTGGTGGTCTGCGGGGATCGTCGTCGGGGAAGTAGTTGTGCGGCACGTCAATGTGGTGGCCCGCATCGACATCGCGCCGGTACTCCTGCCCCAACGTCTCGGCGTCGTACTCGGGATGCCCGGTCACGAACAGCTGCCGGGCATCGGTACTGGCCACCAGGTAGACCCCGGCCTTGGGCGAGACCGCCAGCAGCTGCAGCTGCGGAACCGACTCGATGTCCTCGGCCAGCACATCGGTGTGCCGCGAATGCGGTGCTGGGAAGGGGCTGTCGAAACCACTGACGATGCGCGAGGTAGGTACCAGCACGTCGTGGTCGAAGACACCGAACACCTTGGATGGAAGCTCGCGCTTTGGCACCCCGTAGTGGTGGTAGAGCCCGGCCTGCGCACCCCAGCACACGTGCAGGGTGGAGAAGACGTTCTCCTTGGCCCAGTCCATCAATTCGCACAGTTCCGGCCAGTAGGCGACGTCCTCGAACGCGAGCCGCTCAACCGGGGCGCCGGTGATGATCAGGCCGTCGAATTTGGAACTCCTGGCCGCGGCAAAGGTGGTGTAGAACGCGTCCAGGTGTTCCTGCGCGGTGTTGCGGGCGTCGTAGGTCTCCATCCGCAGCAGGCTGATCTGCAGCTGCAAGGGCGTGTTGCCGAGGAGTCGCAAAAGTTGGGTTTCGGTGGCGATCTTCGTGGGCATCAGGTTCACGATGCCGATACGCAGGGGCCGGATGTCCTGGTGCAGGGCCCGCTCGTCGGACATCACGAAGATGTTCTCCGAGGTGAGCACCTGCTTGGCGGGGAGTGCCGCCGGGATATTCACCGGCATGTCAGCCTCCTGGGATTCGGTTCCGGATGCCTCATTGTGTCAGTTCCGCCCGGATGCGAGGACCGCACTGAGATCCCCGGCCCACGTCCCGTGGTTGTGCACCGAGACCCGGGCCAATCCCTGCCAGTCCGCAGCCTGCCGCAACAGCTGCGCCAGCCGAGGCGTGAGTTCGGACCGGCGGGCTTCCTGCCCGGGTTCGATCCAGGCCGACCGGACCTGCAGCGTCCTGGTATCCCGGTCGCTCTTCAGGTCCACTCGGCCCACCAGCGAGTCGTCCATGAGCACCGGCAACACGTAGTAGCCGTACCGGCGTTTGGCGGCCGGTACATAGATCTCGATGCGGTAGCGGAACCCGAACAACCGTTCGGCCCGTGGCCGGTACCAGCAGACGGGATCGAACGGCGACAGCAGCGCTTGGGCACGGACGGTGCGGGGGAAGCGCGCCCCAGCATGCAGGTAGGCGGGCGCTGCCCAACCGTCCACCGACACCTGTTCGACCTCTCCGCGGCCGACCAAGCCGGTCAGCGCGGCCTCCGTATCGGCACGAGACAGCCGGTAGTAGTCGGCGATGTCGTCCGCCGTTGCGATTCCCAGGCTGACGCAGGCACGACGAACCAGCTCGCGGACCGCCGCCCGGCGAGCCGGCGACCCGTCGAGAAGAGGAACACCGGCCGCGGCGGCCACCTCGGCGGTCCGGCAGTAGCGCCGCTCGAATCTGATCCGGCCGACCGGCAGCAGTTCGCCTTCGCAGAACAGCAGGTCCACCGCCCGCCGGACCAGATTGTGGTTCCACCAGCCGCCGCCGAGGCGAACGTTACCGGGATGCTCGATCTGGCTGACGCTCAACGGGCCGTCGTCGAAAGTGCGTCGCAGGTCCCGCAACAGGTCGCCGTTCTCATGGTAAAACCGGCGGTGGCTCACCCGGGCGACGAATTCCTGCATGCGCCATTGCCACAGCGGAATGTCCTTGACGGGCAGAACGCAGGCTGCGTGCGCCCAATATTCGGTGTAGGCCGTTCCACGCCTGGGCATTCGCACCGGCTCCCGGTGTTGCAGCAGGCGATCCAGCTCGGCACGTCGGTACGGCCCCAGCCTGGCCAGCAGGGGTAGGTAGTGACTGCGCTCGAAAACGTTGACCGAGTCCAGTTGCAGCAGCCCGAGCCGTTCTATGGTGGCGCGCATGGCTGTGGCCGTGGGCGTGCGGGCAGGGCGAGGCCGGGCAAAGCCCTGGGCGGCCAACGCGACGCGCCGGGCTTGGCCAGCGTTCAACCGCCCTCGAACCGACACGTCGCAAGCTTAGGGGCGAAGCAGGCCGAGGGATTGCACAGCGACAGATGACGGCAGCCGAGCCCGCAGCAGTCACCGCACTCGGCCCGATGGCTGGGGGGGTTCCGGCCTACGGCCGGTTGAGGTTCGGGCCTCGGTCAGTGCCGGTCGATCGCGGCGAGGTCGACTCCCTGCTCCAGCAGATAGGCGCGCGGATCAACCGGTGTCCCGTCGATGTGGATCTCCAAATGCAGGTGCGGGCCGGTGGAAGCCCCGGTGTTGCCGGACCTGCCGATGTGCTGTCCTGCGACGACGAGGTCGCCGACCTGGGTGTCGATCTTGCTCAGGTGGGCGTAGTGGGCTGACGTTCCGTCGACATGCTGGATCTCGATGATGTTGCCGTAACCCTGCTGGGTGCCGGCGAACGTCACCACCCCGGAACTCACCGATGCCACCGCTCCCCCGACCGGCGTGGCAAGGTCGATTCCGTTGTGCATCCGCCCCCACCGCGGCCCGAACCCGGATGTCAGCCGGTAGCCGCCGGTCATGGGTCCGACCCAAGCCGGCGCGGCGTCCGCATGCACCACGTCGGCGCCCAGCTGGGCCGTGCTGGCAGTGGTTCGGTTCGATGCGAGCCGGGACTGTTCGCGGGCGGCGAAGACGTCCTGCACCGAGCTCTGGACGGCGTGCCGGGCCGGTTCGGTGACCACCGGCCCGAAACGCTGATCCCCTTGGGTCTGGCTCTGCGGCTGCGGGGCCTGCGGGGCAGCCGAAGCGGACGGCGCGGTAGCCGCCATGAAGCCGGCAGCGAGGACGGAAGGAACCACGGGGCGCCGGCGAACGACTCGGGCCAGATACTGGCCAGCAGGCTTGGCGATATGCCGGGCGCTATGGCGAGACGACATAGGAGATTCAGCTTCCTTCACGGGGACGACCTGGGCCGCAACGCGTGTCACCCTAGCGTGATGCCATCGTGATGCGAAATCGTAGCTAGCATTGCTAACCCGTTGTGATGAACCGTTCACTCTCACGTGTCTTCTCCCCGCCGCCCGGATGTGATACGTAAGCCACATGCAACAGATGAACCTGCGCGACTACATCGACAAGCTGACAACAGAGGGCTACACGGTGCGCGATGAGCACGGCGACGATCCGGACCTCATCACCCCGGAGGGCGATGCCGTGCAGACGTGGACGGAGAACTACCCGTACCGGCGGTTGATGAGCCGCAACAGCTACGAGGTGGAGAAGTACCTGCTGCAAATCGAGCTGTTGAAGTTCCAGTACTGGTCTCAAGACACCGGCGCCAAGCATGTGATCGTCTTCGAGGGCCGGGACGCGGCCGGCAAGGGCGGCACCATCAAGCGGTTCATCGAGCACCTGAATCCACGCGCCGCCAGGGTGGTAGCGCTGACGAAACCGACCCGCACCGAGGAGGGTCAATGGTACTTCCAGCGCTACGTCAATCATCTGCCCACGGCCGGGGAGATCGTGATGTTCGACCGGTCCTGGTACAACCGGGCCGGTGTCGAGCGAGTGATGGGTTTCTGCACCGATGAGCAGTACGACATTTTCATGGGTCAGGCCCCGGCGTTCGAGAAGATGCTGGTCGAAGCTGGCATCACGGTGACCAAGTTGTGGTTCTCGGTGAGTCAGCAGGAACAACGCACCAGGTTCGCCATCCGCCAGATCGATCCCGTGCGCCGGTGGAAGTTGTCCCCGATGGACTTGGAGAGCCTGGACAAATGGGAGGCCTACACCGAGGCCAAGGAGGCGATGTTCGCTCACACCGATACCGATTTCGCGCCGTGGTGGACAGTCAAGAGCAACGACAAGAAACGGGGCCGGATCAACGCTATGCGGCTGTTCCTCAACCAGTTCGATTACGACGGCAAGGACGCCGAAGTCGTCTTCGACCCCGACCCGAAGCTGGTGGGTCGCGGTTCGGACGACCGGTCGGACTGAGAAGCCCCGCCGGAACCCTGCCGCCCAGCTGCCCGGAGAAACGAGGCACCGATCATGACCGACACCCGCCCCGGTGACCGTCCGCTGCGGACGGTCCTGTACATGCCCGCCGCCAACGAGCGGGCGCTGGCCAAGGCGGAAACGCTGGACTACGACGCGGTCATTCTCGACTTGGAGGACGCCGTCGCCCCGGAGGACAAACCGGCGGCCAGAGAGCGGGCAGTTGCGGCGGCGAGCCGGTTACGGGAGCGCGGGCGGGGCATCGTCACGATCCGGGTCAACGGCCCGCACACCGGCTGGCATCAGAATGATCTGGCGGCGGTCGCCGACAGCGCCGCGCACGCCGTGGTGCTGCCCAAGGTCGGCGAGCCAGAAGACGTGTGGGCAGCACAAGACGGACTGGACCGGCTGAGCGCGCCGGAGCAACTGCGCATCTGGGCGATGATCGAGACGCCCGGCGCGGTGGTGAATTCTCCGCGGATCGCGGCCTCAGCAGCCGGACTGCAGGCGTTGATACTGGGCGCCAACGACCTGGTGCACGAACTCGGCGCCCAGCATGTGCCAGGCCGGGCACCGCTGCTCGCCGGTCTGGGCTGGTGTGTGCTCGCGGCCAGAGCGGCGGGGGTGCGCATCATCGACGCGGTCTTCAACGACGTCGAAGATCTGGACGGACTGCGAGCGGAATGCGTACAGTCCCGTCAGTTCGGTTTCGACGGGAAGACCCTGATCCATCCCAAGCAGCTGGCGATATGCCGCGAAGCGTTCTCCCCGGACGACTCCGAGGTGGCTGCGGCTCGGCAGATCATTCAGGCATGGCAGGACGCCGGTGAGGGCGGGGTCACCACGGTCAACGGCCGGATGATCGAACTCATGCACGTGGAGAACGCGCGACGGCTACTGGCCGCTGCGGACGCCGGCGACTAGGACGGCAGAGCGCTGCGGCCACTCACGCAGCACTGACCTGCCGGCGGGGAACCGATGCCGGCAGGTCCAGCAGTTCCGTGCGGTCAGAACGCCGTGATGATGTCGCCGTCCTCGGTGCCGGTGACCTCAACACCTTCGATGCCGAGCTCCGGCATTGCGGGAAAATCTACGCCGTAGTGCTCCATGATACCTTGCAGGTTGCTCAAGGCACGGCCCCAGTACCGCTTCTTACCGGCCACGTCGGGGATGTTGAACCCTGCCGTCCGACAGGCATCTTCTGCGGCCTTCTGGTTGACGATGAATTCGTCCGGCACGTTCCACATCGGTTGCTGAGGCTCCAGCAGCAGTGCGGACACATAGAGCGAACTCACCCGCAACTGCCGGGTGACGAGTTCGCGATGCGCGTCCGGCAAGTACGGGAAGTCCCGGTTCAGGACGGCCAACACGATCTGAACATGCCGCTCGTTGTCTCGTCCGATCTTGCGGAAGACCTCCTGGAACAGTGGATCGACCGAGCCGGCGCCCAGCTGATGCGATACGGTCGCGGCTGCGGTCTTCCCGACGATGAACGATGCCATCAAAACCGGCAGCGGGACATCCATCAGTGACTCCCGGGACCGCGCCCAAGCTTCGCCGGCGATTGCGGAGATTGAACCGACGTTGTCCGAGAGCCGCTGGCCGAGCGACGTCTTGGCTATTCGGGCCGCCGGTTCGTAGGTCTCCAGCAGTCCAGAGACCACTCCGCGGCAGGCAAGGTCGTGGATGACGCCGTCGCGAACCAAGCTGTACACGCAACGGCGGAGCACATCCGGCTCCCGAGACTCGTATGCCCGCATCAGCCCCGCTGCGTATACCGGTGGCGCCGCCGATACGTACGTGCTCATCAGGGTCCACCAGTAGCCGAGAGCCTCGCGCTGCTCCCAGCTGTAGGAAGCCGGCCGGAAAGCGCTCCACGTCAGCAGCGCCGGATCCCACTGATACTTGTGCGCCGACCTCCATGCCGGCTCCAGATCCGACATGCCCGTGGGCCAACTCACCGGGAAGATACCGGGGGTACCCCCATCCGCGGTTGAGCCGTTTGCCTGGGACGGTTCCTCGGTCACCACTTGATTCCTGCCTCCACTATCATTGTCATCACTAACGCGGCGCGTCGCTGTCACTCGGACGACGAGGACTCGGAGTCAGCCTTCGGCTTCTCTTGAGGCCCTTCGCGCAGGAAGCGGGCAATCACCGGACCACACCGCTCGGGGCTGTCCAGCAACGCCATGTGGCCACCGTCCTTGACGACATGCAGCTGGGAGTTCGGGATCAGTTTAGCCATGATCCGGTGATTGATCAGCGGGGTGACCGGGTCATCGTCACCAGCGACAATGAGTGTGGGCTTACGGATGAACGGGAGGAACGGCAGTGCCGTCCACCCCATCAAGGGCGCGGTGCGGAAGATGAACGCCTTCAGGCTCGCCGGCTTGGTCATGTGGAGCTTGTCGACGAGTTCAGGCTCCTCGCGTAGCCGGCCGCCGAACATCTCGCCGACCACCTTCTCCGCTTTTCCGGCTTTGTAGCTGTTCGGATTGCTGAAGTGGTAAAAAGCCTTCAAATTACCCGGAATCGCCAAACCACCGAAGGATGTGGAGCACAGCACGAGCTTGTCCACGTGGCGGGGGTGAGTGAACGCCATTTGTTGCGCGACTGCACCGCCGAACGAGGCACCGAGGACGTGGGCCTTTTTGATATCGAGTAAGTCCAGAACCGTGGTTCCCAGCTCGGCGAGGGTGATCATGTTCAGCGGAATACGCGGTAGCTGGGACTTGCCGATCCCCGGCGGATCGAAGGCGATCGTGCGGAAGCCCTTCAGATACGGAAGCAGCGTCGTCCACAGGTCCACTTCTCCAAAGATGCCCGAGTACAGGAGCAGCGGCGGTCCTTCGCCCTGGATCTGCACGTGCAAGTTGAGCCCACGCAGGTGGATCTGCTCGTGCTGGACCTCGGCGGTGGACACACCCGCCATGAGCTTGGAGAAATCGGTCATAATGGACTTCCTCAGGTCGGATTCCGAAGACCGCTGGCGGACCAGAAGCCCTGCCGTCAGGGGCCGGAGGCGCGACATCGCACCTAGCGCTCAGGCTAGCTGACCGAGCGGTCGGTAAGTCAAGGGGCGCAACGCGTTGACTTTCTCACCGAACGATCAGTAATTTAAGGCCGGGCCAGCCGTGGCCCAGGAGCGTGAGATTACTCAGGTCCAGCAGAGCCGCTGGGCTCGTGGTCTCTGCTCTCGTCAATCGCTGTCTCCCGGAGGGATTCACTGTTGTATACCTTCGCCGCTCCGCTTGATCGGGCGCTTCGCACCAATCCCGAGGGAATGGCAGTCATCTGCGGTGACCGTCAACGTACATATGAGCAGTTAGCCGCCAGGTGTCGTCGCCTCGCCGGAGCCCTCCACGCTCTTGGCCTCAACCACGGTGATCGGGTGGGCATGGTCGGCCCCAACTCCGACCGATACCTCGAGCTGTATCTGACGGTCCCCAGTTGCGGGTACGTCTTCGTCCCTGTCAACGCACGCTTGGCTGCCCCGGAGATGCTGGGCCTATTCGCCGACGCCGCCCCGCGAGTCGTCTTCATGGACGGCGACTTCCCGGTCCCCGAGAGTGCCGAACACGTCATCCACATCGGCGAGGAGTACGAGCAGTTCATCGCCTCCAGCGACGAGAGGACGTTGCAGGGGCACGCGGCCGAGGACGATCTCGCCGTGTTGTTCTACACCTCCGGCACCACAGGGGTCGGCAAGGGAGCGATGCACACCCATCGCGGACTCATCTCCAGTGGCATGCACTTCGCCGCCACCTGGCCGTTCCGGCAGGATTCCCGTTGGCTGGTGTGCTCACCGATGTTCCACACCGGCGGCACCCTGGCCATCACGGCGACCATGTTCGCCGGTGGTGGCCACGTCCTGATCCCAGCCTTCGAAGCCAACGCAGCCCTGGAGCTGATCCAGGAGCACAAGGTGACCCACACCCTGATGGTGCCGACGATGCTGGCCTCGGCCGCCAAGGCACAGAACCAGGAGCCGCGCAACGTCGACTCGATGAAGTACCTCAGCCACGGGGCGTCGCCGATCTCGGTCGAGACCCTGAAAGCAACGCGGCGCGCATTCCCGGACGCCGAACTGCTGCACGTATACGGCACGACCGAAACCACGCCGGTGACCATCTTCCTCACCCACGAGGAGAAGATCATCGACACGCCGCTGGTGAAGTCGTGCGGCCAACCCGCAGTCGGGATGGAGGTGCGCGTCTTCGACCAGGACACCGGCGAGGAGGCACCGCGGGGCACCGTCGGCGAACTCTGGATCCGCGGCCCGAGCGTGATGAAGGCATACTGGAACAAGCCGGAGGAGACCGAGAAGGTCCTCCCCGGTGACGGCTGGTACCGCACCGGCGACCTCGGCTACATGGACGAGAATGCCTACATATACCTGGTCGACCGGGCCAAGGACATGATCGTCACCGGCGGCGAGAACGTCTATTCCGTCGAGGTCGAGGCCGTGCTGTCGGCACATGAGTCCGTGGACGAAGTGGCGGTCTTCGGGGTACCGGACGATCGCTGGGGCGAGTCGGTGTACGCGGTGGTCTATCTCACCGAGGAGGTAACGGAGGACGAACTCATCGTGCACTGCAAGTCGGCCATCGCCGGCTACAAGGTCCCCAAGCACATCGAGATCAGCCTGGCGCCACTGCCCAAGTCTGCAGCCGGCAAGCTGCTCAAGCGCCAGCTGCGAGAACCACACTGGCAAGGGAAGGAAAACCTTGTCGCCGGCAGTTGATCAGTTCCTCGGCGGCAGTACCTCAGGAGATGAATAGCTGATGCTCAGCACGATGCCCGACTATCCCCTGTCGCTGCGGCACATCTTCGAACATGGCCGCGACAACTACCCGGACAGTGAGATCGTCACCGCCACCGCGGACGGTCACCGGCGAATCAGTTTCGCGGACCTGGCCAAGCGCGTCGGCCAGCTGGCCAACGCCCTGGCGAAGGCCGGGGTGACACCAGGAGACCGGGTTGCCACGTTCGCCTGGAACAACCAGGAGCATCAGGAGGCATACCTGGCGGTGCCGTGCTCGGGCGCGGTTCTACATACCGTCAACATCCGGCTGGCACCGGCGGACATCGCCTTCATCATGAACCACGCCGAGGACAAGATCTTGCTGCTCGACGCCGCCCTGGCCGAGCACATCGCCCCGGCTCTTCCCGAGGTCACCACCCTGGAACTGATCGTGGTGTTCGGCGAGGGCGACCGTTCCGTCCTGTCTGCGAAAGCTCCCATCGTCGAGTACGAGGAGTTCATCGCAGCGGAATCGCAGGAGTACGAATGGCCGGATCTCGACGAGAACTCCGCCGCCGCGATGTGCTACACCAGCGGCACCGCGGGCAAGCCGAAGGGCGTCGTCTACAGCCACCGTTCGACCTACATCTTCACCCTGGGCATGGCGTCCGGGGAATCGTTGAAGATGGATTACAACGACCGGGTCCTCCCCTACGTGCCGATGTTCCACGGCAATGCCTGGGGGCTGCCGTATCTGTGCTGGATGGTCGGTGCCGACCTTTACCTACCCGCGCACTACGCAAATGCGGAGCGGATCGCCCGCACCATCACGGACTTCCGGATCACCGTCGCCGGAGCGGTGCCGACGGTGTGGTGGGACGTCATCCACCTGGAGGACGACTCGATCGACCTCAGCTCGCTGCGGATGATCCTGTGCGGCGGCGCTGCCACTCCCCGCAGCCTGATCGAGGAGTACCGGGACAAGTACGGGATCAACTTCGCAGCCGGATGGGGTCTCACCGAGACACATCCCATTGCCTCCCTTGCGTTCCCGCCGCGGGACGCCAGCCCCGATGAAGCGCTGGACTACGAGGCCACCGCAGGTCAGATGCTGGCCGGCGTGGAGGTCCGCATCGTCGACCCGGACAACAATGTCCTGCCGTGGGACGGCGAATCGGTCGGCGAGATCGAGGTCCGCGGGCCCTGGGTGACCACCAGCTACTATAGAGACCCGGCCGAGGACAAGTTCCACGACGGCTGGCTGCGGACCGGCGACGTGGGTTGTCTGGACCGGCGGGGATACCTGCGCATCACCGACCGGGCCAAGGACGTGGTCAAGTCCGGTGGCGAGTGGATCTCCAGTCTGGAGCTGGAGTCCCTGCTGACGAAACACCCGCAGGTCAAAGAGGTGGCGGTCATCGCCGCCCCGGACGAGCGGTGGGGCGAGCGGCCACTGGCCTGCGTCGTCCTGAAAGAAGGAGCAGAGGTCACCGGTGACGAGCTCAAGCAGTTCCTCGCCGGCAAGGTCGAGAAGTGGTGGCTGCCCGACCTCTGGACGTTCGTCGAGAACGTGCCACGCACCGGCGTGGGCAAGCATGACAAGAAGTTCTTGCGTGACCAACTCGCCGGCGGCGAATTGAACGTTGAGCGCAGTGGCAAGCCTCAGAGCGGGGCGAATCCACGCTGACCTGAGCCGTCAGCAACACCTGTAGCGATACCCAACCAAGAGCGGGAGCGAAAACATGCCAGAAGCAGTTATTGTCGCCATCGGACGTTCGGCCATCGGCCGGGCCGGCAAGGGGTCGCTCGTCGACGTGCGCCCAGACAACCTTGCCGCGGATGTGGTGGACAAGGTGCTCGAAAAGATTCCTTCGTTCGACCGGACCCAGGCCGACGACCTGATCATGGGGTGCGCCCTGCCCGGCGGCGAGCAAGGCCACAACCTCGGCCGGGTCGTGAGTCTCCTGACCGGGACGAACGCTCCGGGCACCACCGTGAACCGGTACTGTTCCTCGTCACTGCAGGCTGTGCGGATGGCTTTCCACGCCATCAAAGCCGGCGAGGGCGACGCCTTCATCTGCGCCGGCGTAGAGTCGACGACCCACTCGCCGCTGGGCGTCTACGCAGACCAGCCGGAGACCGCCAACCCGCGGTTCGCGCGCGGCAACGCCGAGGGCTTGCCCGAGGCATTCCTGCCGATGGGCGAGACCGCGGAACGGGTCGCCGACCAGGAGAACGTGTCCCGGGAAGAGATGGACCAGTTCGCCGTCAACAGCCAAGAGCGTGCCGTTGCGGCGCAGGCCGCCGGACTCATCGACCCGGAAATCATCCCGGTGACGTTGCCGGACGGCACCGTCTACACCAAAGACGACGGGCCGCGGCCAGGCACGACCATGGAGGCCCTGGCACAGCTGCGGCCGGTGTTCCGTCGTAAGGACGGCCGCGTCACCGCCGGTAACTCCTGCCCGCTCAACGACGGTGCCGCCGCGGCGGTCATCATGTCGGACGCGAAGGCCGCGGAGCTCGGCCTGACACCGATCGCCCGGATCCTGTCCACCGGCGTCAGCGCGGTTGCCCCGGAGCTGATGGGCCTGGGGCCGATCGAGTCCTCACGCCAAGCCTTGAAGCGGGCCGGGATGACTATCGACGACATCGACATCATGGAGCTCAACGAGGCTTTCGCAGCCCAAGTGATCCCGTCCGCGCGAGCCATCGGCGTCGACCCGTTCAGTGAGAAGCTCAACCCCCTGGGCGGAGCCATCGCTCTCGGCCACCCCTTCGGGATGACCGGCATCCGGATTCTCACCACTCTGCTCAACGGGCTGAAGCAGAAGGACAAGACCATGGGTCTGGAGACCATGTGCGTCGGCGGTGGCCAAGGCATGGCCATCGTGGTGGAGCGGATGTCCTGATGTCCGTCCCCACGCGCGTCCTGGCCCGTAGCCCACGTGGGCTACGGATCGCCAGGCAGGCGACCCGGACGATATACAGGCGTGCGCCGAGGAGGCACTGATGGCGAGTTCCGAGGCGAAGGAAGCGAAGCCCGAGGCGGACGCTCCAGCTACCCCGGACGAGTCGGTTTCCACAGAGGAACCGGCGCCGGAGTCGGCACACGCCCACGACGAACCGGAATTCGGCTCGCCGGAAGCGCACTTCATGCTTCACGACCTCGCCCACCGGGCGGCAGAGCTCGCCGGTGGGGTCGGGGTGGGCCCCAGCCCGTTCGTGGGCTACGGGCCGCGAGACGCAGCCGGTGGGCTACTGACCCTCGGCAGGTACTCGATACGCAAGCCGCTGGCTCTCATCGAGGCGGCGCCGCGAGCCGCCACGCAGCTGGCCCGGATCGGTACCGGTCGTTCCGAGGTAGCACCGGAGAAGTCCGACCGGCGGTTCCGCGACCCGGCGTGGCAGGAGCGTCGTCTGTACAAGGCCCTCATGCAGCTCTACCTGTACGTCGGACAGGAACTGGACGAGCTGATCGAAGGCCTGGAACTGTCGGAGCTGGACACCGAGCGGGTCGAGTTCGTGGTCGGGCTGGTGCGGGAGGCGGTGGCGCCCACCAACAACATCCTCACCAACCCGGCGGCACTGCGACGGGCCCGGGAGACCAAGGGACGCAGCCTCGCCAAGGGGTTCGGGCATCTGGTGCACGATGTACGGCACAACCACGGAATGCCGTCCCAGGTGAACCGGAAGCCGTACAAGGTCGGCGTGAACATGGCGGTCACCCCGGGTGCCGTCGTGTTCCGCAACGACGTCTGCGAGCTGATCCAGTACACCCCCCAGACGGCGACGGTCGGCTCACGGCCGCTGGTCGTTGTGCCTCCACAGGTGAACAAGTACTACGCGTTGGACCTGGCACCGGGCCGCAGCGGATACGAGTACCTGGTCAGCCAGGGCATTCAACTGTTCGGGATCAGCTGGCGCAATCCGACCGCGAAGGAACGAAACTGGAGTTTCGACACCTACTCCGAAGCTGCCCTTGAAGCCATCGACGTGGCCCGGGACATCAGCCGCTCCCCGGACGTGAACATCATGGGCGGATGCGCGGGCGGCATGCAGGCGATGATGCTCGCGTCGCTGGATGCTCAGCGGGAAGACAAAGCAATCAACTCGGTCTCCTTGCTGGTGACGCTGCTGGACAACGTGGTGGATGCCGAAATCCTCATGTTTGCCAGCCCCCGGACGGTGAAACTGGCGAAGCTGCAGTCCAGCCTTGTCGGATACTTGGACGGCTGGCGCATGGCGCAGGTCTTTGCCTGGCTGCGGCCCAACGAGTTGGTCTGGAACTATTGGGTCAACAACTACCTGATGGGGCAGGACCCGCCGTCGTTCGACATCCTTGCGTGGAACGCAGACACCACTCGGCTGCCGGCCAAACTGCACCACCAGCTGCTCGATGTGGTGGCTGAGAACCAACTGGCAGAACCCGGAAAACTGGAAGTCCTGGGCACTCCGTTCGATATCAGCAAGGTCACGGTTGATTGTTACGTGGCAGCTGGGTCCACGGACCACATAACCCCTTGGGTCGGTTGCTACAGCACCACGCAAATGGTCGGCGGGAAAGCCCAATTCGTGCTGCCGGCCAGTGGTCACGTCCAGACTCTCATCGCGGACACGAGCAACACGCGGTCCCACTACTACACCAACCCTGAGACCCCGGCCACGCCCCAGGAATGGCGGGAAGGCGCCACGGACAATCAGGGAAGCTGGTGGGAGCATTGGGCAGTTTGGCTCAATGAACGATCGGGTACCCGGAAGAAGGCCCGGAAGACACTGGGCAACAAGAGATATCAGCCGATGGAGGCGGCTCCCGGCACGTACATCCTGGGCTGAAGCAACCGACAGGCAGACACGGCTGCTCGGCGACAAAGCCGGGTGGGACCGTACTACAAGAGCACACGAACGTGCGGCGTCACGTCGTAGATGAAGAGAAGAGGCACACACCGATGAGTGAGAACGAAACGCGAGTAGCTCTGGTCACCGGCGGGACGCAGGGTATCGGTTCCGGCATCACGAGGAGACTCGCTCTGGACGGCGCCAAAGTCGTCACAGGCTGCATCAATCCCCCCTCCGTGGTGGAACCGTTCGTCGCGAAACTCAAGGAAGAAGACGGAGTAGAGATCGACTCCCGGTACGCAAACTTCGCGAACCCGGCTGATTGCCAGAAGATCATCGACGACATCGTGCGGGACTACGGCCGCATCGACTACCTCGTGAACAATGCGGGCATCGTCCGGGACCGGACGGCGCTGAAGATGCAGCTCTTGGACTTCGATCAGGTGATGAAGACCAACCTTTACGGACCGTTCTTCTTGATCAAAGCCGCGCTGCCGCATTTCCTCGAGGCAGGATTCGGCCGAGTCGTCAACATCAGCTCCTTCGTTGCGGAGACCGGCCGGATCGGTCAGTCCAACTATGCCGCGGCCAAGGCCGGCCTGATCGGCATGTCGAAGACGCTCGCACTGGAGACCGCGACCAAGGGCGTCACGGTCAACTGCATCATCCCGGGCGCCATCAAGACGGAGATGACCGCCAAGTTGCCCGAAGACATCCTGCAAGCCGTCATCGACACCGTGCCGATGGGCGAGATGGGCACCCCCGAGGATATCGCCTCCGGCGTGGCCTTCTTCTGCCGCGACGACGCCAGGTACATCACCGGCGCCGTCCTGCCGGTGACCGGTGGCCTGCTGATGATGTAGTCACTCACCCGAAGACGCGACGAAGGCCCGGACCGCACGGTCCGGGCCTTCGTCGCTCAACTCAGGCCAGCAACTGGCGGACAAGAATGAAAGAGCCCATCACCAGGACGAACCAGCCGAAACCCTTGCGCAACGAATCGGCATGCACCCGGCCCACCAGCATCCCGCCGAACACGCTGCCGACCAGGGCTGCAGCGGTGACCGACAGTGCCACGGACCAGTCGATCTGCACGCTGGACAGGTAGCCGAACAAGGCAGCAAAGCAGTTCATCGAGACCACCATCAACGAGGTGCTCACCGCAGCAGCCATCGGCAACCCGCCGAGCAACACCAACGCCGGAACCACCAGGAAACCCCCGCCGGCCCCGACCAGCCCGGTGACGAATCCCACCACCACACCTTCCAGAACGATCTTGGCGATGGGTCGTCGTCCGCTCGTCTGGGACGTGCCAGGGTCACGGCGGCCGCGAATCATCGCCGTGGCGGTGGCCAGCATCATCAACGAGAACAAGGTAATCAAGACCGCCC
>PDSI01000002.1 GCA_002748415.1 Micrococcales bacterium | reverse complement strand
CATCAGCTGCAAAGGCTTCCCACTGCAAGCCGGCCAACGGTGGGTCATCGAACGCACCAACGCCTGGCACACCCGAGGCTTCAAGAAGCTCGCCATCTGCACCGAACGACGCACCCGCGTCATCGACGCCTTCATCGCCCTGGCCAACGCGATCATCATCACCAGAAGACTCATCCGAACCGCCTGGACCACCCACCGCTGGGACACCCGACCCCACCGCCGACCATGACCTACCCGCGCGACCTCTTAGTATCATCGAGAATGAGACCCGGGTTTTCTCGCTCGACGACCCCAACTTCAGCAAGACCCTCAAGGGTCTGGTCCTCGGGCGCCACATCCTCTCCGTCCGCCGAAGGCTTCAACGCCCTGTTCCGTGCTTCTGGAGGCTCCGGCTGCAGGCCACCCGAAAGGACCTTGCGTGAGCGACGACGACCCTACGTTCGAACCGACGAGCGACCCCGGGACTGCCCGCGCATGCGAAGAGTTGGAGCCCATCAACGTTTGTCGCGCCGTGGTGCTGGGGCGGCCTTTCATCCTGCACGCTCACTGGTCGGTCTGGACGAAGAACTCCGGGCGATGGGCCTGCCGGAGGATCTCGCCAGCAACACCAACTGGTCCTGGGACGAGGGGGTAGGCGACACAGGGTCATTGCGACGTTGCGAGTGTTGTCGTGAGTAGCTTGGTTGCTTGGTCGGTGTGTGCGGCGTGGTGGCGTAAGGCGGGTGTTGGGGTGGCCGGCGAGGCGCAGGATGTTGAGGGTGAGGTTGCGCAGGACGGCGAGGACGTGTGGGCCGGTGCCGGACGTCATACCCCAGGAACGTGAACCGGGCGTCCTCAAACGACCCGGTCCGGTTGGCGTCCCGTGCAGTACATGTCCGGGTCTTGTCCGGTTACAGCACCATCCCAATCTGGCCCATCCTTGCCGAGACTGCCGCGAGGACCGCCCTGGCCTGGTTCAGGCTCCCGTAGCCACGACACACCCGTCAGCTCGCAGGCCGACAGGGCGGCGGCGGCCAGCCCCCAAGTGCACTCGGATGTGCTTTTGTGGCCAATCCATGGACCATGATGGTAGTCACTGCCACGTTCCTTCTCCACAGGCGAAGCCTTTCGCAGCATCAAGCGCATCTCGTGACCGATGATTCTATCCAGTCAATTATCCATGCAAGCTTTGCGAGACCTATTAATCAACACATACGTGAAAAACAATGCATGAAGTCACCGTCAAGCCAGCCGAGCTGGTGCAATCGGCCGCATTGCCGCAGTAAACTACGCGTAGCGGTGCAGCTGAGCGCCTGTTGCCTCTGGGAGGTGATCGCCGGTGGGAATGTGCTGCACCACCGGAGGGTGTGCTCGCGCCGTCGCCCACGGTGTGGCGGGTGCCCAAGCTGGAGCGGGTGCCCAAGTTGGAGAAGACACCGTGCTGGAGGAGGACCTGATCGGGGCGGGGCGCCGATGCCACGATCGTGATCGCGCCCAGTGATTAGGGAGAACGCCGCGCCGGCCGACCAACGGACCATCGGGCTTCACCCGATCAGCATGTGTTGGGTGGCGACGTCCGGGTTCCGTGCCGGGCACCCCTACTGGCTGGCGCTGCGGCAGGCCCCGCAACTGTGCCCACGCCTGGGTCCAGGACCGGACCCGGTCTCGCCAGCCGGCGAACTGTCCTACCTGGCCGGTGCCCAGCGGCTCCTATCGACGACCGTCCCGCCCCTGCGATCACCCACACCGACCTCGTGAAAGACCGGGCTAGGACGCGGTGGTAACGCTACGGCTTGAAGGGTCACGTCCGGTATCTGCACTCACTCTGAACGTAGCGTGCGTGCCCGGTTGCCCAACGTAAAGCTGCGTGTGACGGATTGTTTCCAATCAATAACAGGGCGCCATTGGTGCCCAGAGAAGTGGCATAGATCACAGTATTTTTGTGAGAATCAAGCTTTCCAGGTCGAGATCGAACCGTGACCTTTGAAATGATCGACGGCGTTCGGTCGACGCCGACCAAATCCCCCGATGAAGCGCCCTGACCCTGGAGTGCCATGACTGTCGAAGCCGAGAATGCCGAGTTTCCGAACGCGTCCGAGTCCGGTCGGCGTGCCAGTGGGCGTGGCCGGCACCGGCAGGGAGGCGGTCGTCACCGCCCGGACGGTCCGGGCCGGCACCGGCCGGACTCCGACGGCGCGTCACGCCGGGCGCTGTTCCTCGGGGGCGCTGGGCTGCTTGCAGCCGGTGCCGCCGGAGGCCGCATCATCGGCCAGCCTGGCGATACGGAAAACGCTGCAATAGAAGCGCTTTCGGCAGCAGACCGAGACCAGAGCTTCGCTCGGGCAGGCGGGCTGACGCAGGCCAGGAACAGCTCGGTTCCGGAACCGGCCCGCTGCGTCGAGCCGCGCCAGCCGGTGACTCGCAGCCGCCGCGGGGCATCACCCGGTAAACCCCAGCCGTCGACCGGCACCGACCCGGCAAAGCCCAGCGCCGCAGCCGGAACACCTGCCGCTCCTGGGTCCCTCCCGTCCGGACAAGCAAGCGGCACAACGCAACCCGGCAGGACAGCGGGTCCCGCAATGCCGGCTGACAGGCCTACCGGCGCGCCGACTGCCGGGCCGTCCGCCGGGCCATCCAGCCCCGGTGCTTCCACCGGCCCGGGAAAGGCGCCCACTGTTTCCAGCGGCAACTTCGAAGACGGCCGATTCAGCGCAGCAGTAGCCGCCGCCACTCAGACGGCGACCCTTTTCGGCGCGGCGGGACCGTTGTCTGAAGGCGAGGCAATGAACCACCTGCTGCGCCGGGCCACGTTCGGTGCTACCGACGCGGACCGGCAGCGGCTGGAGGAACTCGGCATCGACCAATGGCTGGCCGAGCAGCTGTCTGCGGAACTGGGCGCGGGGCAGGGGGCCGAAGTCAAGCAGACGCTCACCCCCTACGGCACCGACATCGCCACCGTGGTCGCATCGGTCCCCAAGAATGAGCGCTACCAGTACCAGGTCGAGTACGCCATGTCCGTGCTAGGCCGCCAGACCTGGTCCGAACGGCAGCTTTTCGAGGTCGTCGCCGATGTCTTCTCCAACCTGCTGCACGTGACGATCCCGTCCTCCGGGGTGTGGTCGGCCGCCGGGGACTACCACGAGACCGTCATCCGCCAGCACGCCTACGGCCGGTACAGCGACATGCTGGTGGCCGCCATGCGTCACCCGGCCATGCTGCGGTACTTGAACAACGATCAGTCCAGTCGCGACAAGCTCAACGAGAACCTCGGCCGGGAACTGCTGGAACTGCACAGCGTCGGCGTCGCCGCCGGGTACACCGAGGACGATGTGCTGCAGTCGGCGAGGGTACTGACCGGACGGACCATCGAGTCCGAGGAGCACACGTTCCAATACGTGCCGGACCGGCACTATGTGGGCCCGGTGACCGTAATGGAGTGGAGCAGCGAGAACGGCGATGCCGAAGCCGGTCTGCAGGTAGGCGACGACTATGTCGCCTACCTGGCCGCTCACCCGGCCACCGCGCAGACCGTCGCCCGCAAACTGGCCGTGCGGTTCGTCGCCGATGCGCCGTCGGAGGAACTGGTGTCCAGGCTGGCTCAGGTCTACCTGGACAACGACACCCAAATTCCGCCGGTGTTGGCTGCGTTGTTCAGTGATACCGAGTTCTGGAGTTCGGTCGGTGCAAAGACAAAACGTCCAGTGGAAGACATGGTCTCGACACTGCGTGCGCTCGGAATCGCGCCCGGTAACAAGGATGCGATGAAAGCTCTGTACTACCGGCTCGAAAGCATGGGGCAGCGACCACTGGCATGGCCCGCACCGAACGGTTATCCGGACGTTCTCAACGCCTGGCTGTCGGCCGGATCCATCCTGAACCGGTTCACCGCCCACCGGATCTTGGCCCACGGTGCGATCAAAGACCTGCCCGGCCCCACCGAGGAACTGATGCCGCAGGCCGAGGAGGCACTGGATGCCTGGGTGGACCGGGTCACCGTCGCGCTGACCGGGTTGCAGTTCCCGGCGGAACCGCGCTCGGTACTGGTGGACTACGCCCAGTCGAGCATCGGTACGAAGAACAGTGCCGATGCGCGCGAGCGGGGCGCCGCCAGCACGCTGGCGCTGATCCTGCACTCGCCGTACTTCCAGATTCGCTGAACCACTCGCCGTTCGCCGGACTTGCCCCGCTGTTGCCGACTCCGTCGGCTACCGCAGCACCACCGACCCCCGGCCGGCCGCACCGGCCGTGACTGGAAAGAACCAGGAGCTTTTCGTGACGCAACAGACCAGCCTCGACGGTCGCTTCGAACCCGCCGCATCGCTGCACCCCGACTGCCCCGACTGGCGCAAGTTGGGCCCAGACCCCGCTCAGGCCGCGGTCCGGGCGATGGCCCACCAAGTGCAGGGCGAAGCGGAGGCCAGGACCCAAGCCTGGTCTCGCGGCTTCTCGCGCCGGCAACTATTGGCCGGCGGGATGGGCGTGGGGGTCATGGCACTAGGCGCCCAGCTGGTTACCTCACGGGTGTCCTTCGCCGCTCCCGGCCAGCAGACCGGGACTTTGGTGGTGGTGTTCCTGCGTGGCGGCATGGACGGGCTGAACATGCTGGTACCCGTCAACGACAACCTGCTGCAGGACGCCAGGCCCGGGATCGCGGTGCCGAGCGCGTCGCTGATCGGCCTGGACAGCGGGTTCGGTCTGCACCCCGGACTGGCCCCGTTGCAGGATCTGATCAGCAAGAAGATGTTCGCCGCCGTGCCGGCCATCGCCACCCCGGAGCTGACCCGCTCACACTTCCAGGCCCAGGACTGCCTGGAGCGCGGCGGATCGGCGGCCGGGGGCAACGCAGGATGGCTGGACCGGGCCTTGCAGGCCATGGGCGAAGGCACCACCTTCCGCTCGGTGAGCGGCACCAGCAGCGTCCCCCGTTCCCAGATCGGTGAGAACGCCACGCTCGGAGTCCGCAACTTGAAGGACTTCCGGCTGCGTGGGCCCGAGGTGGAGGCCGAGCTGACCCGGGCCGCGCTGGAGAAGCTGTACACCGGCCTGGACCATCCGATGTCGGCGCAAACCTTGAACGCGTTGGTGGCATCCGACGCGGCGCAGAGCTACAGCGCTGCCGACGCCACACCGTCCGAGCGCGGTTACCCCGACGGCAACTGGGGCACGGCACTGGCCAGCATCGGCACCTTGATTCGCCACGATGCGGGTGTACGGGTGGCCACTGTCGACCTCGGCGGGTGGGACATGCACACCGGGATCGGGAACGCCGAATCGGGTCAGTTCCGGGAGATGACCAACGACCTGGCGAGCGGGCTGGCCGCCTTCGTGGCCGACATCGGCCCCAAGATCGACCAGACGACCGTCCTGGTCATGAGCGAGTTCGGCCGCCGGGTCGAACAGAACGGCAGCGGCGGAACCGACCACGGTCACGGAGGAGTCGCCATGGTCATGGGTGGCGGCGTAGCCGGTGGTGTCAAGGGCAAGTGGGAAGGGTTGTCCGAGGCCACGGTGGACCGGGGCGATGTCCCCGGCACCAACGACTACCGGGACCTGCTCAGTGAGGTCGTGGTGCGCCGGCTCGGGGTGTCCGAAGGCCAGCTGAGCACCGTGTTCCCGGACTGGAACCCCACCATGCTCGGGGTGATGCGCTGAGCGGTCAGCGGCCGGGCAGTTCGCCTTCCGCCTGCAGCCGGGACATCTGCTCACCGGGCAACACGTACAGCGCCTCTCTCAGGAAACCGTCGTCGGCGATCTTGATCGCCCCCAGTTCGCGTGCGCCCGGCCAGTCCGGCCGGGCGACGAGGAACCCCTCGATCGGGTCCTGCGCTGCGTTCGCGCGGGGCAGCCCGGCCGGCGCCAGGCACAACGCGGTCATCTTGTAGCCGATCGCGTTCTCGTCGGTGGTCTCGTACGTCACTTCGGTGGCACCCACCCGGGCGGCTACGTCGTTGAGCGTGCAGCCCTTGCGCCAACCCGCGGAGAACGGCACCACCCCCCGTGCCTGCCCGACCGCACCCAGCAGGACCGCCAGCGCGGCCAGTGCGGCCAGCACGCGCCGGGTTGCCTGCCGTTCGTCCCACCGCGCCGCCCCGTACTGGCCCAGCACCCACCACAGCGAACACAGCACCGCCACCGCCAGCAGGCTGGGTGCCCAGCCCGGTGGTGCCGGCGCCGTCCGGTAGCTGGGCCACCCCCAGGCCAGCAGGCCAGGGAAATTCATGATCTGCCCGCTCGGCCGCCCGGCCATGGCCGGGCGGGTGATGAGCTGGTTGGCGACCACCACGGCGGCCAGCGCCAGCAACGAGACGGCCGACACGCGCGAGACCCGGCTCGCGCCCAGCCGCACCACTGTCGCCAGCCCCACCACGGTCACCGGCAAGACCGTCGGTGCCGCATACCGGCCGTACATGTACAGGTCGAAGCGGTTCTCGTCGCTCAGGATTCCGATCACCCACGTGGTGGCCACCAGCATGCTGGCCAGCGTCGCGGTCAACCACCACGCGGCGGGGCCGAGGACCACCGGGCGCTCGCGGGCTTGCCGGGCAACGATCCGCAACCCGGCCACGGCGCCGATCACGGTCAGGCCGAAGGCGGCGACGGCGTGGTACCACAGCTGGCCGGTCAGGATCGTGATCGCGGCACCGACATCGAACTCGCCGACGATCTCCAGGATCCGGCCCTGCCGGTTGCGGCCGCCGTCGTGGTACAGCGCATCGGCCATCGCCCGGTTGGCGGCCACCGCCCCCAACGAGCCCAGCGCCATCGTCACCAGCCCGGCGCCGGCACCCGGGGTGCGGCGCAGCAGTGACCAGGTGAGCCAGGCGCAGGTTGCGGCCACCAGCCCGACCATGCGCTGGTGGGTGAGTGCGGCCGCCGATATCGCGGCCGCCAGCAACAGTGCGGAACCGGTGCCGGGCCGGCGGGCGTACCGGATCCCCGCCACGGCCACCCAGGCCACGATCAGGGTGAGGAAGTTCTCCAGTAGCGCATAACTGGAGTAGACGGTGCGCGCGGGCAGGATCGCGATGACGGCCGCCACCCAGGTGGCGGTCGCCGGCCCGGCGCCCACGCTCATCGCGATCCGGCGCAGCGGCCACACCAGCGCGGCCCCGGCGGCAACCGTGGTGCCCAGCGCCCAGTAATAGACCCCGAACGGGGCGTCGCCGAGGAACCAGGCGGGGATGAGCGCCAGCGTCCAGCCCAGGTCGTAGGGGTAACCGCTCAGGGTGAGGTCGCCCTGCTGCCCGCACAGCTGCCCGGCCTGCAGCAGAATCGCGACCTCGTCGTCGGACCAGGTGGGCCAGCGCCCCGGTACGGCGTGCGCCCCCAGCACGAGGGCGACCAGCAGCGCGGCGAACACCGGCCGCGACCACATCGAGCCGGATACCGCCCGGCCCGGATCCTGCGGGTGGGCAGGTTCCTCGCGGACCGCCACGGGTTGCCACCGCTGAGCCATCCGGTGTGTCCTCCTCGGTGTCCGCCGCTCGCGGCCGGCCCGCCCGGGCCGGGCGATGCAAGCCGGCACCTTACACCGGCCGCCCGGCACGCAGACAGGTCTTCGCTTTGTGGATTCTGTGCGCCCGGGGAGATAATAGGCGTGCTGGCACGCGTGACACCGGTCACGTGGCCGAGAGACGAGTAAAGAATGGGGAAGCGTTCATGGCTGCCATGAAGCCCCGGACCGGTGACGGTCCGCTGGAGGTCAGCAAAGAAGGGCGTGGCATTGTCATGCGCATGCCGCTGGAGGGCGGTGGGCGACTCGTCGTCGAGATGACTCAGGAAGAGGCGGACGCACTGGCCGAAGTGCTGGGCCCGGTCGTCAGTTGACCCGGATGGCCGCCCGAACGGACTCGCGCGGTCGGGTGCAGGTCACCACCTGCCGAGTGCAGCACAGCCAAGCGGCGGCCCTGCCGCACGATGCCGAGGTCGTCGTCGTGCCGGTGCGGGCCGAACCCCGCACAGTCCTGGGCGCCGGGCAGGTCGCGCAGTGGTTCGGCGTCGACGCCGACGCGGTCCTGGACCAACTGCAGTTCGACGGCAAAGCCGGTTCGGTCGCCAGCCTCCCGTTGGCCGGCCTGCCGTTCCCCGGGGCCGGTGACCCGCCCATCGGCTCCCGCCCGCTGCTGCTGTTCGCCGGCGTCGGCGCCGCCACCACCACCCACTGGCGGCGAGCCGGTGCCGCCGTGGCCGCGGCCAGCAAGGACGCCGAGACCGTCTTCGTCACCTCACTGGTCCCCGATGACACCGCCGGGCCGGCCGCCGAGGCAGTGCCGGCCGAACAGACCGCGCACGCGTTCACCGAGGGGCTGGTCCTCGGCTCCTGGAAACAACCCAAGCCGGGGTCCTCGGCCGAGGGTGTACCGGAGCGCGAACCCACCACGTACCTGCTGGCCGGAC
The DNA here is from genome assembly GCA_002748415.1 of Micrococcales bacterium. GTDB lineage: Bacteria > Actinomycetota > Actinomycetes > Actinomycetales > CAWJMD01. Next base: position 1,129 of record PDSI01000002.1, on the reverse strand, counting down.
TGGCCGCCGACCTCGTCGACGACGCCGCCCGCCGCGCCGAGTCCACCCTGCTGGCCCGGGTGCTGTCCACCACACCGTCGAACATCAAGACCCCGGCCTGGATGGCCAGGCAGGCCACCGCGCTGGCCAAGGGCGTGGAGCACCTGAGCGTGCAGGTGCGCGACCACAAAGCGCTGCGCCAGGAGGGTTTCGGTGGCCACCTGGCGGTGAGCGCCGGATCGGCCAACCCGCCGCGGCTGGTCACGCTCACCTGGGACCCGCCGCAGGCCCGTGAACACGTGGTGCTCATCGGCAAGGGAATCACCTTCGACACCGGTGGGCTGTCCATCAAGCCGCGCGAGGCGATGGTCCCCATGAAGACCGACATGACCGGCTCCGCCGTGGTGCTCTCGACTGTGCTGGCCGCCGCCAGGTCCCGGTTGCCGGTCAGGCTCACCGGGATTCTCGCACTGGCCGAGAACGCGGTGGGCGCGTCGTCCTACCGCCCCGGGGACGTGGTGCGGGTGTGGGGCGGGCGCACGGTCGAGGTGGCCAACACCGACGCGGAAGGCCGGATGGTGCTGGCCGATGCGCTGGCCTGGTCCGCGGCCACCCTCGACCCCGACGCCGTCCTGGACGTGGCCACGCTCACCGGAGCGGCCACCATGGGACTGGGACGCGGGCACGGGGCGTTGTTCAGCAACGACGACGCGCTGGCGGCGCAGCTAGTGGCGGCCGGGCTCGACAGCGGCGAACCGTTGTGGCGGCTGCCCCTGGTGGCCGAGTACGCCGCGGCGATCGAGTCCGGTATCGCCGACGTCCGGCACATCCCCGAGATGCCGCAATTCGGTGGCGGTGCGATCACGGCAGCGCTGTTCCTGCAACAGTTCGCCGGCGACGCCCCGTGGGCGCACCTGGACATCGCCGGCCCCGCGCGTGCCGACCGGGCACAGGGTGAACTGGCCAAGGGGCCGACGGGTTTCGGCGTGCGGGCGTTGCTGCGGTGGCTGGAGGACCGGCTCGGTTGACCGTCAAGGCGCCCGTTTGGTGGCCAGCAGCAGGCCGTCGCCGATGTTCAGCATCGTGGAGATCAGGTCGGTGCGTTCGCGGACCAGCCGGCCCAGTTCGCGGACGGCCGAGGTCTGCGGGT
>PDSI01000102.1 GCA_002748415.1 Micrococcales bacterium | reverse complement strand
ACCGATGACGTGCTCGTCTGGTCCGACGGCTACCAGGTAGCTGCGCCCGGGGGCGGCCAGCTCAGCCCAGAACGTTTCCGCGCTCCACCGGTCCGGGTGGAACAGCTGGTGCTCCAACGCCAGGACTTGGTCCAGGTGCCACCACCGCATCCGTTCGATGCGGGTTGCGGGGTGCCCGGCGTTCACGTGCGACCGGTCAGCACCGGTTTCGCCGGCCCCGGTGGGGTGGCATCGGGGTGGCGCAGGTACAACGGCTGCGGGTCACGCGGCCAGTCTGCCGCCGCGCTGCGGCGCTCGGCCAGGGCGACGAACGCCAGATCGGCGGCGTGCGGGTCCAGCAGCCGCGAACCGGCCGGGGCGCCGGCACCGATCCCGGGCTCACCGGCCAGGTGGGGGTACAGTTGCACGCCCCGGCCGATGACCCGCGCGCCGGCGACGTCAACGTCGTCGGGCCGGTCGACTGCGGGCCCGGCGACGCGGCGCGGCGCCACCTGACCCGGTTCGTACCTGGCCCAGTACACCTCGCGGCGGCGGGCATCGGTGGCCACCACCAAGGGGGTGTCCAGCGGCGCGGCCGCCCACGCCAGTGCGTCCAGGCTGACCACCCCGTGCACCGGGATGCCCTGAACGTGTGCGATCACCCGGGCGGTGACCAGCCCGGCGCGTAACCCGGTGAACGGCCCCGGCCCGCACCCGGCCACCACCAGGCCGAGGTCCTCCATCGCGACATCGGCGCCCTGCATGGCAGCACGGATCATGGGCGTGAGCAGTTCGGCGTGCTCGCGTGGGGCGTACCGGTGTTCCTCGGCAAGAAGCTCGCCACCGGCCACCACGGCCACGCTGATGGCCGCCGAGGTGTCCAGCGCCAGCACCACATCACCGGACTCCTCCGGTTGGCTGTTCGCGTCCGGTTGCCGGTCTGCGAGTGCGGCCAGGTCGGCATGCTCCCACCGCGCACCGACCGGCACGAACCGGACCGTGCGGTGTTCACCCGCCACCGCGTGCACGTCCCGGTCGATCACGACCTCCAATCGCTGCGCAGCGAGCACCTCGGCCAGCCCGGCGCCCCATTCCACCAGGGTGACGGCGTCGGCGAGGCTGGTGGTCAGGTCGAGGTCCTCCAGCTCGTAGGCGCCCTGCAACCGGTACGCGTCGACGTGCACCAGCCCCGGGCCGCCGCTCAGCGACGGGTGTTCGCGGGCGATGACGAAGGTGGGCGAGGTGATCGGGCCGCGCACGTTCAGCCCAGCACCGATGCCGGTGGCGAGCGTGGTCTTCCCGGCACCCAGGTCACCGGTCAGCAGGACGACGTCGCCGGCCCGCAGGTGGGCGGCCAGCCGCATGCCCAGGGCATACATGTCCTCAGCGGTGGGCACCCGGATCGGGGGTAGCTCGGCGACGGTGCTCATCGGTTCCTCATCCGGTGCCTGTTCGCTCTGCGGTGGCCGCGCCGGCCCGCACCTGCTCGATCAGTTCGCGTACATTCCGGTTGACCCGTTCCGGGTGCTCCAGCATGACCAGGTGGTTGGCGTCCTCCACCAGCACCAAGGTGGCCTGCGGCAATACCGTGGCCAGTTTCTGGCTGTGCTGGGGCGGGACCATCAGGTCTTTGGTTCCAGCCATGATCATCAGCGGGACGGTGCGCAGGATGTGCAGCGACCGGCTGGCGTCGTGCTGGGCCAGTTCCGGCATGAAGTCGCGTACCACCTCGATGTGGGTGTCGGCGATCATGCGGGCAGTGAAGTCCAGCAGTTCCGCGGAGACCGGTTTGGCGTAGGACCAGCGCTGGACGATGACCTCCTCCAGGTCCGACCCGATGCGGCGCATATGCTGGACCAGGCCCGGTTGGCAGGCCACCAACCCGAGCGCATGCGGGGCAGCCCGCATCACCAGCTTGCCGACGCCGCGGATTCCCAGGTCGTGGTCGGCCAGACCGCCGCTGGAGGTGGAGATCAGCGCCACACCGCGCACCCGGCTGCGCACCTGTTCGGGCAGCCGGGCAGCGTAGGCCATGATCGTCATCCCGCCCATCGAGTGACCCACCAGGATCAGCGGGCCGGTGGGAGCGCAGGCCTCGATGACCGCGGCCAAGTCGCTGCCCAGCTGGGTGACCGTGGCTGAGGCGTCGCCGCCGCGTTCGGAGCGGCCGTGACCGCGCTGGTCCCACCACACGGTTCGCACCTGCCCACGCAGGTCGAGTCGTTGGAAGTGCCAGCTGTCCAGGCTCAGGCAGTATCCGTGGCAGAAGATGACGGTGGGCTCTTGCGCGTTGCGTTTCTTGGGCTTGCCCGTGATCTCGTCGATTTCGGCGTGCAGCAGCACCCCGTCGTCGGCTTGGACCTGGACCGGGTCGCTGTGCAACGAGCCGAAGGGATAGGCCTCCGGCGCCGGCTCGGTAATGGCCCGGTTGGCGCGGCCGACGGCGAACCGCTCGGCGACCAGCCCTAGCGCGGCACCCGCACCGGCCGCGACCAGACCGATGCCGAGTTCGGTGAGGTTGGCCCTGGCATGCAGCGGCGAGGTTGCGCCGGTCACCATGGCCGTCCGCGGCCGGCGTCGACTCTGGTCGGTATGAGGGGAGGCATCACTGCAGCCTCGGCGTTCCGGCGGTTCCGATGTAGCGGCGCGCGATGCCCGGTGCCATCCGGGTGACGATCTCGTAGGAGATGGTGCCGCCCGCGTCCGCCCAGTCCTGGGCGGTCGGTTCGCCAGGGCCGTCGCCGATCAACACCGCCCGCGGGTAGTGGGCAGGATCGACGCCGGCCAGCAACTCGTCGCCGATATCGAGACTCACCTGATCCATGCACACCCGCCCGGCCACGGTGAACCGGTGCCCGTCGATGCTGATCGGGCCGGTGCCGCCGGCACAGCGGGGGATGCCGTCCGCGTATCCCATCGGCACCAGGGCCAGCTGGGTGGGTGCGCTGGTGCGGTACTCGTGACCGTAGGAGACTCCGTGCCCGGCCGGGACCCGTTTGACCAGGGCGATGGCACAGCTGACCGACATCGCGGGGCGTAACCCGAAGTCGGCGGGCGCGCCGAGGTCCGGCACCGCAGACAGCCCGTACACGGCCAGTCCCGGCCTGACCAGGTCGTAATACACGTCCGGGTTGGTCAGGGTGGCCGCAGAGTTGGCCAGATGGCGCAGTGTGGGCCGGACCCCGGCCGCGGCGGCGACCTCGACCGCCTGCTCGAAGACCTGCTGCTGGAGAGCGACCGTGGGGTGGGCGGGCGCGTCGGCCCAGGCGAAGTGGGACCAGATGCCGATGACCTGCACCAGACCGTCTGCTTGGGCACTGGCCGCGGCATCGATCAGAGTGGGCCAGTCGGCCACCGACGAGCCGTTGCGGCCCAGCCCGGTGTCGATCTTCAGATGGATGCGGGCGCGGCGGCCGGTGGACCGGGCAGCGGCGGCGACCTGGTTCAGGCTGAACAGGCTGGCGACGGACAGGTCGATGTGACGTTCCACCGCGGGCGCGAGGTCGGCCGTCGGCGCGTACAGCCAAGCCAGGACCGGTGCGTCGACGCCGGCCGCACGCAGCTGTAGCGCCTCGGCGACCTGAGCGGTGCCGAGCCAGGTCGCCCCGCCCGCGAGCGCAGCCAGTGCGCTGGGCAGGAGGCCGTGTCCGTAGCCGTCGGCCTTGACCACGGCCATGGTCATTGCTCCCCGGGACGCGGCCCGGCGGGCGAGTTCGGCCACATTGCCGGCGATGGCGTCCAAGTCCACGACGACCTCACCGGTGTGCGCCGGGGGCTGGTATCCGGGCTGCGTGCCGGTAGTGAGCCACGGGTCTGTGACGGTCTGGGGATCTGCCGCGCCGGCGCCGGCCGGGCCCATACGAGTAGTGAGCTCAGCGTTCATGGTCTACCTATCGTCGCACTTCCAGGCCCTGAGCGCGTGGAGCCCACCGCCAAGGCGAGGCCGAACGCTCAGATCAGCCGGACGTCGCTGCCGACGGTCTGTCTTCGAGCGCGCCAACCGCCCACATCGACCCCTATGGCGCTGTGCGGGGACGTATGGCACCGGCGCGCCGCTACCCGACGTCCCCTTACGGCGCCATAGCGTCGAGAATGACCGTTCCAGCCGGATTCCGATGACCCGGTTGGCCGGTTCCGACCGACGCACTTCTTAGGCCAGTCTTAGGCCAGCCGCGACAAACGACCCAACACGACGGGCACCTGGTCGGCGACCATCGAGGCGGTGATCGGCCCGCCGGCAACGGCGGTGCTGGCCGAGCGGGCAGCCAGGCCGTGCACGCTGGCGGCGGCCGCGGCGGCCAACCCCAGCGTTTCGGCGCTCAGCACGCCGGATACAGCACCCTCGGCCCGGGCGGCGAGTTCCGCCACCACCGCGCCGAGGATCCCGGCCAGCACGTCGCCGGCGCCGGCGGTGGCCAGCCATGGCGTCGCATCGGCCTGGCTCCAGATGGTCCCGCCCGGGGTGGCCACAACGGTGACCGGTCCTTTCAGCAGCACCGCGGCTGCGCACCGGCGCGCGAGTGCCGATGCGGCGCCGGCTGGGTCGGCTTCCACCTCGGCCCTGGTCCGCTGCTCGCCCAGGCGTGTCAGCAGGTCGGCCGCCTCCCCGGCGTGCGGGGTGAGGATCCACGGGTTGGCCTCACGTCCAGCGCTTTCCAGGGTCCCGGGCAGGAGCGCGAGCCCGCCGGCGTCGACGATGCAGCACTGTCCGGACAGCAGCGCCTGCGCCGCCTGGTCCGGCGACGGCACCGGTTGCCGGTCCGGGCCGGCAACGTCCAGCCCCGGCCCGACGACGTAGGCCTGCACCTGCCCGTCGCCGACCACCGCCTCGGGGGTACGCGCCCGCACCAAGGCGGCCGCGTCCTCGCTGCACATCACCCGGACCATGCCGGCACCGGCCCGGGTGGATGCCTGCGCGGCCAATGCCGCCGCGCCCGCGTAGTGCGGGCTGCCGCCGATCAGTCCGACGACGCCGCGGGTGTACTTGTGATCGGTGACGCGCGGCCACGGCCAGGCGCACGCCACGTCGTCACCTTCCAGCCGCCATACGGCCGGTCCGGGCAAGTCGAGGCCCAGATCGACGACGTGCACCTCGCCGGCGTGTAACGCCGCCGGCGGCAGCAGGTGGCACGGCTTGGCGGTGCCGAACGTGACCGTGACGTCCGCGCTGAGCACCGGCCCGGGAACGTACCCCGTGTTGGGGTCGACGCCGCTGGGCAGGTCGACGGCGACCACCTCGGGCGGGAACTCCATCGCCGCGAACAGGTCGGTGATCGCTCGCACGAGCGATGCGACGGGCTCGCGCAGGCCCCCGCTGGCGCCGATCCCGAGGATTCCGTCGATCAGCAGGTCCGCCCCGTCCAGCGCGGCCACCAGCGCCGGAGGCAGCCCACCGCCAGTGAGCGATCCGGGGTCCGGCGATCCGGAGTTCGGCGATCCGGGGTCCGGTGATTCGGGGTCCGGTGATTCGGTGTGCGCCAGTTCGATGATCCGCGCCCCCGCCGACCGCGCGGCACCGATCCCCTCCCGGTGGGCCAGGTCCGACACCGTGACCACATGCACCTGAACGCCGCGGCGAGCCAGCAATGCGCCTGCATGGGCCGCATCGCCACCGTTGTCGCCGCCACCGGCCAGCACGACGGCACGGGCGCCGGGAATCAGCCCACGCCGGTCACGGATCACCCGAACACACCGCGCAGCCAGCCCGGTGGCCGCCCGCATCATCAGCGCCGAGGTACTGCCGGGGGTCGGCATGTCACCGGTGGGGCTTTCGGCCCGCAGCAAGGTCTCTTCAGCGGCCCGGACCTGGGCCACGGTGTGGGCGATCAGCATGATGGGTCTCCTTCGGCGATGACGAACGCCGTGGCCACGCCGCCGTCGTGGCTCAGCGACAGATGCAGGGCCGTGACGCCTCGTTCGGCGGCGGCAGCGCGCACGGTGCCGGTCATGTCGACCACGGGCTGGCCTGCGGCGGCGACCCGGATCTGGGTGTCGTGCCAGCGCATGTCGGCCGGCACACCGAGCGCCTTGGCCACCGCCTCCTTGGCGGCGAACCGGGCGGCCAGTGATTCGATGCGGCGCGGCCGCCCGTCGGTGTCCACCCGTTCCGCATGCACCAGTACCCGGTCCAGCAACTGGGGCACCCGCTCGCACAACCGGGAGAACCGCGCCACGTCGACCACATCGATGCCGATACCGACGATCATGTGATCCACCTGCCGTGTGCGGGCCCCGCACCTGCGTGCGGCGGCGTTTCTCCACAGCCAAGGACGACGACCGTGGAGTCTTGACCGAGCCTAGTGACCGGAAACACTCCGCCCAACACAGACATACCAGCCAGGCGCCGGTCGCGCCCGGGTGACATGTCGCAAGTTTGCCTACCTGACCTTGTTGCTTCTCCTGGGGAAACCGGAAGAATGCCGTCGGTGAGCATACGCGAGGACGCTGCAGCGGCCGGGCCGCTGGCTGCCATCACGGCGGCACCGGTCCGACACTCCTCACCCTATGTGGCGTTGGACCGGGAGGACTGGAGCCGGCTGGCCCGCTCGACCAGGGTCCCGCTGACCGCGGCGGAGATCGAACGGATCCAAGGCCTGGGTGACCGGGTCGACGAGGACGAGGTCCGCGAGGTCTATCTGCCGTTGTCGCGGCTGCTGAACCTGTACGTGAACGCCTCGCAACGGTTACATGCGGCCACCTCCACCTTTCTGGAAGAACACAACGGCAAGACGCCGTTCATCATCGGGGTCGCGGGCTCGGTGGCGGTGGGGAAATCCACCACCGCCCGTATCCTGCGCGAGCTGTTGTGCCGGTGGCCGGGCACGCCGCGGGTAGACCTGGTCACGACCGACGGCTTCCTGTACCCGAATGATGAACTGGAACGTCGTAATCTGCTGCGCCGTAAAGGTTTCCCCGAGTCGTACGACCGGCGAGAGCTGCTGCGGTTCGTGGTGGACGTCAAGTCCGGTCGCCAGCAGGCGATCGCACCGGTGTACTCCCACCTGACCTACGACATCGTGCCCGGGGAGGAAGTGGTGATCCGCCGCCCCGATGTGCTCATCGTCGAGGGACTGAACGTGCTGCAACCGGCACGGCAGCGCTCCGACGGGCTGGCGGGACTGTCGATCAGCGACTTCTTCGACTTCTCGGTGTACGTGGATGCCGACTCCAGCGACGTGCGGGACTGGTACATCCACCGGTTTCTGAAGCTGCGGCAGACGGCGTTCACCGATCCGCGTTCCTACTTTCACCGCTACTCACGGTTGTCGGACGAGGACGCCGTGGAGCTGGCTGGCCAGATCTGGTCGGACATCAACGAACCGAATCTGATCGACAACATCCTGCCCACTCGCGGCCGGGCGCAGTTGGTGCTGCGCAAGGGCCGCCACCACGGGGTGGAGCGGGTGTGGCTACGCAAGATCTGACGGTCGTAGCCACGCAAGATCCGAGTCGCGCAACATCTGAGTCGCGCGGAATCTGAGTCGCGCAGTTCCTGAGCGGCGCGCGGCCGGGGCTGCGCATCGAGGAGCAGTCCTGACCTGCTGAGCGGGCACGCGCCAGGATTCGCCCCGGATGCCCCGGGTCTCGGTGGACTGGGCTGGGTACGGTTGTGGGGTGGATCCTGTGGTGAATCCGTATGCACCGGGGGCGGGGCAGCGTCCGCCGGAGTTGGCCGGGCGTGATGGAGAGCTGCATCGGTTCGATGTGGTGTTGGAGCGAGTGGCTCGTGGCCGTCCGGAGCGTTCGCTGGTGCTTATCGGATTGCGCGGGGTGGGTAAGACAGTTTTGTTGAACGCTTTTCGGTCCGCTGCGGTGCGTCGCGGTTGGGGAACGGGCAAGATCGAGGCCCGGCCGGGAGCATCGTTGCGCCGGCCGTTGGCAGCGGCGCTGCACCAGGCGATCCGGGAGTTGTCCGGGCGCCACAAGGAGCAGGCGGACGAGGTGCTCGGGGTGGTGAAGGCGTTCGCGATGTGCTCGGTCGGGGCGCCGGCCAAGGGTCGCACGGTGCGGGACCGGTGGCAGCCGGGCATCGACGTGCCCGCGGTCGGCGGGCGGGCGGACTCCGGTGATATCGAGATCGACCTGGTGGAGTTGTTCACCGATGTGGCGGGGCTGGCGGCAGCGGCAGGTAAGGGGGTGGCGATCTGTATCGACGAGATGCAGGACTTGGGTACGGAGAGCGTTTCTGCGTTGTGCGGGGCCTCGCATGAGCTGAGCCAACAGGGACTGCCGCTGTTGGTGGTGGGGGCTGGGCTGCCGCACGTGCCTGCGGTGTTGTCGGCGTCGAAGTCCTACAGCGAAAGGCTGTTTCGGTATGTGCGCATCGACAGGTTGGAGCGTGAGCAGGCTGACCGGGCGTTGTTGATGCCGGCCGAGGACGAAGGCGTGACATTCACCGAAGAGGCATTGGCCGGGTTGTACGCGGCGACCGACGGGTACCCGTATTTCGTGCAGGCCTACGGCAAGACCGTGTGGGATGTCGCGACGACGTCGCCCGTCACCGCTGAGGACGTGCGGGTGGCCGCCCCACAAGCCGAAACCGAACTGGCGGTGGGATTCTTCGGGTCCCGCTACGAGCGGGCCACCCCGGCTGAGCGAGAGTACATGCTGGCGATGGCGAATCTCGGCGATGGACAGGCCGATGCACCGGTGAGCACCTCCGACATCGCCATATCGCTGGGCCGTAAACCGCAGTCGTTGTCGCCGGCCCGGGACTCACTGCTGAAGAAAGGCCTGGTGTGGTCCGGGGAACGAGGACAGATCGCTTTCACCGTGCCGCACTTCGGAAAATACTTACGATCACAAGAGTGACGGCTCGGGATCTGCCGGCGGGGAGCGGACTCGGGAAATACTCACGGTTCGCGACGCGTGGGACAGATCGGCCACTTCCGCTGCGCATCCTGAAACGGGAGCCGAGGATTTCGGGACATGACGTTGACTACGTGCCCGTCCGACGGTTGATGGCGGTAGCGCCGATCTCGACTACAAGGTCCCGGCCGGCGTTGCCGAGGTATGTGGCCGACTTGCGAGGCCGCCCCTTGCGCTCTGGGGCAGGTTCCCGCTCTGCTATCCCATCGAGGGAGTTCACCAGGCGGTCAGCCATCGTCTCTGCCGTTGGGCACGCACCCGCGCCGAATCTTCCGGAGGCGGATGCTTCGGACATGGAGTACTTCTTTGGGCAGTTGCAGATCATGCTGCCGATGTTGGGCGTCAACGAGGTCCAAGTCCGGAAGACACCGACTCCGATCGCTTCTGATCCGATCAAGTCGCCCCTTCTCACCC
>PDSI01000209.1 GCA_002748415.1 Micrococcales bacterium | reverse complement strand
TTCTCCGGCAGGGACGCGACGATACTGGCAGCCATCCTTGGGGCCACTGTTCTGGTCGGCTTCTCAGAAGAGCTGGTATTCAGGGGGATAGTTCTGCCAGCCTATCTGCAGAACACCTCCGCGGCGAAAGCCGTACTGATCTCCAGCTTTCTCTTTTCGATCTTTCACGTAGTCAACATTCTGGGCGGGGTCAGCGTGCAGGCCAGTGCAATCCAGCTACTCAATGCCCTGTTGCTAGGCATAACATTCGGTTTCATTGCCGTTGAGATGGGCCGTATATGGCCGTTGATGATATTCCACGCAGCGTACGACTTCTTCCTCATCGCGGGCGGCTACGCCGAAGCCGACACGCAAAACAACAGCATCTTCGGTGCTATCTTCGCTGGGGCTTTCGGTGTCGTGATGTTGGCGATCACGCTCTACTCCGACCGCACGAAGAAGAGCGCGGGGGAGCTGCAAACAGCGGAATAGTTCGCTCCCACGCGGACAGCGGGCGGTCGAGGCATACGGCGAAGGGCCAGTGCCAGGCACGGTGCGCAGCACGATGCTGGCCGATTTTTTCATGTGGAGCCGACGACGGAGTTCTAGGCTGACGCCATGGCTTCCTTGACCGTTGTTTCTGTTGTCACGCACGACATGGCCGCGTCTATCCGTTTCTATTCTCAGCTGGGGTTGAGAGTGGAGAACGGCGGGCCGTCCGATGACCACGCCTCCTTCACCGGCGAGGGTGTTGCGCTCATGTTGGACACCGAACAGCTCGTCGCGCAGATCGAGCCGGGCTGGTCACGGCCGGTCGGCGGTCACGCAATTGCGCTGGCTTTCTGCTGCGCGACCCCCGCGGAAGTGGACGAGCTGTTCGCCCAACTCGTGGCAGCAGGGGCGCCCGCCAAAAAGCAACCGTGGGACGCGTTCTGGGGCCAGCGGTACGCATCCGTGCTGGATCCCGACGGCAACCAGGTCGATCTATTCTGCGAGTTGTGATCACGTCGGCGCGGTGCCGAGATCGCGACGATCCCGCCACAGATGCGACGCATCCGCGTAATCGAGGCGGGCAGCTGCCTCGGTGACGGAGAGCCCTTGATCCAGGAGGACCTGCGCCCGGCGTAGGCGAAGCACTCGTTGCAGATGCTTCGGCCCGTATCCGAACCAATCCATGCTGAGGCGGCGGAGGTGACGCGTCGACCAGTTGACCGAGCGTGCGACATGGTCAACAGGTGTGCCGGCCTGGAGTAGTTCAGCGACGTGCAGCGGTGTTGGGTCGAAACCGTGCTTGGTGCACAGGGCGTGCAAGAAGGCAGAGTCGCGAAGCTGCTCCGGGCCGACAGCGAGGGGCGCAACCTGATCGATGGGAACATAGCGGTCCGTCAACTCCGATGCCGGCACCCGGAGGATGCTCGGCAACAGTCCTGGGTGGAATCGTGCTCCCCACATCGGAGTCCTCCCCGCAGGCGTGAACCGCCGTGCCCTGGAATCCGGCCCGGCGACCACGATGCCCGACCCGTTCCAGACCAGGTCCATACACCCGTCGGCAGGAATAATCCCCGCTCGGGCATCCCCGTGCGTGGCCCAGCATTCCACCAGGGGCGATAGCAGCGGCATTGCCCGGGTCACCGTCCCAGTATCGCAAGGCGGCAGGGGTCCGCGCTTTGGCTGGTCTTGGTCAGTCCTCGACAATGGGAGGTGTGACGCTGACGATCAGGCGGTACCAGTGCGCTGACGCCGCAGCAACAGCCAGGGTTTTCCGCGAGTCGGTGAGCCGAACGGCGGCTGCCTCCTACGAGGACCGGCAGATCGCCGCTTGGCTCGGGCGCGGCAACGATGTGCGCCGCTGGAACACCCGTCGCCTGGCCGCTCATACCGTTGTGGCCGAGACGCAGGGGGAAGTCGCCGGTTTCAGCGATCTCACTCGCGCCGGTGTGCTCGACATGCTGTACGTCCATCCTGATCACGCAGGCCAAGGCGTCGCTCGCGCTTTGGTCGAAGAGGTCCTCGGTGAGGCTCGCTCACGAGGTCTGGCCACCGTGGTGGTCCAGGCGAGTCGGGCGGCCCGGCCGGTTCTGGAACGCCTCGGATTCGTCGTCGATCACGAGAACCCACACAACGTGGTCGACGGGGTGTGCGTGCCGAACTTCACCATGCACGCCGACCTGGAACCCTGTTGACGTTCCCGGAGTGGACCCACCCGATCAGCCAGGTCGGACCGTTGCTAGTTGGCTAGCCAGAGCCAGTGGGTAGGTGTGCAGGACAAGGCGCACATCCCGAGCCGCCCCGGGCGAGTGCTAGTGTCGCGTTTCTGAAGTTGGTTTATGGTTCGCTTTCTTGAGGATTTCTTCGGGGGTTTTGGTCCAGACGAAGGGGTGTTTCCGGTCGTTCCAGCCGGTGATGAATTGCCGGATTTTGGTGTTGAGGTCTTGTACTGAGGTGAACACGCCGCGGCGGATCGCTTGCCGGTCGATGATGCCGAACCAGACCTCGACGAGGTTCAGCCATGACCCGGACGTGGGTGTGAAGTGTGTGTGGAACCGGGGATGCTTCTCGAGCCACGCCTTGACTTCGGGGGTCTTGTGGGTGGCGTAGTTGTCCATCACGAGGTGCAGGTCCTGCCCGGGGTAGGCCCGGTCGAG
>PDSI01000107.1 GCA_002748415.1 Micrococcales bacterium | reverse complement strand
CGTGGAGATCACCCGGGACCAGGTGCTGGTGGTGCCTGCCCCGGGCGCGCCGGGCCGGTTGCCGTTCTGGCACGGGGACTCGGTCGGGCGGCCGGCCGAACTCGGCGCCGCGGTGGGCGCGTTCGTCCGCGAGGTGGACGAGCGGGACCGCCGCGGCGACGGCACGGCGGTCCAGCTGGCCCGCGATCACGGGCTGGACGAGAACGCCGCCCAGAATCTCCTGCGGTACGTGGCGGATCAGCGCGAGGCCACCGGGCGGGTACCCACCGACCGGACGCTGGTGTTGGAGAAGTTCCGGGACGAACTGGGTGACTGGCGGGTGGTGCTCCATTCGCCGTACGGCGCGCAGGTGCATGCGGCATGGGCGTTGGCCGTCGCGGCCAGGATCACCGAACGGTTCGGCGTCGACGCCCAGGTGATGGGCAGCGACGACGGGATTGTGGCCCGGCTGCCCGACACGGCGGCGCGCTGGGACGACCCGTTCGGATTCGAGGATCCGCCCGGCGGACAAGACTCGACCACGCCGCGGTCTGCCACCGGCGGCGACCTGCTCGACGTGCTGGCGGAAATCGTCAGCATCGACCCCGAGGAGGTCGAGGCCCTGGTGACCGGCCAGTTGGGCGGATCGGCGTTGTTCGCCGCCCGGTTCCGGGAGTGCGCGGCCAGAGCCCTGTTGTTGCCGAGGCGACGCCCGGACAAACGGCAACCGTTGTGGCAACAACGGCAACGGGCAGCTCAACTGCTGGAAGTGGCCGCGCAGTACCCGAACTTCCCCATCGTCCTGGAAACCGTGCGCGAGTGCCTGCAGGACGTGTTCGACCTGCCAGGACTGGTGGATTTGTTGCGGCAGGTGCGGGCCGGACGAGTCCGGATCGTCGAGGTATCCACCACGCATGCTTCGCCTTTCGCCTCGGCGCTGATGTTCGGGTACGTGGCCGCCTTCCTGTACGAGGGGGATTCACCACTGGCGGAACGGCGTTCGGCCGCGTTGTCACTGGACCCACAGTTGCTGGCCGAGGTGCTCGGCCGGGCCGACGCAGCCAGCCTGGCCGACCTGTTGGATCCGGCAGCGGTGCTGGCGACCTACCGGCAACTGCAGTGGCTGACGCCGGAACGCCAGGTGCGGGACGCCGAACACCTGACCGACCTGCTGCGGTCACTGGGCCCGTTGACCGGTCCGGATATCCGGGCCAGGACGGACCCCGCTACCACCGATGCCGATCTGGCCGCCTGGATCGGGGACCTGAAGACCACCCGCCGGATCGTCGCCGTGCGGGTGGGTGGCCGGGACTGCTACGCCGTCGTGGAGGACGCCGCGAGGCTGCGGGATGCGCTGGGAGTGCCGCTGCCGGTGGGCATCCCGGCCGCGTTGTTGCAGGCCACGCCCGACCCGCTGACCGGACTGGTGGCTCGGTATGCGCGGCATCAGGTCGGTTTCACCGCCGAGATGGTGGCCCGCAGGTTCGGGCTCGGGGTGACGGTGGCCGCGCGTACCTTGACCGACCTGGTCGCTGCCGGGCGCCTCACCGCCGCCACCGTGGTGCCGGCCGAGTGCGCCCACCTGCTCACCGAGGACACCACAACCTCGGAGAACACCACAGCCTTGGACGACACCACGGCTTTGGAAGACACCACGCGCCCGGTCGGGCCCGCCGGTGCACGGCCGGGCGTTGAGCAGGAGGCGATCCCGACGGGCTTACCAGCTGCTACCCAGTTCTGCGACACCGAGGTGTTGCGCCGGCTCAAACGCCGCTCGCTGGCGGCGCTACGGGCCGATGTCGAGCCCGTGCCACAGTCGGCGCTCGGCGCGTTCAACGCGGCGTGGCAACACGTCGCCACCACGACCGGTCATCGGCTGAGCGGCATCGACGGTCTCGCCGAGGTGGTGGAACAGCTTGCCGGGGTAGCGATTCCGGCCAGCGCGCTGGAATCGCTGGTACTGCCGGCCAGGGTACGGGACTACTCCCCCGCGTGGCTGGACGAGCTGACCACCAGTGGCGAGGTGCTGTGGGCAGGGCACGGTTCGCTGCCTGGAGAGGACGGCTGGATTTCGCTGCATCCGCGGCCTACGGCTCACCTGACCCTGCCGGCGGCGGACGTGTCGGCGCTGACCGAGTCCCAGGCCGCGTTGCTCGCGCAGCTGTCCGGCGGTGGGGCGTTCTTCGCCGCCGAATTGGCCGCGCGGCTCGACGGGGCGGGCGCCGCATCGTTGGACGCGGACCTGTGGGCGTTGCTGTGGGCCGGTGCCGTGACCACGGACACACTGGCCGGGCTGCGGGCTCGGCTGGGCACCGGCCGCACCGCCCATCGCAGCCGCCGCGGACCCGGCCGGGCCCGGTACGCCAGAACCGGCCGGCCGGGGTGGCGACGTGGACTCACTGCGTCGGCGACCCGCACGAACCCGGCAGCTGCCGGTGCGCGGTTGCCGGCGGAACTGGCCGGGCGGTGGTCGGCGCTACCGGCCGCTGAGGCGGACCCGACGCTGCGCACCGCTGCCTGGGCCGAGATCCTGCTCGACCGGTACGGGGTGCTGACCCGCGGCGCACTGAGCGCCGAGCAGGTGCCCGGCGGCTTCGCCGCCGTCTACAAGGCGTTGTCCGTCATGGAGGAGACCGGCCGGGTCCGGCGCGGCTACTTCGTCGAAAGGCTCGGTGCCGCCCAGTTCGCGACCGCTGGTGCGGTGGACCGGTTGCGCGCCGTCGGCGATGCGGTGACACGCGCGGCAGAGGACCCCCACGGTGCGGCACCACCGCGGGCGGCGGCGCTGGCGGCGGCGGATCCGGCCAACCCCTACGGGGCGGCACTGGGCTGGCCACCGGTCGCCGAGGGCACCCACCGGCCAGGCCGGCGCGCCGGCGCCTTGGTGGTGCTGGCCGGCGGACAGCTGCTGGCCTACCTGGAACGGGGCGGCAAGACGTTGCTCACCTGGACCGAGGATCCGGCAATGGTGCGTGCCGCGGCCGAGTCCGTCGCCCGGGCAGTGCACGGCGGAGCCGTCGGGCGGTTGACCGTGGCCCGCATCAACGGCCAGCCGGCCCTGAGCACCTCAGACCCGGCCCGGGATGCGCTCCTGGCGGCCGGGTTCGTCGCGGCACCCAGCGGGTTGCGGCTGGCCCCGGGGCGCACCGTCCCGGCAACCGACTGATTCGCGGGCCGCATGACTGGTGAACCATCTACCTCGCCCGGTCACGGCAGGCCGGGGCTGCGTCGCTCACCGCAGGCGCGGACCATCGCGGCCACCACATCCCGGTGCACCTGCGGGGTTCGTACCGCCACCCGCAGCCAAGCCGGCCCCAGGCCCGGAAACGATTCGCCGCGACGTACCGCGAATCCCGCGCGGGCCAGGGCGGGACGCAGCGAACCCGCACCACACGCCGAGGTGTCGACGAGGACGAACGGTCCGCCTCCCGCCACGACGCCGAACCCGGCGTCGCGCAAGCGGCCGACCAGGTCGGCCCGGTTGCGCTCGGTGACCAGGGCCACCTGCTCCTGTTCGTCTCGGGCATCCTCACCGAGGCAGGCCACCAGCGCCCGGATGGCCGGAGTGGACACCGACCACGGCGGTTGCTGCGCCGCACAGCGAGTGACCAGTTCTGGGTCGCCGACCAAATACCCCGCCCGCAGGCCGGCCAGGCCCCAGGTCTTGGTGAGCGAGCGGATCACCAGCAGCCCGGTCAAGTCCGCGCCCAGCACCGTTTCCCGTTCGCCGGCAACCGCATCCATGAACGCTTCGTCGACGACGAGGATACGGCCGGGCCGGCGCAACGCCAGCACGGCCTCGGCAGGGTGCAACACCGACGTGGGGTTGGTCGGGTTTCCGACGACGACGAGGTCGCACCGCTCATCGATCCGCAACGGGTCGAGTCCGAATCCGGAGTGTGCCGGCAGCACAACCCGCAGGACCTGGTGTCCCGCCCGGGCCAGCGCCGCCTCGGGTTCGGTGAACTGCGGGTACACGACGGTGGGGAACCGGGGCGTGAACGCTCGGGCGATCAGCGTGAATGCCTCTGCGGCACCTGCTGTCGGTAGCGCCGCGGATTCCGGCACCTGGTGGCGGGCCGCGATCGCGGCCCGTGCGGTGCCGGGATCGGGGTAGGCCGCCAGGTCTTGGTCCGCCCGGATCGCGGCCAGCAGCCACCCGGGCGGGGGCCGCCGCACGTTGACGGCCAGGTCCACCAGATCCGCATCGATGTCCCGGTCCCCGTGATGCTGCAGATCGACACCGCTGCCGGCGTCCTGGCCGGCAGCAGGCTCAGACGACGCCTCCCGGACGAGCCCGAGCCGCGCACGGTCGGCGTAGCCGGCGCACGCATCGGCGAACCGCTGCGCTACCTGCGGGTGACCGGCCCAGTGAACGTGCTGGTAGGAGGCGTGCAGGGTGGGCCGGCCGGTACCGGCCGGGTCGGCGGACACGCCGTCGGCTCGCCCCTCCTGTACCACCCATGCCGCGGCGACGTCACCGGCTTCCTGGTCGATCTGTAGGCCGGTCCGGTGGAACTCGTGGGCCGTCACAATCTGGCCGGCGCCGGCCAGCAATGTGTCGGCCGGGGCAACCACGTCGCGGTAGCCGAGCCGCAGCCCAGGGGTCATGCCTGCCGATGCGCCCAGCACGCCTGTCATCGGCACCCCGTCGAGGCTGCGGCACAGGTACAGCAAGCCGGCGCACTCGGCGACGGTCGGCAGTCCGCCCGACACCGCCCGCCGGACCTCCGCCCGCAGCGCCGCGTTCCCGCTGAGTTGTTCGGCGAAGACCTGGGGGAACCCCCCACCCAGGTACAGGCCGGCGATCCGTTGCGGCAGTGCCGAATCCGCGACGGGGTCGAAGAACACCGGTTCGCACCCGGCGGCCGCGAGCAGTTCCGTGGTCTCCGGGTAGCGGAAGGTGAAGGCCCGGCCGGCGGCCACCGCGATTCGTGGCCTTTGCGCGGGTCCGGCTCCAGCCGGCGTCCGCCGGACCGCGGTCACCTCGGCTCGGGGGTCCCACGCGGCACACCGCAACGGCTCGGCACCAGCGGCGACCCGGCGCAGCTCGGCCAGGTCGGTGTACTCGGCCACTACCCGGCCGGCGGCCTCGACAACGGCCCGCGCCCGGTGGCTCTCCTGGGCGGGCACCAGCCCGAGGTGCCTCGACGGGGTGTGCAGTTCCTCCGCCCGGGGGATGGTTCCCAACACCGGAATGTGCAGTCCGTCGGCGCCGAGGTCCGCCATCGCCCGGACGAGTTCTTCGGTGGCCCGGGCGGATCCGCACCGGTTGAAGAGCACCCCGGCAACTCTGATCGTGGGGTCGTGCGTGGCCAGCCCGCGCACGATCGCGGCCGCGGTGCCGCTGGAGTGGGACACGTCGATCACCAGAATCACCGGGGTCGCGGTAAGCCGGGCCACGTGCGCGGACGAGCCGAAACCTGCCGACTCCCGAGGCGATCCGGCCTGCGGTGCGCCACCAGACCGTAGCTTGCCGTCGAAGAGCCCCATGACCCCTTCGATGACGGCGATACTGGCCGGTCGCGGGTGTTCGGCACCGTGCCGAAGCAACGGACCGATGCGCTGCCCGCCGCACAGGTGGGCGTCCAGGTTGCGCCCGGCCCGGCCTGCGGCCAGCCCGTGGAATCCGGGATCGATGTAGTCGGGGCCGACCTTGAACGGCGCCACCACCTCGCCCTCGGCTCGCAACGCCGCGATCAGGCCGACGGTCAGCGTCGTCTTACCCTGGCTGGAGGCCGGTGCCGCGACCAGCACCCGCGGCAGTGACAATTCCGGCGATCCGACTGAACTGGCCTCTTCGGCCGGGTTCTGCTGGTCAGCCGGGCCTGCCCGTGCGCGAGCTGGGTTCGCGCCCGCTGGATTCATGGCGGTTCCTCGTTCACGGCGGTTCCTCGGATTCGGTCGCTACCCGGGCCGGCGACGCGGCGCCCGGGTGGTGTCCGGCGAGCCGCAGCAGCGCGTCCAGGTCCAGGTTCTCTTCCACCGCCGCCGCGAGAGCGTCCAGCATTCGCTCCCGCCGCTCGTTGTACGCACCGCGGGTGGTCTGGTGCTCACCGCCGGTGACGTGCTCACTCGGCTGCGCCCCGGACGTGCCCACCTGTGGCTGCCAACGGCTACCGGCTTGGCGGGCCACGTGGGTCAGCCAGTCACGTCGGAACTCGTCGTGTTCCAGGGCGCCGTGCAACATGGTCGCCCACACCGGCCCGGATCGCACCCCGTCCAGGAACGCCTCGACCGGCTCGTGGGCGCGGCACTGCCCGTGGTGGATCTCGTACCCGTGCACCACGTGTTCACCCCACCGGTGCGCGGCCAGCCGCTGCGTGCGTTCTGCCCCGAAGTGAGTCCGCACCGGCAACAGGCCGAGGCCGGGCACCGTGCCCAGGCCGGACTCGACGTCGTCGACGATGCTCTCCCCCAGCATTTCGAACCCGCCGCAGATCCCGAGAATCGGCGACCGTGACGAAACCCGTTGCCGCAGTGCCGTGTCGATGCCGTGTTCCCGCACCCAATCCAGGTCCGACACGGTCGCTCTGGTTCCCGGCAGCACCGCCAGGTCGGCCCCGGCCACCGCGTCCGGGTCCTCGGTCACCAGCACCTGGACACCGGGTTCGTGCGCCAGGGCGTCGACATCGGTCGCGTTCGAGATCCGCGGCAACGCGACCACCGCCACCCGCAGCGATCCGGCCCGCGCCCGCGAGGTGGGTGACCGCCAGCGGCCGAGGGTCAACACGTCCTCCCCGTCCAGCCACATCCCCCGCAACCACGGCAGCACTCCCAGGCAGGCCATGCCGGTGCGGCCGGTGATCTCCTCCAAGCCGGGGCGCAGAACATCCACATCGCCCCGGAACTTGTTGATCACGTAGCCGCTCAGCAGATCGCGATCCGGTTTCTCCAGCAACGCCCAGGTGCCGTAGAGGCTGGCCAGCAGTCCGCCGCGGTCGATGTCGCCCACCAGCACCACCGGCAGCGCGAACCGCCGCGCCAGCCCCATGTTGACGTAGTCACGGTGCCGGAGGTTGATCTCAGCCGGCGAGCCGGCGCCTTCGCAGATCACCACTTGGTGCCGGCCGGCGAGCCGTGAGTACGCGGCGAACGCCGCCCGTGCCAGTTCGTCTCGACCGGTGGCGTATTCACCGCTGCGCAACACCCCGTGCGGGTACCCGTCCACAACGATGTGACTGGTCCGGTCGTCACCCGGCTTCAACAGCACCGGGTTCATGTCGGCGGACGGTGGCACCCGCGCAGCTACCGCCTGCAGCCACTGGGCCCGCCCGATCTCGGCGCCGCCGGGGCAGATCATCGAATTGTTGCTCATGTTCTGCGCCTTGAACGGCGCCACGTCGACGCCCCGCCGGTGCAGCGCCCGGCACAACCCGGCGCTGACCAACGATTTGCCGGCGTCGGAGGACGTGCCGGCGATCAGGAGGCCGCCCACGTACCCACCCCTCGGCGCGCCGGCCGGGCGAGCACGCAGCCCACCGCCGCTACCGTGCCGAGCACGGTGACGGCGCGCACCAGCCGCGCGGCGGGCCGGATGTCGCCGGGTGCCGGGTCCCGGCCGTCACCGAGGTACCCGCGGTGCTCGACCCGCCCACCGGGATACGTGTTGCGACCACCCAGGCGCACCCCCAACGCACCCGCCCAGGCGGCCTCGCACCAACCGCCGTTCGGGCTCGGATGTGCGCCGTGGTCCCGCCGTACAGCCCGCCAGGCCGCCGGAGCCCGCCGGCCAGCCGCGACGCAACACAGCACGGCCGTCAGCCGCGCCGGCGCCCAGGCCATCGCGTCGTCCAGCCGGGCGGCCGCAGTCCCGAACCGGCGGTACCGCTGGTCGCGGTGCCCGATCATCGCGTCCAACGTGTTGACCGCCCGGTGCGCCACCAAGCCCGGGACTCCGCCCACCACACCCCAGAACAGCGGGGCGATCACCGCGTCACAGGTGTTCTCCGCCAACGATTCCACGGTGGCCCGGGACAGCTGCCCGGCGTCCAGCCCGTCGGCCGCCCGCCCACACAGGTTCGGCAACCGGGCCCGGGCCCGCAGCAGGGCAGCCTCGGGCGGTTGCGCGCCACCGGGATGCGCGTCCTGCGGGCCGGCCCCGCCCTGCAGTTCCCCGGCCATCGCCTGGCCTTCCCGGATCAGGCTTGCCGAGCCCACCACGGTCCAGGTCACCACCGCGGTCAGCAAGACCGCCGTCACCCGGTGCCGGCCGGCCGCCCGATCGGCGAACGCCGCGAGCACCACCCACGGCAGCGTCGTGGTGGCGACCAGGCCGGCACCGGCCGCCCCACTGTCGGCGTACATCGTCTTCTCCGCCCGCAGCACGCTGCGGCCGAACCATGCCACCGGGTGCGCCCGGCGCGGATCGGCCAGCGCCGCGTCGGCCAGCACGCCCAGCGCCAGGCCAGCGGCCCGTCCGGCATGCGCGTCGGCGGCTCGTCCGGCATGCGCCCTCGCGGCCGGCCCGCGGTTCATCCCGACCCGTGGCCGGCCACGACGGTCCGGGGCGGACCCGCCAGCAGGTCGTTGTCCCGCAACCAGCGGGTCGTCTCGGCGAACGCCTCCAGCGCGTCGCCGGGGCGCAGCCCCAGCTCCCGGATGGCCTTGTCGGAATTGATCTGCACGTCGTTGCACAGCGTGCGCGCCGCGTACGGCGTGATCAGCGGCTCGACGCCGCGGCGCACACTGGACCACTCGACCAGCACGCCGACCGGCGCGAGCACCCACGCCGGCACATCGAACCGCGGCGGCCGGGTGCCCAGTTCCGAACACACCACATCGGCCACTTCGCGCATGCTCACCGATCGCTCCGACAGCAGGTACGACTCCCCCGCCCGCCCCACCTCGGCGGCTGCCAGCACCCCGGTAGCCGCATCCCGCACGTCGATGTAGGGCGACCCGCCCGTCGGCACAGCGGGTATTCCCTGGGCGATCATGCGCACCACACTGACCCCCGGCCCGGTACCGAAATCGACCGGCCCCACCATCCCACAGGGATTGACGATGACGGCCTGCAGGTCCGCTCCGTTCGCCTGCAGCACCAGCCGGCTGGCCGTCGCCTTGGTCTTGGCATAGCCGCCGGCCACCAGGTCGGGGTCGTAGTCGTCGACTTCGGTCATCCACTGTCCGCGCGGCACCTCGGGCACCGCGTGACAGGAACTCACGTAGACCGTGCGGGTCACCCGGTGGCGGGTGCATGCCCGCAACACGGCAGCGGTCCCACCCACGTTCGTGGACCACATCGTAGGGTCGGGGCGGCTGCGGATGGAGATGATCGATGCGGCGTGCACCAGCACGGCGCCGGCCGGGTCGATTCCCGCCATCAGCTCCTCGAGTGCGGCGTCGGATCGCACGTCGCCGCGCACGTAGTGCACATCCAGTTCGCGCAACGACAGCGGGTCCCCGACGACGTCGAGTCCGCGGACCCGGTATCCACGCCGGATCGCCTGCCTGGCAATGTGGGAGCCGAGCATCCCGGCGACACCGGTGATCAGGAGAGTGCGTGGGACGTGCGAAGCTGTCATGTGCTGTCCGTCGAGGTAAGAGGGGGGTGGTGTCGATGCCCGAGGGAGATGTCGTCAGCCGGGTGGCTACCCGGCTGGACCAGGCGATGCGTGGGCAGCAGCTGACCCGCTGCGAGTTCCGGGTGCCGCGATTCGCCACGGTCGACCTGACCGGCTCCGTTGTGGTGTCCACCGTGGCCAGGGGCAAACACCTGTTGACCCGGTTGGACCGGG
>PDSI01000106.1 GCA_002748415.1 Micrococcales bacterium | reverse complement strand
TGGGGCCGGACCTGCTGGGACTCGACTGGGACCTGCGGGTCGCCGTGGCCAACGTGATGGCCGTCCCGGAACGCAGCCTGGGAGCTGCCCTGCTGGACCAGCGAAACCTGGCCGGCATCGGCACCTTCTACCTGAGCGAGACCGCGTTCCTGCGGGGAGTGAACCCGTGGCGGACGGTGGGCGAACTGGGCACCCGGGAAGTGACCGAGGTGATCACCTTGGCGCAGCGGCTGATGCGGGCGAACCTGACCGGTGCCGGGCAATCGACCACCGGCAGCACCCGCCGTGGCCACGAAAGCTACGTGCACCCGCGTTCCGGGCGTTCATGCCGCAGGTGCCGGACCACGATCCGGGTCGCGATGCTCGGCGACCCGCCGTTGGACCGGGCGGTGTTCTTCTGCCCCGGTTGCCAACCCGGCCCGGTTCCCACCGACGACGGCCGCCCGCAGCGCCCACTGGGTTCCGCGCCCAAACGCACCCGCGGCGACGGTCGGCTCAGACGCCCACCAGGTCGTTGACCTCGTCGGTCAGCGACTGCGGAATCGTGTCCGGGACCACGACGCCCTCGGCCAGGGCTAACCGGTCGGTCACCTCGCGCAGCAACTGCGACAACGGAACCTCCAGCGCGGTGCAGATGGAGCCCAACAGTTCGCTCGAAGGCTCCTTCTGGCCACGCTCCACCTCGGACAGGTACCCCAGCGATACCCGCGCCGCCTTGGACACCTCACGCAAGGTGCGGCCCTGAGAGCGGCGCCGGCCACGGAGGACCTCACCGATCTCGCGCCTCAGCAGAGCCATGAGTTTCCTCCTCTCTTCGCACCGGGAACGACGTCTGTGCTGGGTATCAACATTACCTGTCCCGCTACCCCTCTTCCCACATACTGCCGGGATTCCCCCGGTGGTGCCCGGTCGGCGACCGCTCGGTTAGCCCAACGTCGGGGCTACTGCCAGTGTTCCCGAGATTACGAACAGGCACCAGGTGGGTGGTGTCACATTGACAGGCCCATCTTGCCCTCACGGAAGATCCGCTCGTCCATGAGCTTGACTTCCTCGGCCACGATCGGGGTGAACGACATCTGCGCCAGCACGTCGTTCTCGATGTCCACACCCGGGGCCACTTCGACGAGCATCAGCCCCTCCGGAGTGGTCCGGAAGACGGCACGCTCGGTCACATACAGCACTCGTTGCCCCTGCTGCACAGCGAATTTGCCGTTGAACGTCACCTGGTCCACGGCGTTCACGATCTTCTTGTGCACCCCCTCCCGGAAGATCCGCACCTTGCCGTCGGCGATTTC
Organism: Micrococcales bacterium; assembly: GCA_002748415.1. Lineage (GTDB taxonomy): Bacteria > Actinomycetota > Actinomycetes > Actinomycetales > CAWJMD01. The sequence goes on along the minus strand of PDSI01000106.1, from coordinate 25,125 downwards.
GACATCGAGGCCACCGGCGGTGAAGGTACCGGTGAACACCACCGTGCGGGCGCTCTGACTGATGTTGATGAACCCGCCCGCGCCGGTCAGCCGGTCGTCGAACCGGGACACGTTGACGTTGCCCTCGGCGTCCAGTTGGGCCATCCCCAGCACGGCGGCGTCCAGGCCCCCGCCGTCGTAGAAGTCGAACTGCTGGCTCTGGTCGATGACCGCATCCGGATTGGTGGCGGCGCCGAAATCGATCCCGGAGGCGGGCACCCCGCCCACCACGCCAGGTTCGGCGGTCAGGGTGAACCGGTCGATCATCCCTTCCTCCGCGGCCACGGCTGCTACCCCTTCCGGCACACCGATGCCCAGGTTGATGACCGAGCCCGGGGTCAGTTCCATCGCGGCGCGCCGGGCGATCACCTTGCGAGCGTTGAGGCTCATCGGCGGCAAGGTGGACAACGGCACCCGCACCTGGTGGGCGAACGCGGGCGAGTAGGCGGTGCCGTAGGTCTGGCCGTGCAGCTCGGGGTCGGCGACGACGATAGCGTCGACGAGCATCTGCGGAATCCTCACCAGGCGCGGGTTGAGGATGCCGGCCGAGGCGATGCGTTCCACTTGGACGACGACCTTCCCCCCACTGTTGCGGGCCGCCATCGCCATGGCGGTGTTGTCCAGCGTCAGGGCCTCCCGCTCCATCGTGATGTTGCCGTTCTCGTCGGCGGTGGTGCCCCGTAGCAGCGCCACGTCGATAGGAATGGACCGGTAGAACAGCATCTCGGTGCCGTCGATGTCCATGAGCTTCACCAGGTCGTGGGTGGAGTTTTCGTTCACCTTGCCGCCCTCACGGCGCGGGTCCACGAACGTGTGCAGCCCGATCCGGGAAAAGTAGCCTGGCTGCCCGGCAGCGATGGCCCGGTACAGGTGGCTGATCACACCCTGCGGCAGGTTCCAGCCTTCGACCTGGCCCTGCAAGGCCAGCCGCGACACCTCGGGAATCAACCCCCAGTGCCCACCCACGACCCGCTTCAGCAGCCCGGGGGCGGCCAACCGGTTCAGGCCCCGTTGTTTGCCGTCACCCTGGCCGGCCGCGAACAACAAGGTCAGCCCGGCCGGGTGCCCGGTCCGCTCGTACCGCTCCTGGACGCCGGCCAGTAGCGCGTCCGGGGTTCCGATACCCACGAAACCGGATGTTGCGATCGTCGCGCCGTCCGCAATCAAACAGGCAGCATCGTACTCAGATAGCACCTCAACCATGACCAACCCTTCGTCCTGACTCGCCCTGTCCGCGTCGGCCGAGCAAGAGAAGTCCACGGCCTACGACGGAAACCTACCGTGAATCACCCGGTGCTGGACCCGAGCGATCCGCAACAACCCCACACAGCTGGTCGATCAGCGCATCGACCGCACCGCGGCGCACGCCGGCCCGCCCACCGGTCAGGTCCAGCCGCTGGGCCAGCCCGCGAACTCCGTCGTGGGTGGCGATGTACACGGTGCCGGGGTCGTGCCCGTCGGCGGGTCCCGGCCCCGCGACCCCGGTCGTGGCCGCACCGATGTCGGCGCCCAGCCTGCGGCGCACCCCGTCGGCCATCGCCACGGCCACGTCCGGGTCGACCGGACCGCGCTGCGCCAGCAACAGGTCCGGCACCCCCAGCAGGCCCGCCTTCACATCGGTGGCGTAGGCGACGACACCGCCACGCAGCACCAGCGAGGCACCGGGGACATCGGCGATGCGGGCGCACACCGCGCCCGCGGTCAGCGACTCGGCCACGGCGACGGTCAGGCCGGCACCGGTGGCGGCACGCACCAGTCCTGCTGCACGCATCGCCGGCTAGCGCACCCGGCCGTGGGGGTGCTTGGCGGCGCGGCTGCTGGCGCGCATCCGCACCGCCTGCTTCACGTAGTCCCACCCGGTCCACAACGTCACGGCTACCACGGCGAGCATCAGCACCCACAGGATCGCGACCACCCACCGCCCGAGCAGTAGTTCGGCCGGGAACACCGCGATACCCACCACCACCGACTGCAGCGTGGTCTTCAGTTTGCCGCCCAGGTTGGCCGGCATGATGCCGTAGCGCACGATCGCGAACCGCAGCACCGTGATGCCCAGTTCACGGAACAACACCAGCAACGTCATCCACCACGGGATCAGGTCCAGCACGGACAAAGAGATGAACGCAGCCCCCATCAGCGCCTTGTCGGCAATCGGATCGAACAATTTGCCGAAATCGGTGACGATGCCACGCGAGCGGGCGATCTGCCCGTCCAGCCTGTCGGTGATCATGGCGGCGATGAACACCCCGAGCGCCCACAACCGTAGCCCGGCGTCCTGGCCGTCCTGGCGCACCAACAACACCACGAAAACAGGAACCGCCACGATGCGCACCATGGTCAGCGCGTTGGGCAGGTTCCACGCACTCGGTTCGTTCCGCCGGCCGGGCCGGCGCGTCGCCTGAGCCATCATCGACCTTCCGCCTTCATCGGCCCGGTACCTCTGCGTACAGGTCTACGCCACAACTGTCCACGACGACCGCATCGACCATTGTCCCGGCCCGGTGAGCTCCTGTCAGCCGCACCACACCGTCGATCTGCGGTCCTTGGTGTTCGCCCCGGCCGACGACGCCGGCCGTGAACGCGGACTCCTCCGATCCCTCGCCGGCGTCTTCGTCGCCGCCCTCGACCAGGACCCGCACCTGCTGGCCGATCCGGGCCCGCGCCGCGGCGTCGGACACGTGTTCCACAAGACTGCTGGCGGCAGCCACCCGGGCCCGGATCTCGTCCTCGTCGTGCTTGCCGGGCAGCTGCGCGGCCGCCGTGCCCTCCTCGTCGGAGTAGCCGAACACCCCCACCACGTCCAGCTCGGCGGCAGCCAGGAAGTCACCCAACAGGCCCAGTTCCGCCTCGGTCTCACCGGGGAACCCGACGATGACGTTGCTGCGGATACCGGCTTGCGGGTGCAGGGCACGGATGCGTTCGATCAGGCCGAGGAACGCGTCCGGGTCCCCGAACCTGCGCATCGCCCGCAGTACCCGCGGGGCGGCATGCTGGAACGACAGGTCGAAATACGCGGCGACACCCTCGGTTGCGGCTATCGCCTCGATGGTTCCCGGCCGGATCTCGGCCGGCTGCAGGTAGGACACCCTGACCCGGTCGATGCCCGGCACCGCTGCCAGCCGCGGCAGCAGCGCCTCCAGCGCATGCAGGTCACCGAGATCCTTGCCGTAGGAGGTGGTGTTCTCGCTGACCAGCAGAACCTCACGTACCCCGCGCGCGGCCAGCCACTGCGCCTCGGCCAGCACGTCCTCGGGCGGGCGGGAAACCATCGCACCACGGAAAGCAGGAATCGCGCAGAAGGCACAGCGCCGGTCGCAGCCGGAGGCGATCTTCAGCGGTGCCCACGGTTCGTTGCCCAACCGGCGACGTAGCACCGGCGGACCGCTGGCCGGGCGGCTGGTGCCGGGCCCGGCACCGGCACGGGTGCCGTGTCCGGGCAGGCTCACCCCGGCCGCCGCGGATGGGCGGGCCACCGGGGTCACGGGTAGCAGTCGGCGGCGATCCTGCGGCTGGTGTGCGGGCGGTGGGCGGCCGGCCAGCACACTGCGCAGATGCCCGGCCAACTCGGGGTAGGAGTCGAATCCCAGTACCGCATCGGCTTCCGGCAGCTGCTCGGCCAGCTCCTTGCCGTACCGCTGGGCCAGGCACCCGACGGCGACCACTGCCCGGGTGGTGGTGTCCGCGTCCGCGCGCACGTCCGCGGCCTGCAGCAGGATGTCGATGGAGTCTTTCTTGGCCTGTTCGATGAACCCGCAGGTGTTGATGACGGCGACATCGGCCGCGGCCATGTCGTCGGTCAGCTCCCAGCCGGCGACGGCCAGCCGGGCCGCCAGCTCTTCCGAGTCCACCTCGTTGCGGGCGCAGCCGAGAGTCACCAGCGACACCCTGCCACGGGTGGGCTCCGATCGGTCCTGCACGCGCTCTCCTCCGGTGTCGGGTTTGATCCTACGACCATCGCCGCGGTGGATCCGGCGGTTCGACAGCACCGTGCGCCCGGATGTGTACTGGAGCGGTGAGAGTGGTGATCGCCCCGGACAAGTTCAAGGGATCCCTGACCGCGGTGGACGTCGCGGATGCACTCGCGCGCGGAGTGTTCGACGCCCGGCCGCAGGCCGAGGTGATCCGCATCCCGGTAGCCGACGGCGGTGAGGGCACGGTCGAGTCCGCCGTCACCGCGGGCTTCGAGGTGGTCAAGCAGGAGGTCACCGGTCCGCTGGGCGACCCGGTGCAAGCCACCTTCGCGGTCAAGGGCAGCACCGCCGTGGTCGAACTGGCCGAAGCCAGCGGCCTGCCGCTGGTCGCACCCGGACAACTGCGCCCACTGCGGGCCACCACCCGTGGCACCGGCGAACTCATCAAGCACGCCCTGGACCTCGGTTGCACCGAGATCGTGCTCGGCGTCGGCGGCAGCGCGAGCACCGACGGTGGCGCCGGGCTCCTGCAGGGCCTCGGGGTGTCGCTGCGCGATGCCGACGGACGGGAACTGCCCGGTGGCGGTGGGGCCTTGATCGACCTGCACAGCGCCGATATCAGCGGCCTGGACCCGAGGCTGAAGGGCACCACCCTGACCCTGGCCAGTGACGTCACCCACCTCATGCTCGGCCCCAAAGGTGCGGCGGCCGTGTTCGGCCCGCAGAAAGGCGCCAGCCCCGAGGACGTGGAGACGCTCGAGAAAGGCTTGGAGCGGTACCTGTCGGTTCTTGCCGAGGTCAAGGGCGAATGCGTGTACGACGCGGCCAGCTCCGAGGGGTCGGGTGCCGCCGGCGGGTCCGGCTTCGCCGCCATCGCCCTGCTGGGTGCCGTGTTCCGTCCCGGCATCGACGTCATGCTCAAGCTCGTCGACTTCGATGCCCGTTGCGAGGCAGCTGATCTGGTGATCACCGGGGAAGGATCGCTGGACCAGGCCAGCTTGGGCGGCAAGGCTCCGGTCGGGGTGGCTGCCCGGGCCAGCAAACGCAACATCCCGGTGGTGGCGGTGGCCGGCATCACCAAGCTCAACCAGGACGACCTGACCCGGGCCGGTTTCGACGCAACGTATTCGTTGCTGGAGCACGAACCTGATCTGCACGTGTGCATGCACGAAACGGCCCGGCTGCTGCGTGAGGTGGCCGCCCGGATCAGCAACAACTACCTGTAGTCGCAGCGGCCGCGATCGCTCGCCGGGATCACCGCACCAGGCCGGGCAGCAGCAGCCAGCCGCCGGTGAGCAGCGCTGCCACGCACGTCAACCAGAACAAGCCCACCCACATCGACGCAGGTAGGCCGCTGAGGCAGGCCAATTGGTCCGCGTCACTGGCCGGCGCGCCCCGGCGGCGGCGTTGTCGGTGCAGGTCCACCACCGCCCTGGGTGCGGCCAGTAGCAGGAACCAGGTCAGCAGGTAGGCGGTCGCGGTCAGCACATCGGGCGGGGCCAGCCAGGACAGGGCGGCAACGCCCGCCCCCATCGCCACCACCGCCCACAACCCGTACAGGTTGCGCAGCATCGGCACGGTGAGCGCGCACGCCGCGACCAACGCCCACAGCAGCCCGGCCGCATAGCCGGCGCCGAGCGCGGCCGCGGCCCCGACGCCGGCCAGCGCCGGGGCCGGGTAGCCCGCGGCGAGCGTGACCACCATGCCCGCACCACGACGCCGGCCCCTGGACACCGTCAACCCCGAGGTGTCGGCGTGCAGCCGGATCCCGGTCAGCTGCCGGCCGGCTGCGATCCCGGCCAGCGCGTGCCCGGCCTCGTGCACGAAAGTCACCAGATGCCGGCCCAGCCGGTACCCGCCAGGGCTCCAGGTCAGCGCCAACGCCAGCACCGCGACCGCGAGGCTGGCAGCCGTCGGCAACGGCGGCGACGTGGTGGTGGCCCGTTCCCAGATCTCGATCAGCACCGCTCAGGGATAGCACGTGTTCCTGGGACCGAGCGCCTATCCTCGAACGGTGACCCACGATGCTGCTCTTCAGGTGCGCGACCTGGTGGTCGGTCACCCCAGGGAGGAGACGCCCATCCTGGACCGGGTGTCGCTGCACGCCGACCGCGGACGGCTGACCGCTTTACTGGGGCCGAACGGCGCGGGCAAGACCACCACGCTGGAATGCTGTGTGGGGCTGCGCACCCCCTCGGCCGGTGACGTGGTGGTCCTGGGCCGCGACGGTGCTCGGCTGCGGACCCCCGAGCACCGGTCCGAGGTCGGGGTGATGCTGCAGGACGGCGGGTTGCCGGTGGCGGCCAAGCCACTGGCGCTGCTGAACCACCTGTCGGCCCTGTACGCCGACCCGTGGCCGGTGTCCGACCTGGTCGACCGGCTGGGCCTGGGCGGCATCGCCGGCACGGCGATCCGGCACCTGTCCGGCGGGGAACGGCAACGGGTGGCGCTCGCGGCCGCGATCGTCGGCCGGCCGTGGCTGGCGTTCCTAGACGAGCCGACCGCTGGGATGGACGTGCACGCCCGGCTGGCGGTCAACGACATGATCACCGGCTTGGTCGAGCAGGGGGTGGCCGTGTTGCTGACCACCCACGACATCGCCCAGGCCGAGGAGCTGGCCGCCCACGTGGTGATCATCGACCGGGGCACCGTGGTGGCCGCGGGCAGCCCACGGCAGCTGGTGGCCGGGCGCCGGGCACTGATCGATCTGGTGCTCGACGAGCCCTTGGACACCGCCACCCTGGCGTTGCCGCCGGACACCCGGCTGGTCATGACCCAGCCCGGGCACTACCAGGTCGACGGCGACGTCGGTCCGTACTCGATGGTGGCGGTGGCCCGGTGGTTGGCCAAGAACGGCGTGGTGCCGCGCGACCTGCGCATGCACGAGAGGACACTACAAGACGTGTTCGTCGAATTGACCGGCCGGGCGATCAGGTAGCGGCCGATGAGTGAACACGCCGATCGCACATCCTCCGTCGACGCTGACGCCGCCGGTACCGGGCTGTCCCTGCAGCCTGCCGGGTTCGCCGGCAACGCCGCACCGGCCGCTCGCCGGGTCCGGGCGCAGATCGGCTGGGATGTCCGCACCCTACTCGGCAACGGCGAGCAGCTGCTGCTGAGCCTGGTGCTGCCGGTGCTGGCACTGGTGGCGCTCACACTCACCCGGTCGATCACGGTGCCGGTGCCGGACGGGCTGAACCGGGTGGACGTGGTGACGCCTGGAGTGATGGCTCTGGCGATCATCTCCACCTCGTTCACCGGCCAGGCCATCACCACGGCGTTCGACCGCCGCCGCGCGGTGCTGCGGTTGCTGTCCACCACTCCGTTGGGCAGTTCCGGACTGCTGCTGGGCCGCATCGGGGCGGTGCTGCTGATTCAGGTCTTGCAATTGATCCTCCTCGGCGGGGTCGCCATGTTCCTGGGCTGGTCCCCCACCTGGGGCTCCGCCTGGCTCGGCCTGCTCACCGTCGCCCTGGGTACCGCCTGCTTCACCGGGTTAGGAATGTTGCTGGGGGGTACCACCAAGGCCGAGATCGTGCTGGCGCTGGCGAATCTGGCCTGGGTGTTGTTCGCCGCGTTCGGTGTGCTGCTGCCGCCCGGTGACGGGCTGGACCGGCTGGCGCTGTGGCTACCGTCCGGCGCGCTGGCCGATCTGATGCGGGCCGGGTTGGCCGGCACCGGACACCCGGTCCGGTCCAGCCTGGTGCTGCTGGGCTGGAGCGTGGCTGTGGTTGGGGCAGCGGTTCGGCTCTTCCGCTGGGACGAATAGCCCGACCCGGATCGGACGGCCCGGGTCCGCGATCGGCTGGAGCGCAGAATCACCCGATCGGATCCGCCGGGCGCAGCACGTGCGGCAGCAACCGCACCCCCGCGACTGGACTAGGCTGAAGTGGTGCTCGCCGATTCACTGTCCCGATTCCCCGACCGTGGGGTGCAACGCCTCATCGGTGTCAATCTAGCCGCGCAGACCCTGATCGTCGTCACCGGTGGAATCGTCCGGCTGACCGAGTCCGGCCTCGGCTGCCCGGACTGGCCGCGATGCGCGGCCGGATCCATCACGCCGACCGGGGAACAGGCCGAGGGCTGGCACAAGTGGATCGAGTTCGGCAACCGCACATTGACCGGGCTGGTACTGCTGACCGCGGTCCTCGCACTGACTTCGGCCATCGTGCTGGCCCGCCGTGGCTACCGCCCTCAGGCCCGGACGTGGGCCGCCCTCGTGATCGCCGGCGTTCTCGCCCAGGCCGTCATCGGTGGCGTCACCGTGCTGACCGGGCTGCAGCCGTGGACCGTCTCGGTGCACTTTCTGGTGTCGATGCTGCTGATCACGTTCTCCACGCTCGCGCTGTACGACGGACGCCGGATGGTGGAATCGCCGCCGGTGCCGGCCACCGAGGTCCGCGCCGAAATCCGGCTGCTCACCGTTGCCATCGCCGTCCTCACCGGGGTGATCCTGGTGCTGGGCACCGTCGTCACCGGCTCCGGCCCGCATGCCGGGGACGCCCAAACCCCGAGGCTCGGCCTGGACGCCCGGGCGATGAGCTGGCTGCACGCTGACCTGGTGATGCTGTTCGCGGGCCTGCTGGTGGCGCTGTTGATCGCGTTGCGGCTGACCGATGCGCCGCCCGTCACGCGGCGATCGGCGTTGGCCGTGCTGGTGGTGACGGTGGCCCAGGGAGGCATCGGCTACACGCAGTACGCCTCGGACCTACCGGAAAGCCTGGTGGCGTTACACATGCTCGGTGCCTGCCTGCTGGTGATCACCATCAGCTGGTTGACCGCAGCGGTGCACGACCGGGCATTGCCGGGCGTCGAGTCAGCAACCGTTCAGGCGCCGAGCACCAACGGGTCCACCGCGACCGCGGCGAACAGCAGCGTGAGGTAGGTGATGGACAAGTGGAACACGTGCATCGCGCCGACGTTGGCGCCCATCGGCGCTCCCTCGGCGCGGGCGCGTAGCCGGTAGGCCGCGACCAGGAACCACGCCCCGAGCGGGACGCTCGTCACCCCGTAGATCCATCCCATGCCAGCCACCGGGATCAGCAGCAGCGAGCAGGCCACCATCGCCCAGGTGTAGCGGATGATCTGCCGGGCCACCTCGCCGGGCGGTTTGGTCGCCCCTAGCATCGGCACGTCGGCCGCGCAGTAGTCGTCTTGATAGCGCATCGACAGCGGCCAGTAGTGCGGCGGGGTCCACAGGAAGATGATGCCGAACAGCACGATCGCGGCCCACGACACCTGATTGGTCACCGCCGCCCAGCCGATCAGTACCGGCATGCATCCGGCCGCTCCGCCCCACACGATGTTCTGCTCCGTGCGCCGCTTGAGCACCATCGTGTAGATCAGCACGTAGAACAGGATCGCCCCGGCCGCCAGCAGGGCTGACAGCGGGTTGACGCCGAACCACAGCAGCGCGACCGAGAGAGCCCCTTGGGCCAGGCCGAACACGACAGCGGCCGTGGTGTTGACCTGGCCCGTCACCAGCGGCCGGTTGCGGGTGCGCGCCATCACCGCGTCGATGTCGCGATCCCACACGCAGTTCAGGGTGTTCGCCGAGCCGGCCGCAAGAGTGCCGCCTACCAGGGTGAGGCCCACCAGCGACAGCGGCGGCAGCCCCCCAGCGGCCAGCACCATGGTGGGTACGGTGGTGAACAGGAGCAACTCGATGACCCGAGGTTTGACCAGCGCCAGGTACGCCATGACGGTACGCCAGAGACCTTGCAGCCCCCCGGGCTGCCCCGGCGCAGCGCCGGCCCGGCCGGAGTCCGCGGCGGGACGGCGGCGGCCGCCGGTTTGAGGTTCCAGGGCTGTCACAGGCGGGGTATCCAGTTCCTCGAGGGTATCTATGGCACCTAGGACCGGTGCATGCGTGGCCGGACAGCCACATGGGGTCATCCTATGCATAGATCCGCTGAATCTCACCCAAGGCAACCGCACGGGCCGAGATGCGCACGGGCCGCAATCAGGCACTGTGATGAAGGGCGCGCCGCTATGTATTGCCCCGTCGGAGCGCTCGACTAGGGTGGCGGAAATGGGGACCGCACGCAGCGGTGGAGCACCACGCACGGGCCCACGTGTGTGTTCTGAACCGACGGGAAGGCGGCTCACATGTCATCGAATCTGAACTGGACCGGCCTGGATGCTCGGTGCGTCGACACCGCCAGGGTGTTGGCCGCCGATGCGGTGCAAAAGGTAGGTAGCGGCCACCCCGGCACGGCGATGAGTCTGGCGCCGGTGGCCTACCTGCTGTTCCAGCGGCATCTGCGTCACGACCCGGCGGCGCCGGACTGGATCGGCCGGGACCGCTTCATCCTGTCGTGCGGTCACAGCAGCCTGACGCATTACATCCAACTGTATTACTCCGGCTACGCAGGGATGGCGCTGGAGGACCTCAAGGCACTGCGGACCTGGGGCTCCACCACCCCTGGTCACCCCGAAGCCGGGCACACCACCGGCATCGAGGTCACCACCGGGCCGCTCGGTCAAGGCGTGGCGATGGGCGTGGGCATGGCGATGGCCGCCCGCCGTGAGCGCGGGTTGCTGGACCCGGACGCGGCCCCTGGTACCAGCCCGTTCGACCACCACATCTACCTGATCGCCTCCGACGGCGACCTGCAGGAAGGGGTCGCCGGGGAGGCGTCCTCGCTGGCCGGGCACCAGCAGCTGGGCAGCCTGGTGATGATCTACGACGACAACAAGATCTCCATCGAGGACGACACCGACATCGCCTTCAGCGAGGACGTGCTGGCCCGCTACGCGGCCTACGGCTGGCACACCCAGCACGTGGACTGGACCGGCTCCGGTACGTACCGCGAGGACGTCGACGCCCTGAACGCCGCGATCGAACAGGCCAAAGCGGTCACAGACCGGCCGTCGATCATCCGGTTGACCACCATCATCGGCTGGCCGGCACCGAACAAACAGAACACCGGCGCGATCCACGGGTCGGCACTGGGCGAGGAGGAGGTCAAGGCCACCAAGCGACTGCTCGGCTTCGACCCGGAACGGACTTTCCAGGTCGACGAAGAGGTAATCACGCATGCCCGCGAGGTCGCCGACCGGGGCCGGCGGGCGCACGAGCAGTGGAAACGGGACTTCGACGCATGGGCGTCGGCCAATCCCAGTGCAGCGGCGTTGCTGCGGCGGCTGCGCGACCGGAGGCTGCCCGACGGCTGGACCGGCTCGTTGCCTTCCTTCGAAGCCGGCACAGCGGTGGCCACCCGGTCGGCCTCCGGTACGGTGCTCGGCGTGCTGGCCGATGCACTGCCCGAACTGTGGGGAGGCTCGGCGGACCTGGCCGGGTCGAACAACACCACGATGGACGGCCAACCCTCGTTCGTCCCCGAATCGCACGCCACCAAGAAGTTCCCCGGCCACGTGTACGGGCGCACCCTGCACTTCGGCATCCGTGAGTTCGCCATGGGCGCGGTGCTGAACGGCATCACCGCGCACGGCTTGACCCGCCCGTACGGGGGCACCTTCCTGATCTTCAGCGACTACATGCGCCCGGCCGTGCGGCTGGCCGCGCTGATGAAGGCACCGACCGTCTTCGTGTGGACGCACGATTCCATCGGGTTGGGCGAGGACGGCCCCACGCATCAACCGGTCGAGCAGTTGGCCTCCCTGCGGGCGATCCCCGGCCTGGACGTGGTCCGCCCGGCCGACGCCAACGAAACGGTGTGGGCGTGGCGCACCATCCTGGAAACCGTCGACCGGCCGGCCGGCCTGGCGCTGACCCGGCAGAACGTACCCACCTACCGGCGCGGAGACGGTGCCGCGGACGGGGACACCCTGGCCGCGGCCGACGGTACGGCCAAGGGTGGCTACGTGCTGGCCGAGGCCGCCGGTGGTCAGCCGTCGGTGATCCTCATCGCCACCGGTTCCGAGGTGGAGACGGCCTTGCAGGCACGAGAAACGCTGCACGCCGAGGGCATCCCCACCAGGGTGGTGTCCATGCCGTGCCTGGAATGGTTCCAGCGTCAGGACCAGTCCTACCGCGACCAGGTGCTGCCGCCCGCCGTGCGGGCCAGGGTCAGCGTCGAGGCCGGTGTCGCCCAAGGCTGGAAGGAGTTGGTCGGCGACGCCGGGCGGTGCATCAGCCTGGAACACTACGGCGCTTCCGCCGACTACACGGTGTTGTACGAGAAGTTCGGCCTTACCGGCGAGGCGGTCGTCGCGGCCGCCAAGGAATCCCTGGCCGCCGGCGGATCCTGATCCGCCCGCCGGTGCACCGAAGCGAGGCGGCACCAGCACCTCGTCAAGCGTGAAGGAGTGAGGAACCATGACCGCGGACAAGCTCGCCGCCCTGGCCGGTGCCGGCGTCTCCATCTGGCTGGACGACCTGTCCCGGGAGATGCTCAGATCCGGCGATCTGCAGCAGCACATCGACCAGGACCACGTCAGTGGCGTCACGACCAACCCGACCATCTTTGCGGCCGCCTTGGCCGCCGGCGATGCCTACCGCGATCAGGTGGCTACCCTGGCCGCCGCCGGCACCAGCGTCACCGACACCGTTTTCGCCTTGACCACCGACGACGTGCGCGACGCCTGCGACAGCTTCGTACGCATCCATCGCGATACCGGTGGTGTCGACGGACGAGTTTCGATCGAGGTCGATCCCACCCTGGCCCGGGACACCGAGGGCACCATCGCCATGGCCCGGCATCTGTGGAGCACCATCGACCGGCCCAACCTGCTGGTCAAGATCCCGGCCACCAAGGAGGGCCTGCCGGCGATCAGGACGGCGATCAGCGAGGGCATCAGCGTCAACGTCACCCTGATCTTCTCGCTGCAGCGGTACCGGGAGGTGATGGACGCCTATCTGCACGGCCTGGAGCGGGCCAAGGAGGCGGGCCTGGACCTGTCCACCATCGAATCGGTCGCCAGCTTCTTCGTGTCCCGGGTGGACAGCGAGGTCGATTCGCGCCTGGAGCGGATCGGGACCGACGAGGCGTTGGCGCTACGGGGCAAGGCTGCGGTCGCGAACGCGCGGCTGGCCTACGTCGCCTGGCAGGAGGTGTTCTGCACCGCGCGCTGGCAGGTGCTGGAGGAGGCGCGGGCCCACCCGCAGCGGCCGCTGTGGGCATCGACCGGGGTGAAGAACGAGAGCTACTCCCCCACCATGTACGTCGACCAGTTGGTCGCCCCGCAGGTGGTGAACACGATGCCGGCCAAGACGATGCAGGCAGCGGCGGAATCAGCGGAGATCTCCGGCAACACCATCGAGGGCACCTGGCAGGAATCCCAGCAGGTGCTCGACAGTCTCGAGGCGGCCGGGGTGTCCTACGCCGAGGTCACCGACCAGCTCGAAGCCGAGGGCGTGCAGAAGTTCGAGAAGTCCTGGCAAGAGCTGCTCGCCACCGTGTCCGATGCGCTGGCCAGAGCCTGCACGAGCGACACGGCCGCCGAGGCAGGGCAGTGATCCGGCGGGCGCACGTTCCCGGAACCGGCAGGGGCCGGGGTGAGACCCGGTGAGCCCGGCCCGTGTGTCCGCCCGGCACAACCCACTGCGTGACCCCCGGGACCGGCGGATCCCCCGGATCGCCGGTCCGTGCATGGTCGTGTTGTTCGGCATCACCGGCGACCTGTCCCGCAAAAAGGTCATGCCTGCCCTGTACGACCTGTTCAACCGGGGTCTGCTGCCCCCTGGCTTCACCGTCGTCGGGTACGCACGCCTGGACGACCCGGGTCAGGACGTGCCGCAGTTGCTGCACGACGCGGTCGCGGCCGGGGCCCGCACCCAGTTCAGCGAGGACACCTGGCGCACCTTCGCCGAGGGTGTGCGGTTCGTGCCCGGGGAGTTCGGTGACGACGAGGCGTTCGCGGAGCTTGCCCGCGTGGTGGGCGAGCTCGGCGCCGAGCGCGGTACCGGTGGCAACACCGCGTTCTACCTGTCCATCCCGCCCAGGTTCTTCGACGTGGTCTGTGAACAGTTGGCCGAGCACGGACTCGCCCGGCCGGCGAACGGTGAGGGCGGCTGGCGGCGAGTCGTCATCGAAAAGCCGTTCGGGCACGACGAAGCCTCGGCGCGCCGGCTGAACCAGATCGTCGAGGCGGTGTTCGACCCGGACTGCGTGTTCCGTATCGACCATTACCTGGGCAAGGAGACCGTCCAGAACCTGTTGGCGCTGCGGTTCTCCAACCAACTGTACGAACCGATCTGGAACGCCAACTATGTCGACCACGTGCAGATCACGATGGCCGAGGACATCGGCATCGGCGGCCGGGCCGGTTACTACGACGGAGTGGGCGCCGCGCGCGACGTGATCCAGAACCACCTGTTGCAGTTGCTGGCCCTGGTGGCGATGGAGGAGCCGGTGTCCTTCGCGGCCGACCACTTGCGCGCGGAGAAGGAGAAGGTGCTCTCGGCGGTGCAACCGCCCACCGAGCTGGCCAAGAACACCGCCAGGGGCCGGTACGGCCCGGGCTGGCAGGGCGCCCAGCGGGTGCCCGGTTTCCTGGACGAGGACGGCATCGCTGCCGATTCGAGCACCGAAACCTACGCGGCCGTCACCCTGTTCGTGGGCACCCGCCGGTGGGCCGGTGTCCCCTTCTACCTCCGCACCGGCAAACGCCTGCCGCGCCGGGTGACCGAGATCGCGGTGGTCTTCAAGAAGGCCCCGCACCTGCCCTTCGAGAACGATGCGGTGCAGGAGCTGGGCAAGAACACCATCGTCATCCGGGTGCAGCCGGACGAGGGGGTCACCATCCGGTTCGGGTCCAAGGTGCCGGGCGCGCGGATGGAGTTGCGGGACGTCACGATGGACTTCTCTTACGGGCACTCGTTCACCGAGGCGTCGCCGGAGGCCTACGAGCGGCTCATCCTCGATGTGCTGCTGGGTGACCCACCGCTGTTCCCCCGGCACCGTGAAGTGGAGCTGTCCTGGCGGATTCTCGATCCCGTGCTGGCTTACTGGCAACGCCTGGACCGGGGTCCGCAAACCTACCCCGCCGGTACCTGGGGGCCGGCGGCAGCCGATGAGATGCTGGCCCGGCGAGGCCATATGTGGAGACGACCGTGATCATCGACCTGCGGGACACCTCCACCTCAGCCGTCAGCGCGAAGATGGTGGAGTTACGCGACAACGCGGGGACCATCCTGAACCGGGTGCTGAACCTGGTGGTGGTCGTCGATTCGGACACCGACCTCGAGGATGCGGTCGAGACCGCCAAGGAGGCCACCCGGGAACATCCGTGCCGGGTGCTGGTCCTGCTGCAGGACGGGGATGCCGGTGAGCAGCCGAAACTGGATGCGCAGATCCGCATCGGCGGTGACGCGGGTGCCAGCGAGATCCTCGTCCTCACCCTGCACGGTGAACTGACCGAACACCCCGACGCGGTGGTCCTGGCCCTGCTGCTGGCCGATACCCCGGTGGTGGCTTGGTGGCCCGGGGACGGTCCGGTCGAACCGGCCGAGGACCGCATCGGTGCGCTGGCCAAGCGACGCCTCGTCGACGCTTCGCAGGCGCCGGATCCGGTGCAGCGGCTCTACGACCGGGCCCCGCACGACACCCCGGCGGATACCGACCTGGGGTGGGCTCGCATCACCAGATGGCGGGCACTGCTGGCGGCCGCACTGGACACCGCGCCCTACGAGCAGGTGACCGAGGCCCTGGTGGCCGGGTCACCGGAGTCACCCAGTAACGAGCTGCTCGCGGCGTGGCTGGCATTGAAGCTGAAATGCCCGGTGACCTTGGTGCACACCCCGGCCGGCGAGGGCGTCGTGACGGTGAAGCTGATGCGCAAGGACGACCGGCACATCGAGCTGATGCGCCCGGACGGGGTGAATGCCGTTCTGTCCCAATCGGGACGCCCCGACCGGCGGGTGGAACTGGCGCGGCGCGACGACCGGGCCGCGATCGCGGAAGAACTGCGCCGCTTGGACCCCGACGAGGTCTATCACGAAGTGGTCAGCAAGGGGTTGCCGCAGGTCATCGACGGGGATCGGACCGAGGCCAAGGATGCGGCCGAGGCCGGATTGATCACCTCCCGCGCGGAAGCCGAACGCCGGACCGGGCGGGCAGCGGGACAGGGCAAGGAAGCCGGCCGGGAAGGTTAGGCCCGATTCGCCGGGACAAGGCCGGCGCGGCAGGACACGGCTGGACGAGCGGCACCCGCGCCCGCTGTTAACGGACGATGTTCTTGGCCCGCAGTGTCTCCAGGGCCTCGTTGAGGATTGCCTCGCCGTCCGCGTCGGAACGCCGCTCTTTCACGTAGGCCAAGTGTGTCTTGTACGGCTCGTTGCGAGGCGCGTTGGGCGGGTTTTCCTTGTCCAGCCCTGCCGGTAGTCCACACCGCGGGCAGTCCCACTGATCCGGGACGCTGGCCTGCGGGTCGTCGGCGAAGCTGGGCTGGGATTCGTGGCCGTTGACGCACCAGTAGGAGATCCGTATTCTCGGTGCCGCCTCGCCGCGCTCGGCCTCACCCATCGGGCCGGAGCCCACGCGGCTACCCCGGATTGCGCTACCGCCTGATACCACCTTTGCCTCCCTTGCTGGCTTGCGGCTGTGGGCGGGCCCGCCCTTGTCCTGCTCAGACCTTACGTCATGGCCGTGCCAGGCGACAGCGGCCCCGGCCGGGGCGCCGGGCCGAGGATGCGGCCGGGTGTCGTGCGGCCGGGCTACTGGGTTGTCTCGCTGTCGCGCCGTCAGCCCGCGACGCTGAACCGTTCGATCAGCCCGAGGCCGACGATCACCGCCACCCACACCAGCCCGATGCCCACGGTAATGCGGTTGAGGTTGCGTTCGGCCACGCCGGAACTGCCCGATCCGGCCTGCATGCCGCCGCCGAACATGTCGGACAAGCCCCCGCCGCTGCCCTTGTGCAGCAGGATCATCAAGGTGAGCAGCAGGCTGGTGATCAACAGCAGCACCTGCAACCCGATCTTCAGTGTGTCCACGCGAAACGTCCAATCCCCTCACGGTGTCGCCTACCAGCGTACGCGACGACCTCACGTGCGAGCATAAGTCAGACCAGACGCCCGCGCCTGGATCGGCTTCCCGACCAGCGGGCGTCGACGGGTACCTCCGTGGCCGCGGCTGCGGCCACCGCAGCCGCCACCGGGAATAGTGCCCCGCGAAGGGAGAGGTTCGGCATATGTTCACGCAACGGGTGGCCCGCTGGGCGACCGCGGCGGTGCTGCTGCTGGCGGTGACCGGCTGCCTGTGGCCGTCCCCGCCCGGCCCCAAGGAGCCGGCTCCCTCCGGCCCGGCCGACCGAAGCGCCCGGCCGCAGGCCTGGCCGCCACCCGATCCGCACCGGCCCCAGGTGGAACTGTCCTACCGGATCGCCGATGACCTGCGTTCGGCCACCGGCAGCGAACGGGTGCTGTTCCGGCCCGACGCACCGGTCTGCGAACTGGTCTTCCGCACCTGGGTCAACGTCACCACCGACGGGGACAGCAACCAGGTGCTGGCGATCACCGATGCCACGGTCGACGGTTCCGCGCGCCCGGTGCGGATGTCGGTCCAGGACACCTTGGCCACCGTCCCACTGCCGCGGTGCGTGCCGGCGGGAACACCGGTCGAGGTCGTGCTGAAATTCACCCTCGACCCGGTCCCCGGGTTGGACGAGCGGACGTCCCGGACCAAGGATCTCGCCTGGTTCGCCACCGCCTACCCGTTGCTGGCTTGGCAGCGCGGTGTCGGGTGGGTACAGGACCGTCCACAACGGGTGGCCGGGGAGACGGTGACCTCGGAGACGTTCGCGCTGCAGGGACTGCGCATCACCGCCGCATCCCGCTGGCAGGTGGCCGGCGTCGGCGAGCCGGCAGAGGTGACGACGGACCCACGCTCCGGGCTGCGCACCCACACCTTCCGGGCGCCGGCTTTGCGGGACGTGTCGTTCACGGTCGGCCGCCTGGTCAGCGAAACCGTGCGGGTGGCAGGCAGCACCGTGCACCTCAGCCTGCCGGCAGCGTCCACCCGCTCACCGATGGCGTCCTGGCGCACGACGGTGAAACGCCAGCTGGGCGCCATCAGCGACTATCTGGGGCCGGTGCCGTACGAGCACATGTGGATCACCGTGATTCCGGCGATGGACACCGGATTGGAAATGCCCGGTGGCGCGTTCCTCGGTGACGTGAAGCTGCGGCGGGAGCGTTGGTTGCTGGCCCATGAGCTGGCGCATCTGTGGTTCTTCGGTCTGGTCGGCAACAACCAGGCCCGGGATCCTTGGCTGGACGAGGCTTTCGCCAGCTTCGTCGCCGACGTCGTCCAGCAGCAAGCCGACTCCACCGGCGAGAACCATGTCCCGCGCCGATTGAAAGGGTCGCTGGGCCAGCCGATGTCGTACTGGGCGGACTCGCGGCACCCGGACAAGGACTACGTCAACGGTGTGTATGCGGCCGGCGCGCAGGTGCTGGCCGACGCACGGGCCGCCGGACCGGCCGAGGATTTCGATGCCGCCGTACGAGACTACCTGTACGACAACGCGCACACGGTGGCTGAACGCACGGACGTGGCGGCCGCATTCGCCGCCGACCCGGCCGCGTTACAGGTTTTGCGGGACGCCGGCGCGCTGCCCTGATTCCGGTCCGCTAGGCAACCTGCCGGGCCGGTACACCCAGCCACCGGGTCCCGGCTGGCAGGCTCTCGCCTTTCATCACCAGCGACAGTGGGCCGACGATCGACTGCGGCTGTACCACCGCGTCGTACAGCACCACCGCCCGGTCGCCGATGTCGGACGCGTCCTGCAGGGTGACGGTACTCATCTTCATCACCCGGTCCTCGAACAGGTGAGTCTGCAGTGAAACCCCGGACCCGACGCTGACGTCGTCTCCGATGTCGACGAGGTCGAACTCGGTGAAATAGGTCGTGTCCAGGTAGACCCTTCGCCCGATGCGAGCGCCGAAGAGGCGCAGCACCGGAGCCAAGAACGGTGTGCCGCAGAGCATGTGCAGCAGCACCGGAACAGCGGCGGCCTCGTACAGCCCGGTGACCAGTTCGCTCTTGCGGACGAACCGGCTCCACAGGGGTTCCACGCGTTGGGCGTAATCGCCGACGATGACCCACTTGGCAGCCACGGACAGCAGCACGGTCAGGCAACTGCCGGCCAACAGCAGCAGCGGGGTGAGCACAGCGACGACGGGGTACGGCTGGCCGCGGGAGACCTGCGACACCGAGATCAGGGCCAGGTAGACCGAGCAGCCTAGGATGCTGGCCGGGGCGGTGGCCCGGAAGAACTCGAAGACTCCGCGCTCGATCACTTGCCGGCGAGAAGGGTTGAAGGTCAAGCGTTCGTCGAAGCTCTGGCTTTCCTGCCGGTGCGGCAGGTAGATCGCCGGTGACCCGAGCCACGAGGTTCCGGCCGGCACGATGCCTGGGGCGAGGGTGTGCACGCCCACCAGGGAATCGGGCTGCAGGCTCGACCCGGCAGGCACGAACGAGGCGTTGCCGACGAAGGCCCGCGACCCCACCACGGTTCTGGCCATCGCCAGGTAACCGCGATGGCATACGGCGCTTCCCACGTGGGCCATGTCGGCGACGAAGCCCTCATCGGCGATGTCCAGCAGTTCCGGATCCACGTGGGCCAACGTCGAGACTTCACTGCCGCGCCCGATCTTGGCACCCAGCAGTCGCAGCCACACCGGGGTGTAGAGGGTAGCGAACAGGGAGTTGGTGAGCACCAGGCTCAGCTCGAAGATCTTGTCCACGAACCACCGCTGCACGCCGATGGGCGAGGCCAGCGCGAAGACGCCCTCGGGTGTGCTGTCCACCACGACGGCCCGGGCCAGTCCGAGCACCGCGCAGGCGGACAGCACGTACAGCGGGCCGGCGAGCAGCGTGGCCAGGAAGCCGACGAGCAGACCGTGGGTCAGCATCGACCACCACACCAACGACACGGCGGGTGCGATGGCCAGGAACGGCAACAGCTCCAGGCACAGCAGCCCGCCCAGCATCCGTAGCCGCAGCCGCGGTGTCCACTGCTGCGGTGCGGGTTCGCGGACCAGGATCTCCTCCAGCAGTGGGTTGACCGTCGGTGCCGCGGTCGCCGGCGACCCTCCCCAGACCTCACCATCCGGGACACACCCGCCGGGGCTGATCACCGAGTGTTCGGTCAGGACCCCGTCCACCCCGATCCGGCCGCCCTCGGCGACCAGCGAGCTGCTGCCGACGAAGGCCCGGTCGGCGATGCTGACCCGTTCCAGGCTTACCCGGCCGGTTCGGATGCTCACCGGCTGCAGGTGCGCCCCGTAGCCGATGCTGGCGTCGTCACCGATGTCGATGAGTCCGGGTACGCCCAGCTGCGCCGTAGCGATGTGGCACCTCTTCCCTACCCTGGCGCCGAGAGCCCGCAGATACCAGGCGAACATGGGTGATCCGGCGAGTGCGGTGGCCGGGGAAAGCTCCATCAGCCGGCGAATCGCCCACGTCTGGAGGTGAACCCGCCCCCACATCGGGTAGTTGCCGGGCCGCACCCCGATCGAGAACAACCGGATCGCCGGGACCGGGAGCACCCACCGCGCCGCGAGGTAGGCGATGGGCACCCAGGTCACCAGCTCCCACATCAGGTCTGCGGACAGGCTGCCGTCGTAGTCGGTGTAGGCCACGGCCACCGGCAGCCCTACCAGGGACACCAGCAGGTAGATCAGCGCAGCCTGTGAGAAGCCGGTGACCAGCCGCCGCAACCGGTTCGGCCACGACCGCGGCTGGTACGACATCCGCAACGGTTCGTTCGGTCCCGCTTCCTGGACCGGGGCGGGCGCCTCGTCCAAGCGTTCGCCCAGGAGCCCGGCGAAAGCCTCCACGGTCGGGTGCGCGTACAGATCGGCGATGCTCAACCCGGCCGCCGGGTAGGCCACCCTGGCCTGGGAAACGGCCAGCGCGGCAGCCAGCGAGTGACCGGACAGCGCGGTGAAGAAGTCGGCTGTCACCGACAGGTCCTGCACGGGGACACCCAAGGCCTCCGCCCACATGGCGGCGACCTCCTGCTCGATGGTGGTGCGGGCGGCGACCACGTCGCCCTCGACGAGCACCAGCCGGGCCCCAGGCTCCGGCAACTGCTTGCGATCGACCTTGCCGCTGGTCAGCATCGGCATCGCCGGCAGGATCCGCAGCGTGCTGGGCATCATGTAGGCGGGCAGCACGGCACTGAGTTCCTGCCCGGCGGCGCTCGGCACTGTTGCGGGATCGACGTCCTCGTGCAGCGTGACGTAGGCGGCCAGTTCTCCGTCCGGGGTCAGGGCCACCACCGCGTCGTTGACACCGGCGCATTCCCGCAACTGCGCCTCGATCTCCCCCAGGTCCACCCGCTTGCCGCGGACCTTCACCTCGTCGTCCGCGCGGCCGCGGTACTCCACTCCCCATTCGGTCATCCGACCGAGGTCGCCGGTGCGGTAGATCCGGCCGGCGCCGGGGTAGTCGATGAATCTCTCCGCGGTCAGGTCGTCCCGGCCGATGTAACCGACCGCGACGCCGGGCCCACCGATGCAGATCTCGCCTTCGGCGCCCTCGGCGACCGGTTGCAGGTCATCGTCCAGCAGGTGCAGCGCGTAGGTGGGTACCGGGAAGCCGATGGTCACCGGCCGGCCGGGGACCAGTTCGGTGTAGATGCAGGTGACCGTCGCCTCGGTGGGTCCGTAGGTGTTCAGCATCAACCGGTGCGGCCCTGCCCAGCGTTCGACCAAGTGTTGCGGGCATGCCTCGCCACCGACGTTCAGGGTGTGGATCGCGGGCAGGTCCCGGTCGATGGTCGACAGGACGGTCGGTACACAGTACAGAACGGTTACTTCTTCTTCGGCCAGGAAATCACCGAGGTCGGCTGCCAGGTGCCTACCATCGGTGGGTCCGGCCACCAGGGTGGCGCCGGTGGCCCAGGTGGGCCAGATCTCCTCGATGGAGAAGTCGAAGGCGACACTCATGCCCTGATACACGC
Organism: Micrococcales bacterium; assembly: GCA_002748415.1. Classification (GTDB taxonomy): domain Bacteria; phylum Actinomycetota; class Actinomycetes; order Actinomycetales; family CAWJMD01. The sequence continues at coordinate 3,301 of PDSI01000106.1, read as the reverse complement.
GGTCATGCGGGCCGACGTTGTACAGCCCGCACACCACGTGGATGAAGTTGCAGATGCTGCTCTGGGCGACCTGGACGCCCTTGGGCCGGCCGCTGGACCCTGAGGTGTAGATGATGTAAGCGATCGGGTCCGGTTGCTCGACGGCCGGATTGTTCGGCATGGCACCGGAAACCACCGGCTGTTGTTGTGGCATCGCCGGCTCGGTGGACAGCAGCTCGTCCAGATCCAGTATCAGTGTGGGATTCTCCAGTGCCTGGCCCAGGTCCGCGGTACACAGCACGTGGTCGACCCCGGCGTCCTGCACGATGTAGTCGACGCGATCCGCCGGGGACGCCGGATCGATGGGCACGAGCGTGGCCCCGGTCTTCAACGCGGCCAGCAGTCCCACGTACATCACCCGAGAACGCTCCACCAACAGGGCTACTCGCGAGCCCTCGGTGACCCCGGCGAAGATCAGCCGGCCGGCCAGCAGATCCGCGGACTCGTCCAACTCCCGGTAGCTGATGTCGGCACCGTCCACCCGTAGCGCGATCCGGGTCGGATGGCGGAAGGCCGTGGCCTCGAAGTACTCGTGCATCCGGGCCTGCCGGAAGGCCCCCGCCCCCCGGGGCACGGCGTGCGGAACACGGTGTGGGACTGGGATACCCGACGGCCCTGGCCAGCCACCGGTGGCCGGTGGGCTCACCGTAGCGCAGGGTCGCGCGTCATAGAATGTTGTCATCGTTGTCGCATCCGCTGCGGAGAAACCAAGCTCTTGACGTGCCGTTCGACAAGTATCAAAAAACTAGTGTCGCACCCCCTGAATGCCGGTGGGGGACGATCTTTCCGCGGTGACGGTACTGGCCAGCGCTCGGCATCGTCAACCGCTCCGCATCGCAATCTTGCGCCTATGCCTGCAATTTTCGCTTTCAACATCGCCACTTTCTGGATACGTTTCGTCACAATCTGCAATGGTGGTGTTTCGGGTGATTTGCGCTAAGGTCTCATACGTATCACTCGCGACGTTCCCCAGCTCCCGCGGACACGCATCGAGTAGCATGGGCCCTCCAGGAGAAGGCGCGTCGCTCAGCAGCTTTCGCCCGCGCGACATCAACGGAGGAGTTGGTGACTGAAACGACGGTCACACACAACACCGCGACGCCGACCGGCGATCACTCTGCGTCGCTTTCCGGTTCACTTCAAGCGACCGGAATGCCACCGTCTGCGGCGAAACAGCGCTACCGCGGGGTGGACCTGGCGCGCGGTCTCGCGCTGGTCGGAATGATGTTCATCCATGTGATTCCCGATCGTGCCGGCGGAGACCCTACGCTCAGCTGGCAGATCTTTGCCGGCCGGTCGTCCGCCTTGTTCGCGTTGGTGGCCGGGCTGTCGTTGTCCTTCATGTCCGGCGGCACCCGCCCCCCCGGCCCCGGCCGGCGAGCGACCGCGGCGGTGTCCATCACCGTGCGCGCCCTGTGCATCACCGCGATCGGGTTGACACTAGCCCTTGCAACGGACGGCATCTCGGTAATCCTGGCCTACTACGGGCTGCTATTCCTGTGCTGTGTGCCGCTGCTGTGGTTGCCGTCGCGGGTCTTGGCCGGATTGGGACTGCTGGCCGGGGTCGCCGGACCCTTGCTCATCTTCTGGTTGGCGCGGCACGCGCCCGCGAGTGCTTTCCTGGACGAAGACCCGGAGTTCTCCCATTTGAGCGAACCACTCGCGATGCTGTGGCGGTTGACCGTCACCGGTACCTACCCGGCCGCCGCATGGGTCACCTTCCTGCTCGTGGGTTTGGCCGCCGGGAGACGGCTCGACGTGCGAACCCCTCGCTACGCTGCGCGGTTGCTCGTCGGCGGCATCGCGCTGGCGGCAGCCACCCGGTTCGCATCGTTCCTCTTGCTGGACTCGATCGGCGGCGTTCGAGGCTTGGCCACGCGCACCGACGGGATCTCGCCCAACGGGGTCCGGCGCATCATCACGTGGGGGTTCGACACCATGCTGCCCACCGACACGGCCTGGTGGCTGGCCACGATGGGGCCGCACACGTCCACCCCGCTGAGCATTCTGCACACATTGGGCACGTCGATGGCCGTCCTGGGATTGTGCCTGCTGATCACCCGCCGCGCCCGCCGCTGGCTCAACCCGCTGGTGTGGGCAGGCACGATGCCGTTGTCCACGTACACCCTGCACGTGCTGCTCACCAGTCTTGTGTTGGCAGGCTGGGTCGATCAGTGGTTGAGCCTGCTCGCTCAGCTGATCGTTCTGGGGTCACTGGCCTCCTGGTGGGCCACCCGGTTCGGGCAAGGACCGCTCGAGACGGTCCTCAGCGCTCTGGCGCGGGCCGCATCCCGGCACCTGGTCAGCGCGCCGGCCGGAAGCACCACGTCATGAGCGGCGCAGCCCCCGAGTGCCGTCGCGACGTCGTGGTCTACACCGGCCCGCTGCAGGTCGACCGCGATTGTGCCCACGCGGCCGCAGCCGCCGTGCAGTCCCTGTGCCCGGGCGACCGGGTGGTGTTCGCCGGCCCGGGTGGTCACGTACCGTTGACGGCCGCACTCATCGGCAACTGCGACCTGTACGTGCAGCCCGGTGGCGATGAGTTGCTGCCCGCCTACCGGCTGCTCAAGGACTTCCGGAAGGTCATCCGCAATCATGTCCGGGCCGGCGGTGGCTACCTGGGGTTCTGCCTGGGCGGCTACCTGGCCGGGCAAACCCCCGGGTTCGGTCTGCTGCCCGGCGACACCGACCAGTACATCTGCTCCCCCGGCGCCGAGGTGACCAACCTGAGCGAAACGGTTGTCCGGGTGAACTGGCAAGGCAAGACACGCCGCATGTTCTTCCAGGACGGCCCTGCGTTCCTGGTCGACGAATCGAAAGTGAACGTGCTGGCCCGCTATCGCAACGGCGCAGTCGCCGCCCTGTCCACCACGTTCGGCCGTGGCCGGGTGCGCGTGTGCGGCCCACACCCGGAAGCCACCCGCGACTGGTACCACGGCCTGCGGCGGTTGTGCTACCCGCATTGCCAGGACCTGACCGCACAACTGCTGGCCGCCTGAGCCCAGCAGCCGAGGCCACGTCCGGCCTGCCCCGGCAGTATTGGCACAACCTATGAGGCTCGACCGGCGCAACCTACGAGGCTCGGCGAGAATAGCCACCATGCAGGACGACCTCGGCGCTCCGGTCGACCTCGCCACGCCGCCACGGCGGGTGGTCAGCCTGGTGCCGTCCCTGACCGAGACGCTGGCGGCCACTGCACCCGGCTTGTTGGTCGCCGCGACCGACTGGTGCACGAGACCGGCAGACCTGGACGTACCACGGG
>PDSI01000129.1 GCA_002748415.1 Micrococcales bacterium | reverse complement strand
CTTCCGGGGCGAGTGCGTGCGCCGGTACGGGGCCAACATCAACGCGGCCAGCTGGGACTCGGTGGTGTTCGACCTGCCGGGAGAGCGCACCCTCAAACGAGTGCCGATGATGGAGCCCACCCGCGGCAGCCGCGCGCACGTGGGCGAACTCCTCGACGCCAGCGCGAGCGCGGCCGAACTGGTGGCGACGCTGGCCGCCAAGGCCTGAAACCGGCCCACAACGGGCCGAGGCGCACGTTCCGGTGCATGGCGTTTACCGGGCGCCGGCACGCTGCACGTGATCCCCGGCACACTTCCGAGGCGTGTCGCTCCGGGTAGGATCTTGAGCAGCGTCAACGTGAGGATGCACATGGCAGAGCAGGAGCAGCACCGCAGCACACGCCGCGAGGGCGACCCCGATGAGCCGGTCGAACCCCCCGCGCCGCCTGCCTCCGCCCAAGCAGCCACCGATGACGTCGATGCGCTGCTGGACGAGATCGACGACGTGCTGGAATCCAACGCCGAGACGTTCGTGCGTGGGTTCGTGCAGAAGGGCGGCCAGTAGCGGCGGCAGCCCGGCAAGACGGACACCGCAGCTGGGTTTAGCTCAGAACTTCATTTCCTGAGATTTTAGCTCTGGGCTTACGGTCGAGTGTCGTCGGTCTTGGGTTGGTCGCCGGCCTGGGCCGTGCGCAGTCCGCTGGGCAGCACGGCGCGGGAGTCGCCGCCACGGTGACCTGTCCGCCGGTGCCCGGGCATAGTTGACCCGTGAATACCTGGACGCTGCCTGAGGTGCCGGTGTCGGCCGGTGCGATCCTGCTCGACCCGTTTGACCGGGTGCTGATCCTCAAACCCACGTACAAGAGCGGTTGGACCATTCCCGGCGGGGTGATGGAGGCGGACGGGGAGAGCCCGTGGGATGCCTGCCGTCGTGAGGTGCGCGAAGAGACCGGGCTCGTCGTGCGCACCGGCCGGTTGGTGTGCGTGGACACCCGCCCGGCGAAGCGGGGCCGCAAGCTCGGCCTGCGGTTCCTGTTCCATTGCGGGCACCTGAGTGCCCCGCAAGCCGACAGCGTCGCCGTCGACGGGGTGGAGATCAGCGAGCACCGGTTCGTGCCCGCCGACCAGGCATCGACGATGCTGCGCCCGGCCGTCAGCCGTCGCGTCCTGGCCGCCCTGGGGACGCAGACGTGCCGCTACCTGGAGGACGGGCGCGACGCCCAGGGATGTAGCTGAGCCGCTTCGCGGTGGCCGAGGGGGAACGACCCCACTCAGGTGTGCTATGCCAGCCGGCAACTCAGCAGCGCTGCGGGTGGCCCCGGCCCCAGGGTCGTGGCGAAGCCGTGCGGATTCTGGTCAGTAGCTTGGTTACTTCGCGGGGGGCAGGCGCCCATACAACGCCCGGACGTGTCCACCTCGAGCTTCGTTGTGTCGTTGGGTGCACTCGGTCAGCGCCTTCGAGAAACGGGCCGCGCCGGACGTGCTGTCCGCGCTCACCGGGCCGCGTTCGGCCGTTTCAAGGAACTGGCTGAGCGGTGGCCAGATGCGTTCGAAGGCAAATTACGAACGGTGGTCGCCGAGCTCGTCATCGACTTGCGCGAGTCAGGCCGAGAGCCAGCCAAGATACGTGCTGAACTGGACCGATGGGCATCGACCTGCCGTCAGCATGCGTACCGGGTGGCCTTGGAATCCGTCGTGAAGCCGGCCTACGCCAAACCCTTGAGCATGAGGTTCCAGTACATGACGGGCAGGCCGACCCTCTTGAACAGGTTGTAGTCGATCACCGGTTCGGTGGTGTCCGGCCACGGCAGCGGGTTGGACGGCGTGGGCTGCATCGCGTAGTCGAACTCGGCCAGCAGCAACCACTTACGCGACAACGTCAACGGGCAGGACGCATACCCGTTGTAGGAGGCCCGCAACGGCTCACCCTTGGCCGCGCTCAGCATGTTCTTCGCCGCCACCGGCGCCTGCTTGCGAATCGCCGCACCGGTCTTGGAGTTCGGGGTGTTGCCGACGTCACCGAGGGAGAAGACGTCCGGGTAGCGCACGTGCTGCAACGTGTGCTTGTTCACCTCGACGTAGCCGAACGGATCCTCCGCGCCGGCCAGCGGGGACGCCTTCACCCAGTCCGGCGCGGACTGTGGGGGAGTGGCGTGCATGAAGTCGTAGTCGAGCACCTCGGTCTGACCCGCGTCCGCGGCGGTGGCCACCTTGCGAATGGTGGCCTTGCGGGAGGAGGCGTCGACCTCGACCATCTCGGACTCGAAATGCACCGTGATGCCGTAGTCATCGGCGGTCCGCTTGAGAATGTCGGCGAACTTGGGGATGCCGAACATGGCGGGCGTCGGGATCACCAGATGCACGTCGATGTTCTTGAGCACACCCTGCTTACGCCAGTAGTCGCACGCCAGGTAGGCGATCTTCTGCGGCGCCCCGGCGCACTTGATGGGACCGGACGGCATGGTGAAAACGGCTGTGCCCGAGTGGGTTTGTTGAATGAAGTCCCAGGTGAGCGGAGCCAGGTCGAACCGGTAGTTGCTGGATACCCCGTCCTTGCCCAAGGTCTCGCGCAGGCCGGGGATCTTGTCCCAGTCCAGCTGGATGCCGGGCACCATCACCAGCTGCCCGTAACCGACGGAGGTGCCATCGTCCAGGTGCACCAGCTTCTGCTCCGGGTCCACCCCGTTGGCCGCCTTCTTGATCCAGTGCGAGCCCTTGGGCAGCAGCTTCTCCCGGGGCCGGGCGCTGTGCTGGACCCGGGCCACACCGCCACCGACGAGCGTCCACAACGGCTGGTAGTAGTGGTTGCTCCACGGATCGACGACGGCGATGTCACGCGCCCCCGCGCGGTGCAGCCGGGAGGCCACGCTGTTGCCTGCGGTTCCGGCGCCGACAACGACAATGTCATGACGGGTGACCATATGGTTGTTCCCTTCGGGTAAGCCGCCGCTGCGCTGATCGCAGGGAGGGTCGGTATGGCATTGGTGCGCACATAGCGAGCTTTGGCCCCGACTATGGCACAGCGGCGGCGAGGACTCTACCGGTGAGATCGCACGTCTCGGTCGTGTCTTTCGGTGCTGCCGCCTCAGCGCCGTCGTCGCATGCGCAGATAGTCACTGACCACATACGTTCCGAGGCAATCCGGGTCGGGACTGAATACCCGGCTACCGTTGCGGTGGGTCAACGCGTCCATGAAGCGGGTCAGCCCGGGGTCATCGCCCAGCATGAACCACGTTGATCGTGGCTCCGTAGTGGGTCAGTGTTTTCGCCTGCGCCACTGTTGGTTTTCGCCTGCGCCACTGTTGCCCGAATTGGTTGCGGGGTCTGTAGCCCGCAAGATGCCGCGTGCGCGCCTTCCGAATGGGCGCTCGGCTGCGCGCCGGTGACGACGCGCACGATGGGGTGGGCGTCGGGGTGGCGGCGCACGTGCCGCACGGAACAGGCGAAGGCGTGCTGCGGGTCGGCGCCCGGCACGAAATCCGGCTCCAATAGGGGTTTCCGCAGCAACGGTGGAAAACCATTCGTATACAGTGGATTTGGCATCTGGGGTGGGCGACTCGCGCAGTTGATGGGTGAACCGGGCGAGCATCTCGGGCAGATGGCTGGGAACCACGGCCACCACATGGGCTTCCTGGTCGATCACGTCGATCTCCCCGTCGAGCCCCACCGTGTGGTGGGTGCAGAACCCGGTGCACCAAGGCGGACGGCGGCCCCCGGAGACCGGCGGAATGGGATATTTCGGCCACCGTCACGGTCGAAAGCGCGATCTGAACTCACGGAGGGTGACATTGGAAACTCCTTGCCCCCCGACCGCAAAGATGGGGACGCTTTTGGTGCCACCCGCGGTGCCAAAAGCGTCCCCATCTTTCGTCGGGCGCGGTCGACCAATCACGACGCCTACGGGCTGTCACCGCGCACCGTGAAAGACGTCGGTTGCGGCCAGCGAGAGTGTCCGGTGCCCGAATCGAGTGGCCGGTATCGGCGCCCGGGGAACCTTCGGGGGCCGCAGCCTGCGGGCCGGGTCGGGGTCTCGCCCCAATGCGGCCGCAGTCACCCCGCTTTTGCGATCGCGGCCATCTGGGCTGAGCCTTCGGCCGTCAGCACGATCGTGTAGTGGTTGAAGTCGTCCAGCTCGTGCACCACCAGATCGGGGAACCGGTCCCGCCACTGCTGCACGATGGCGGGCGGGTACATGCCGGGGGTCTCGTTCTGCAGGCCCCGGGGAACGGTGACGAAGCTGGCCGGGTGCCGCAGCCGTTGCAGCGCTTCGCCGATGGTCGAGGCGGTCAGCAGATCCGCGGAGTCGGCTTCCATCGCGGCAATGCTCACCCGCGAGGACAGGGGCAGATGCTCGAGGTCGCCGACGTCGTAGCAGGCGAAGTCGACCGTGACCGCGTCCCAGGCGTCCTGGAGCGCAGGGTGCTTCTGCCAGAAGCTCAACATCGACTCTTCGTCGTCGAACTCCATGGAGAGCCTGGCCCGGATCGGGCCGGTGATGTGGGTGAGGACCTTCTCCACCTCTGCCCGCGGCATGGTGTGGGCGAGGTCCTCCGGGGGAGGGCCGAGCGGCAACCCGCCGTCGACCAGCACCAGCCGCTCCACCTGGTCCGGGTGCCGGTCCGCGGTCACCACCGCGACGAAACCGCCCATCGACTGGCCCAGGACGGTCACCGATTCCAGCTGTGCGGCCTCGATGACCCGGCTTACGTCATCGGCGTGAGCGGCCATGCCGAACGGTGGGCCGACCTCGTGGGAGCCACCGCGTCCCCGCAGATCAGGGGCGATCAGCCGGGTGCCGGGCAGCGCCGCGGCCAGATACGGCCAGCACCGGTGGTTGGCGGTGATGCCATGGATCGCCACCAGCGCCGGCAGCTCGGGGTCGGGTTCGCCGACGGGCACCCACTCACCGACCGTCAGCGAACCGTCCGGGGTGTCGACCGACCAGCGCCGGTAGCGGTCTTCGGCGGGCACGGAGCCCCCGGCCTGCGGTGCGGCGGCTCCGACGCCCGGCTGATCGACAATCGGCTTCTCGGCACTCATGGCAGCTCCTGTTCGCTCTGGGGTACCCAGGCTATGCCCAACTCCGGTGGATTCACCCCCGGCGTCCGGTGCGGATGCCCGGCGGCCGCGCCGCCGAGACAGGCAGGTGCGCGGGCACGTGGTCTGCGCTGTCCACGAGGTGCGGCTCCCGGTTCCGGCGGGCAGCGGGCGAAGGCGTCACAAACGGATCGTCTTGCGGACAGATTCTGACCTATACCCGGTGGAGGATGACTGCGGTAAGCACAGCGACACCGCGAAACGAGGAGAACACGATGGGATTCCTGACCCCGACAGCGACCGGCGAGGCGAACGTCCTCCACACCTATGGGATGCAGCAGCTGGCACAGATCCGCACCGCCGCTTACGGCCTCAGCGACGACCAGATAGCCGCCACCCCGACGGCATCGAGCCTGAGTATCGGCGGCCTGCTGCGCCACACCGGGCAGGTGGCGGTCTACTGGTCCACCGCTGCGGCCAGTGCGCCGCAACCCCCAGAGCTGCCGGCGGAGTTCGGGCCAGAGCAGACCAACGAGGAATGCGTGGCGGCCGCCACGAGTGCCGCGGAAACCCTCGACTACTTCGACCGCTGCGTGGCTTACGCGGACGGGCAACTGAGGCAGGTCACCGACCTGGCCGCGGCCGTGCCCGTACCCCCGGTCCCGTGGGTCCCCGCGGACCTGAAGAGCTGGGAGGCACGATGGGTCCTGGCCCACCTCATCGCCGAGGTCGCCCGGCACGCCGGGCATGCCGACATCATCCGCGAGACGCTGGACGGAAAGCGCTCCTGTGAGCTCAACGACCTGGCCGAGAATCGACCAAGCTAGCTCCCGGTACGGCGGCTAGCGCCGGCCATCTGCCCTCAGTGGGTGGTCTTGGTGATGTCGACGTTCTTGGGCGTCAGCCAAGCGATGAGGGCCGACAGGACGAGCATGGCGGCACCGCCGGCAAGAAAGGCCAGCCGCACAGAGT
>PDSI01000208.1 GCA_002748415.1 Micrococcales bacterium | reverse complement strand
GCCGCCAACCCGTCCAGGACCGCGATGGCCGACAGCATGAAGACCAAGAATCCGAGTACGGAATGGCCACCTCGAATTCCTTGACGTCGCGCCTGCCGGTCAGCAGCATCAAGATCGCCCGGACCAGCGTGAAGTCTTGACGGACGTATCGCGCCACGACCTTCGGGACGGAGTCCAGCAGGACTCGCAGGCTGCCTTCTCGGAGCCGCTTGTGGCGACATCGCCGACAGGCTAGGCCAAACAGAACTCGTTGCCCTCTGGGTCGGCCATGACGATCACGCCGAACTCCAGCGGCGGTTCGGGTTCGATGCGTTGCAACCGAGTGGCACCGAGACCGACCAGCCGATGACACTCGGCCTCCAGTGCCGCCATGCGCTCACCATCTGCCAGACCGGGCGCCACCCGCACGTCCAGGTGCAGCCGGTTCGTGCCAGATTTCGGGGTATTCGTACGTTGCAGGAAAATTCTTGGCCCGTATCGTTCAGGGTCAATCACCGCGAAAGCGTTCTTGCGCTGGTCGACAGGCACGTTCTGATCCTCCAGAAAACGATCCCACGCCGCGATGGTCGTGTCCGCCTTATCGATCTGGCCACCCGGCGGAGGATCAACCATGTAGCCCAAGGCTTCGGCCCAGAAGAGACCAAGAGCCTGCGGGTCCGCAGCGTCCACCGTGATCTGGAACTGGCGCGTCATAGGGGCAGTCTAGCCCGGCTCGGCTCATTTCGGAGCGCTCCCTTCGATCGTGAGGCCCAGCTACGCGGCGTCCCGGATCTGGGCGCCGCACGGCAGACGCGCCCGCCAGGCCACGCCCTCAATCAACCGAAACGGCCCGGTTCCCAACGGGAACCGGGCCTTCCGGACTGCTCGGGGGGCGAAGCCCAGGGACTACTTGACGTGCGACTGGTACCGGACGATCTTGGCGAACTCCTCCGGGTCCAGTGAGGCACCACCGACCAGCGCGCCGTCGACGTCGTCCTTGGCCATGATCTCGGCGACGTTGCTGCTCTTCACCGAGCCGCCGTACAGGATCGGTACCGCGTCGGCGGTGCCCTGTCCGTGCAGCTCGGCGATCTTGGCCCGCAACGCGGCGTTGACCTCTTGGGCGTCCTCCGGGGTGGCGACCTCACCCGTGCCGATGGCCCATACCGGCTCGTAGGCGATGACGGACTTGGCCACCTGCTCGGTGGACAGGCCCGCGAGCGAACCCTCGATCTGGGTCACGCAGTGCTCGACGTGCCGGCCCTCCTTGCGGATCTCCAGTTCCTCGCCGAGGCAGATGATGGGCACCATCCCGGCCCCGAGCGCCGCCAGCGCCTTGGACGCCACCAACGCGTCGTCCTCGCCGTGGTACTGCCGCCGTTCGCTGTGCCCGACCACGACGTAGGTGCAACCCAGCTTGGCCAGCATGCTTGCCGACACCTCGCCGGTGTAGGCACCGGACTCGTGCGCGGACACGTCCTGGGCGCCGTAGGCCACCTGCAGGCTGTCGCCGTCCACCAGCGTCTGGACCGACCGCAACGCGGTGAACGGCGGGATCACCGCCACTGCGACGTTGGAGTAGTCGTGTCCGGCGTCCCGAAGCATCCATGCCAACTTCTGCACGGTGTCGATCGCCTGCAGATGATCGTTGTTCATCTTCCAGTTGCCCGCCATCAGCGGGGTGCGTGCCATCAGTCCTCCAGAATGCTCAGGCCGGGAAGGGTCTTACCTTCCAGGTACTCCAGCGAAGCACCGCCGCCGGTGGAGATGTGCCCGAACGCGTCGTCGGGGAACCCGAGCTGGCGCACCGCCGCTGCGGAGTCACCGCCACCGACCACGCTGAACGCCTCGGATTCCACCAACGCCTGGGCCACCGCCTTGGTGCCGTGACTGTACGGCTCCATCTCGAACACGCCCATCGGCCCGTTCCAGAACACGGTGCGCGCATTGCGGATGTGGTCGGCGAACGCGGCCCCGGACTGCGGCCCGATGTCCAGGCCCATCCGGTCGGCGGGAATACTGCCGGCGTCGTAGACGTCGTGCGGGGCGGTGGCGGAGAACTCGGTAGCCGCGACGACGTCGGTAGGCAGCACGATCTCCACCCCCTTGGCCTTCGCCGCGTCCAGGTACCCCTTGACGGTGTCGATCTGGTCCTCCTCCAGCAGCGAGGAGCCCACCTCGTGGCCCTGCGCCTTGAGGAAGGTGAACACCATCCCGCCACCGACGAGGATCTTGTCGGCCAGGTTGATGAGGTTCTCGATCACCCCGAGCTTGTCGGAGACCTTCGAGCCACCCAGCACCACCACGTACGGGCGGGCCGGATCCACGGTGAGCTTCTTCAGCACCTCCATCTCGGCAGCGACCAGTCCCCCGGCCGCATGCGGCAACTTCTGCGCCACGTCGTACACCGAGGCCTGTTTGCGGTGCACCACACCGAACCCGTCGGAGACGAAAGCGTCCGCGAACGAAGCCAATTCAGCCGCGAACGCATCACGCTCGGCGTCGTCCTTGGAGGTCTCGCCGGGATTGAACCGCAGGTTCTCCAGGATGAGCAGCCCACCGTCGCCGAACGAGTCGACGGCGGCCTTGGCGGATTCGCCCACCGTATCGGTGGCGAACGAAACGTCCACCCCGGGAAGCAGTTGCTTGACCCGGTCCACCACCGGCGCCAGGGAGTACCTGTCCTCCGGGGCGCCCTTGGGCCGGCCGAGGTGCGCGACGACGATGACCTTGGCCCCGGCGTCCAGCAGCTTCTTCCACGTGGGCAGCGATGCGCGAATTCGTCCGTCGTCCGTGATCGTCTTCCCGTCCAGCGGAACGTTCAGATCGGAACGGACGAGGACTCGGCGACCGGACAGGTCACCGAGTTCGTCGATGGTCTTCATCTGCTCGAGTGCCTATTCGCTCTTTACAGGCTCTTGCCCATGAGGCCGACCAGGTCGACCAGGCGGTTGGAGTAGCCCCACTCGTTGTCGTACCAGCCGAGCACCTTGACCTGGTTGCCGATGACCTTGGTCAGCTGCGCGTCGAAAACGCAGGACGACGGGTCGGTCTCGATGTCCGTGGACACGATGAGGTCCTCGGTGTAGGTGAGGTAGCCCTTCATGGCGCCCTCCGCCGCCTTCTTCACCGCGGCGTTGACCTCTTCGACGGTGGTTTCCTTGGCGGCTTCGAAGGTCAGGTCGGTGGCCGAACCGGTAGGGGTCGGCACCCGCATCGCATAGCCGTCGAGCTTGCCCTTCAGCTCCGGCAGCACCAGGGCGACGGCCTTGGCCGCACCGGTGGTGGTGGGCACCATGTTCAGCGCGGCGGCCCTGGACCGGCGCAGGTCCTTGTGCGGGCCGTCCTGCAGGTTCTGGTCCTGGGTGTAGGCGTGGATGGTGGTCATGAGGCCCTTGACGATGCCGATCTCGTCGTTGAGGGCCTTGGCCATCGGGGCCAGGCAGTTCGTGGTGCAGGAGGCATTGGAGACGATGTGGTGCGACGCCGGGTCGTACTTGTCGTCGTTGACGCCCATCACGACGGTGATGTCTTCGTTCTTGGCCGGAGCCGAGATGACGACCTTCTTGGCACCGGCGTCCAGGTGCGCCTTGGCCTTGGTGGCGTCGGTGAAGAAGCCGGTGGACTCCACCACGATGTCCACGTTGTTGTCGGCCCACGGCAGGGCGCTCGGATCCTTCTCCGCGAAGGCGAGGACCTTCTTGCCGCCGACGGTGAGGCTGGTCTCGTCGTAGCTGACGTCGCCGCTGTAGCGGCCGAGGATGGAGTCGTACTTCAGCAGGTGGGCCAAGGTGGCGTTGTCGGTGAGGTCGTTGACGGCGACGATTTCGATGTCGGCCCCGCTGTCGACGACTGCCCGGAAGAAGTTCCGGCCGATGCGTCCGAAGCCGTTGATACCTACGCGAACGGTCACTGCACATTCCTCCAAGAATCTGACCGGAGCACCGGTCGATGGGTGGTCCCGTCGGCATGATCTGCCGTCGGGCGATCCGGGCTACGTCGCCCCACGCCCCCCACCCTAGGGGATATCCGGTGATTGTCACCAATGGGTCACGATGCGTTCTTGGCCACGTGCCGCAGGCTCGGCGCCCGGCCGGGCACGCTCAGCCGTCCAGCATCTCCGGAGTCAGGTTGGCGTCGGTGCCGGGTACGCCCAGTTCCTTGGCACGCCGGTCCGCGGTGGCCAGCAACCGCCGGATCCGGCCGGCCACCGCGTCCTTGGTCATCGGCGGATCGGCCAGCTGGCCGAGTTCCTCCAGCGATGCTTGCTTGTGTTCCAGCCGCAGCTGCCCGGCCTCGCGTAGGTGCTCCGGGACGTCGTCACCGAGCAGTTCGAGGGCTCGTTCCACCCGGGCCCCGGCGGCTACCGCCGCCCGCGCGGAACGGCGCAGGTTGGCGTCGTCGAAGTTGGCCAGCCGGTTGGCGGTGGCCCGCACCTCGCGGCGTACCCGTCGTTCCTCCCACACCAGCACGGTGGTATGGGCACCCATCCTGGTCAGCATGGCGCTGATCGCGTCGCCGTCGCGGATGACCACCCGGTCCACGCCGCGTACCTCCCTGGCCTTGGCGCCGATGTTCAGCCGCCGGCACGCCCCCACCAGGGCCAGTCCTGCTTCCGGGCCGGGGCAGGTGATCTCCAGCGCGCTGGAACGGCCCGGCTCGGTCAATGAGCCGTGCGCGAGAAACGCACCGCGCCAAGCGGCTTCGGCATCGCAGCTGGCGGCGGAGACCACCTGCGGGGGCAGCCCGCGAACGGGGCGGCCGCGGGTGTCCAGCAGGCCGGTCTGCCGCGCCAACGATTCCCCGTCCTTGATGACCCGGACGACGTAGCGGGTGCCGCGGCGCATGACACCGCCGGTGATGACCAGGATCTCACTGGGGTGCCCGAAGACTTCGGCGATGTCCCGGCGCAGCCGCCGCGCGGCGGCGGCGGTGTCCAGCTCCGCCTCGATGACGATGCGCCCGGAAATGATATGCAGTCCGCCCGCGAAACGTAACGTCGAAGATACCTCGGCCTTTCGACAACATGCCCTGGAGACCTCGAATCTTGCGAGTTCATCCTTCACCTGCGCCGTCAGCGCCATGGCTTCCGTCTCCTATCCCCGAGTTAGCAACCGCCGGGCAACCTTGGTGAATCCTACGGCTGTTCCCTATCCACGGTGCGGCCTTCCGGTCAATCTCGCAAGCTGACGGATCCCCTCCTCCGGCGCCGGCAGGAGCCGGATCCGCCCGGCGCGCAGGGCGCCGCAGCACCCTCACCAAGTCCCCGCCGGTGGCCCGGCAGCTGGGCAAGGGCGACGTTTGCGCCGGTCACAGCTACTTTGCTTGATTGCCGCCCGAGCATTCGGCGAAACGCCTCGGCAATGGGGAAGACCGCGACGGTACGGCGGGTTCTGTCGGTCGGCGACGAACCGGAAACTTGCACCGTCTGCCGGGCATACCTGGAGGCCGACACGCGCATATTGCGTGAGGCGGGCAAAGGTGCCACCGGTCGGGCGTCGCCCGGTGTATGCATCGTCCTGGGTATCCCGAGATCCGGGCGAGCGTCCTCCGGACCGCAACTGCTGCAACAGTAGCCTGCTGCCCAGAACCCGCCCGGCCGAGGTGCCGGTCCGCGGGATGGGCGAGGTCCGGGCTCAGCCGTTGAGCGTTCAGCTGCCGACCGGTGCGGTAAGCTCGGTGGCCCGCACCGTCCGTGCCACCGAAAACGCTTTGGCTCGTGCGTTTTTCGTTGTGGCGTGTGGTCTGTGTCGAGGCTTGCCGGCAGTGCCTGCTGCTACCGGACGTCCTCGTTCTCCAAGATGTCATGCAGCGCGGCGGCCAGCCGCAACGGGTCGTGCCGCAACGACCCGGCCCCGGAACGCACCGGCCTCTGCACCAGCCTGGCTCCGAAAGACTCGGCGGCGGTGGCGATGGCGGGCAGATCCGGCACCGCCGCCGGGTCGGCCAGCACAGCGTCGAAACGCATGTCCGGGGCGTGGTCGCGCAGCGCGTGCACCATGTCCAAGACGGTCATCCCTGCCTCTTCACCCGTGTCCGGGACGCTCGTGGCACCAGCCACCTCGCGGAGATTCAGCACCAGGCACCGGCGGGCCGGGGTACCGATCAGGGCGTCCTTCAGGCTGGGCACCAGCAGATGCGGCAGCACGCTGGTGAACCACGAGCCGGGCCCCATCACCACCCAGTCCGCCTCGTTCACGGCGTTGATGGCCTGCGCACACGGCACCGGTTCGGGCGGGGTCAGGTGAATGCCCTGGACGATACCAGTGGTGGTGGCCACATTGAACTGTCCGTCAACCCGCCGCCGTTGCCCGCCCGCCAGCTTGACGTCGGCACTGATCTGCATCGGGCTCAACGCCATCGGCAGCACCCGGCCGCGCACCCCGAGCAACCGCCCGACCAAGTCCAGCCCACGAACGGGGTCCTCCAGCAACTCCCACAGCGCGACGATGAGCAGGTTGCCGACGGCGTGGTTGTCCAGCGGCCCCTCGGAGTGGAACCGGTGCTGCAGCACGTCCCGCCAGGTGTGGCCCCACTCCCCCGTGTCACACAGGGCAGCAAGCGCCATCCGTAGGTCACCCGGCGGCAACACACCCAACTCGTCCCGCAACCGTCCGCTGGAGCCGCCGTCGTCGGCGACGGTGACCACCGCGGTCAGATTCTGGGTGAGCATCCGTAGCGCGGACAGCGAAGCGTACAGCCCGTGCCCGCCGCCGAAGGCAACCACAGCGGGTCCCGACGTGTGCGGCGACTCGCTCATTCCCGGCCCAGGTCTCGATGCGAGGCCCTGGCCGGGACCCGGTACTGGGCAAAGAGACCGACCAACGCCTCGGCGACGGCCACCGACCGGTGTTTGCCCCCCGTGCAGCCGATGGCGATAGCGACGTAGGTGCGACTCTCGCGCCGGTAGCCCTCGATCACCGGTTCCAGCGCGTGCGCGTAACGGAGGATGAACTCCCGGGCGCCAGGCTGTTCCAGCACGTAGTCGGCCACCGCGGTGTCCTGGCCGGTCAGGCCCCGCAGCTCCGGTATCCAGTACGGGTTGGGCAGGAACCGCACGTCGACGACGTGGTCGCAGTCCACCGGCAGCCCGTACTTGAATCCGAACGACATGATGGTCAGCCGCAGCGCGGGGGCCGTGGCGCTGTCGGCGAACAGCTCGTTGATACGGGCGGTGAGCTGGTGCACGTTGAAGTTGGAGGTGTCCACCACCAGGTCGGCCGACGCCCGCAGGTCGCTCAGCAGTTCGCGTTCCTCTTCGATGCCGTCGAGGATCCGTCCCTCACCCTGCAGCGGGTGCGGACGGCGTACCGACTCGAACCGGCGGACCAGTGCTTCGTTGTTGGCGTCCAGGAACAGCACCCGGAACTGCACCCCGCTGTACCGCAGGGTGTGCAACGCCCCCTGCACCTCTTCGAACAACCGGCCGCCGCGCACATCCATGACAGTGGCGACCCTCGGCAGTGCCTCGACCGACCGGCTGGCCATGTGCGCCAGCGTCGGCAGCAGCTGCGGGGGCAGATTGTCGACGACGTGCCAGCCCAGATCTTCCAGCGCGTTCGCGGTGGTGGACCGGCCGGCGCCGGACATACCGGTGATGATCAGGACCTGCGGTTTGAGAACCGGGGCTCTGCCGCGGGGGTCGCCCAGGCCGGCCGGACCGGACAGGCCCGGCGGCACATCGGCGACGGGGGGTGGCGGCACCACATGCGGGGAGCGCTTCTGGTTGTCGGTCATCGCTGCTGATCCTCGGTCACGGCTCGCGGCCCTCGGCCCTGCACCCATGGTGTCACTGTTGGCACCCCGGCGGGTGCCGCTGACCATGCACGCCCCCTGCCGCTGGGCGGGCGGTCAGTCCAGGACCTCACCGGTGGCGGTGTTCACCGCCGGCTCCGGCCGGCTGTCGTGCAACGCATCGTAGATCACCTGTGCCAGCGCCGGACCCACCCCGGGAGTGGCGCGAATGTCGTCCACCTCAGCGGCCCGGATCCGTTTCACCGAGCCGAACCGTTTCAGCAACGCTTGACGGCGGCTGGGCCCGAGCCCGGGAATCTGTTCCAGCACACTGGTAGTCATCGCCTTGGACCGGCGCTGCCGGTGGTAGGAGATGGCGAACCGGTGTGCCTCGTCGCGAACCCGCTGCAACAGGTAGAGCCCTTGGGTGGACCGGCCCAGTACCACCGGGTATTCCTCCCCCGGCAGCCACACCTCCTCCAGTCGCTTGGCCAGCCCGCACAACGCCACGTCCTGGATCCCAAGCTCGGTCAGCGCATCCTCGGCGGCGGCCACCTGTGGTGGCCCGCCGTCGACGACCACCAGGTTGGGTGGGTAGGCGAATCTGCGGTGGCCGGTGAGTTCGGCGTCCTGGCTCGGCGCCTGCTGGGCTTCGGCCAGGTGGCGGCGGAACCGTCGCGAGATCACCTCGTGAATGGAGGCGACGTCGTCCTGCCCGTCGACACCTTTGACGGCGAACCTGCGGTACTCGGACTTACGGGCCAGCCCGTCCTCGAACACCACCATCGAGGCGACCACCGCGCTGCCGTTCAGGTTGGAGACGTCGAAACACTCGATCCGCAGCGGTGATTCGGCCATGCCGAGCGCGCCGGCGATCTCGCTCAACGCCTGGGACCGGGTGGTCAGGTCACCGGCGCGGCGGGTCTTGTGCAGGTTCAGGGCCTGTTCGGCGTTGCGGGTGACGGTGGCCATGAGTGCCTTCTTGTCGCCGCGCTGCGGAACCCGCACCCGGACTTTCGAGCCGCGTTTGTCGCTCAGCCAGGCGGTGATGTCGTCGTGTTCGGCCGGTAGTGTGGGCACCAGGACCTCGCGAGGTACGGCCGCCGGTTCCACGTCTCCGTACACCTGCGTCAACAACTGACCGATCAGGCGCTCGGTGCCGACCTCCTCGACCTTCTCCACCACCCAGCCTCGCTGGCCGCGCATCCGGCCGCCGCGCACGTGGAACACCTGCACGGCCGCTTCCAGTTCGTCGTCGGCGAGGGCGAACACATCGGCGTCGGTGGCGTCGCTGAGCACCACGGCCGATTTCTCCAACGCCCGGTTCAACGCGAGCAGGTCGTCGCGGCGCCGGGCTGCGGTTTCGAAGTCCAGTTCGGCCGACGCCGCGGCCATCTGATTCTGCAGCGACCTGGTGAACCGGGCTGTGTCCCCGGCCATGAACGCACAGAAGTCCTCGGCCAGTTCCCGGTGCTGGGCGGCGGTGACGGCACCGGTGCACGGGGCCGAACACTTGTCGATGTAGCCGAGCAGGCACGGCCGCCCCATCTGACCGTGCCGGCGGAACACCCCGGCCGAGCAGGTGCGGACCGGGAACACCCGCAACAGCGAGTCCACCGTCTCCCGGATGGCCCAGGCGTGTGCGTACGGGCCGAAATAGCGGGTGCCCTTCTTCTTGGCACCGCGCATCACCTGAGCCCGCGGGAACTCCTCGCCCATGGTGACGGCCAGGTAGGGGTAGGACTTGTCGTCGCGGTACCGGATGTTGAACCTGGGGTCGTATTCCTTGATCCAGGCGTACTCCAGTTGCAGTGCCTCGACCTCGCTGGTGACCACCGTCCAGTCCACGGCGGCGGCGGTGGTGACCATCGCCAACGTGCGTGGGTGCAGCGAAGCGAGGTCGGCGAAGTAGCTGTTCAGCCGCGACCGCAGGCTCTTGGCCTTGCCGACGTAGACCACCCGGCCTCGGGGGTCGCGGAACCGGTACACGCCGGGCTGGTCGGGCACCTCACCCGTGGCGGGGCGGTAACTGGAGGGGTCCACCACTGGACCAGCTTACGGTCGGGCAGGTGGTGTGTCGGACGGGCACCTGGTGAATCGTTCGGTCGGTGCACGGCGCGCCACCGGTAGCCCGCCGGCGCACGCACGTACCCTGCCATCTGATGACGATGACTCGGTTGGCCAGCGCCCAGGTGTCCCGCCGCGCGGTGACGTTTGCGGGCGTGGGGTTGTTGCTGGGTGCGTGCAGCCGGACGATGACCGACGATTCCGGCGGCGGCACGGGGAACGAGGCCACCATCGCGGTGCTGGCTCCGCTGAGTGGAGACCAGTCGGCGCTCGGGCTGGGCATCCAGCATTCGGTGGAGCTGGCGGCGGCGCAGGCGAACGAGCGCAACGTGGTGCCGGGGTGGACGATCAAGGTCACCGGGCGCGATGACCAGGCGTCCCCGGACACCGGCCGGGCCGAGGTGACCGAGCTGATCGACGATGGCAGTGTGGTCGCCGTGGTCGGTGCGCTCAATACCCAGGTGAGTGTGGCGGTGCTGCCGGATCTCGCGGAAGCCGGGATCGCGTTGGTCTCACCGGGCAACACCAGCCCGGTGCTGACTCGTGGCGACCGGCCGGTGCAGGCACCGACCCGGCCGTTCGACAACTTCTTTCGCACCATTGCCACCGATGACAAGCAGCCCGCCGTGGCGGCCCGGCACCTGCTGTCCCAGCTGGAGAACCGCACGGTGGCCGTGGTGCACGACGGCACCGACTCCGGGCAGGCTCTGGCCGAGGCGTTCACCGCACAGTTCACTTCCCGGGGCGGATCGGTGGTAGCCGACGGGGCGATCGACCCGCAGAGCACCGACTACTCCGCGATGGTGCGGGCGCTGCGCGACAAGGGCCCCGAGGCAGTGTTTTTCGGCGGCAACCCGCCACAGGCCGGCCCGTTGAGTGAGCAGGTCAAGGCGGCCGACCTCCAGATCCCGTTGATGGGTACCGACGCCTTGTACACCCCGGACTACCCGGGGCTGGCGGGCGAAACGGCCGCAGGCGACCTGGCCACATCGGTGATCGGCCCGACCCAGCAGCTGCCCGCGGGCCGCCGGTTCCTGACCGACTACCAAAGCGCTGGTTTCAGCCAGCCGGCCGAGGTGTTCGGCCCCTACGCCTACGATGCCGCCACCGCGATCATCCAGGCGTTGGGGAGGACGTTGCACGATTCCACCGACGTGGTCGCCGCTCGAGCGGCGACGGCGCAGGCCCTGGGTGAGGTGGAGTTCGACGGGGCGATCGGGCCGGTAAGTTTCGACGAGTTCGGAGACTGCCGCACCCAACCGGTGACCGTGTACCAGGTGAGCGAGAACAACGAGTGGACGGCGGTGTCCACCGTGAACGCCGGCACGGATCAGTGAGGTAGCTGCTGGGCGCAGGCGGACGCGTCGGCCTACTCGGTCATGCCGATTCGCCCGGGAGGCCTATCCCAGGACGAGTTCGTCTCCTTCTCGAGCCACCGGCACCTCGGGTAACGGCGCGGTCGCCGGGCCGGTGAGTACTGCCGCACCGTCGGCGATGTCGAACCGGCTGCCGTGTGCCGCGCACGTCACGATGCTGTTGTCACCGGGAGACACGGGGACGCCTTGGTGGGTGCATTCGGCCGAGTAGGCGACGAACTCGCCTTCGTTGGGCTGGGCGACCAGGACGGGTGTGCCACTGGTCTGTACCAGCACAACGGTGCCGACGGCGATGTCGGCCGCAGGGACCGTGGTACCGGCTACGCTCTCCACGGAATCCCCGCCGGAGGTGTCGGAGGAGCAGGCGACCAGGACTCCGGGCATCAGGGTGACCCCGCCGATCATGCCAATTGTCCGCAAGACCTGACGCCGGCTCGGACAGATCTCCAGTTCTTCGGTACCCGACACACCCGCCTCCTCGTTCTCCGGACACCATCGTAACCGCGGGCAGCAGGTGGATCGGGCACGACCGGCCCAGCCGCAAGTGCACGGACCACCACCCCTGGAGCGGCTACCGCTCAGGCGTTTCTCAGCTGGCGCTCAGAATCACTTTCAGAGCACGCTCCTGCGCTGCGCGGGAGAACGTGTCATAGGCCTCTTCCATGTCACCGAGCGCGAACCGATGAGTGACGAACTTCTCCGGCTCAATGGCACCGCTGACGACTCGGTCAAGGAGGTCCGGTGTCGTGGTGGCGTTGACGAGGCCTGTCGTGACGGTGATGTTGTTGATCCAGTCCCGCTCCAGCGGGAAAGTGACGGGCGCGCCGTGCGCCCCAGCGTTGGCGACGTGCCCACCGGGGCGGATGCAGTCGAGTGCCGTGCTGAACGTTGCGGGAA
This sequence comes from Micrococcales bacterium, assembly GCA_002748415.1. Taxonomy (GTDB): domain Bacteria; phylum Actinomycetota; class Actinomycetes; order Actinomycetales; family CAWJMD01. Next base: position 3,392 of record PDSI01000208.1, on the reverse strand, counting down.
CGCCGACCGCCTCGATCGCCACGTCCACGCCCAAGCCGTCATCGCTGTGCGCCTTGAGTTCGGCGACGACGTCGGCCCCGTTCGTTGCCTGTACCGTGTCCGTCGCGCCGAACGTACGGGCCGCCTCCAGCCGGAAGCCGTCGGTGTCCACCACGACGACCTTGGCCGCGCCCAAGGCTGCCGCAGTCATCACAGCGGCCAGGCCTATCGGCCCGGCCCCGACCACCGCCACCACGTCCCCGGGCTTGACCGCGCCGTTGAGTACACCGATCTCGTAGCCGGTGGGGAGGATGTCGGACAGCATGGTGCCCTGCTCGGCGGTGACGTCGCCGGGCAGCGGGATCAGGCCGTTGTCCGCGAACGGCACCCGCACCAACTCCGCCTGAGTGCCGTCGATGAGGTGACCGAAGAGCCAGCCGATGCCGCCGAGTGTCTGGCAGTGCGAGGTCAGCCCGCTGGTGCAGTAGTCACACGTCATGCACTTGCTGATGCAGGAGATGATGACCCGGTCGCCCACCGTGACCTCACGGCACTGCGGTCCGGTGGCGGTCACGACGCCGACGCCTTCGTGGCCGAGGACGCGTCCGGCTTCGACCGCGGGGATGTCCCCCTTGAGAATATGCAGATCCGTTCCACAAATGGTGGTCGTCTCGATTTTGACGATCGCGTCTGCCGGATCCTTCAGGACCGGGTCGGCGACGTCCTCCCACGACTTCTTTCCAGGACCGTGATATACCAAGGCTTTCATGACCGAACCCCTTGATCGTCGCTGCCCTACCATCTAACCCGCTTCTGGTGAAATGGACAAGGGCCGCGGAGTCCGTAGCAGTAGCGCACGGCCTACCACCGTGCGGAACTCGTCAACGCACCCGGTTACGCCGGATTACACGGTGCCGCGTTGAGCCGGAGCCGGTGTGGCGGTCCGCCGTTGGGCGGTGGTTGACGCCGGGCTGCGCTGGGCGCCTGTGCGCTTAGCGGCGGCTGTGCGGTTGGCGGCTGGGCGCTTGGTCTGAGCGCGTTCGGCCGCAGCGCCGTTCGATGCTGTTCGTTGCGCCGGCGTTGCAACGGCCCCGGTGCGCGCGGCCCGGCGGCCGGCCCGCCGCTGTTGTTTGGTCGCCTCGTATCCGAGAGCCGGGGCGATGGGCAGCGACCGGTGCCGGGAATCATCGGGTTCCACCAACCCGGCGAGGAACTGCCCGGTGTAGCTGGCGGCCACGGCGGCAACCTGCTCCGGGGTGCCTTGCGCGATCACCTCGCCGCCTGCGGAGCCGCCTTCCGGCCCCAGGTCCACCACCCAATCAGCGCTCTTGACGACGTCGAGGTTGTGCTCGATCACCAGGACGGTATTGCCCTTGTCCACCAAGCCCTGCAGCACCCCCAGTAGCTTGCGGACGTCCTCGAAGTGCAGGCCCGTGGTGGGCTCGTCCAGCACGTAGACGGTGCGCCCGGTAGACCGTTTTTGCAGTTCGCTGGCCAGCTTCACCCGCTGTACCTCGCCGCCGGACAGCGTCGGTGCCGGCTGCCCGAGACGCACGTAGCCGAGTCCCACCTGGACCAGGGTGGTCAGGTGCCGGGAGATCGCCGGGATGGAGCCGAAGAACTCGGCAGCTTCGTCGATGGGCATGTCCAGGACATCGGCCACCGTCTTGCCCTTGTAGTGCACTTCGAGGGTTTCCCGGTTGTACCGGGCCCCGTGACACACCTCGCACGGCACGTAGACGTCCGGCAGGAAGTTCATCTCGATCTTGATGGTGCCATCGCCCTGGCACGCTTCACACCGGCCCCCCTTGACGTTGAAGGAGAACCGGCCCTGCTGATATCCGCGGACCTTGGCCTCCGTGGTGGCGGCGAACAGCTTGCGCACGTGGTCCCACACCCCGGTGTAGGTGGCGGGGTTCGACCGCGGGGTGCGGCCGATGGGCGATTGGTCGACGTGCACCACCTTGTCCAAGTGCTCCAGCCCGGTGACGCTCTTGTGCCGTCCCGGTACCTGCCGGGCCCCGTTGAGCTTGTTGGCCAGCGCGGTGTACAGGATCGAGTTGACCAGGGTCGACTTGCCGGACCCGGAGACCCCGGTGATCGCGACCAGGCACCCGAGCGGGAACGAGACGCTCACATCGCGCAGATTGTGCTCCCGGGCGCCGATCACGCTCACCACTCGGTCACCGGTGACGGACCGCTTGTTCGACAGCAGCTTCTGGTACGGGCCGGAGTGCACCACCTGTCCGCCGTGTTCGCCGGCGCCGGGCCCGATGTCGACGATCCAGTCCGCGGACTCGATGGTCTCTTCGTCGTGTTCGACGACGATGAGGGTGTTGCCCAGGTTGCGCAACCGGGTCAGCGTGCCGATGAGCCGCCGGTTGTCCCGTTGGTGCAATCCGATGGACGGTTCGTCCAGCACGTACAGCACCCCGACCAGGCCGGAGCCGATCTGGGTGGCCAGCCGGATCCGCTGCGCCTCGCCTCCGGACAGCGTTCCGGCCGGCCGGTCCAGCGACAGGTAGTCCAGGCCGACGTCCAGCAGGAACCCGAGCCGGGCGTTGATCTCCTTCAGCACCGCGTCGGCGATGTGCTGCTGCCGGTCGGTCAGCTGCAGTTGCCTCAGGAACTGCGCACAGTCCCGCACCGGTAGCGCGCTGGCCTCGGCGATGGACTTGCCGCCGATCCGCACCGCCAGCACCTCCGGCCTCAGCCGGGCGCCGTGACAGGTGGGGCAGGCGATCTCGCGCATGTACCCCTGGTACTTCTCCCGCGACCATTCCGACTCGGTTTCCGAATGCCGGCGCCGCAGGAACTCCATCACCCCTTCGAAACCGGTGGAATACTGGCGGACCCGGCCGAACCGGTTGCGGAACTTGACGTGCACCTCGTGCTCATGCCCATGAAGGACGGCGTCTTTGGCCCGTTTGGGCAGGGCTCGCCACGGCGTGTCCATCGAGAAGTCGAGTTGGTCGGCCAAGCCGCGCAGCAGCCGCTGGTAGTACTCCATCTCGCTGCCGGTTCGCCCCCAGGGCGCAACGGCGCCGTCGGCCAGTGACAGGTCCTCGTCGGGAATGACGAGTTCGGGGTCGACCTCGAGCCGGGTGCCGATGCCGGTGCAGTCGGGACAGGCACCGTACGGCGCGTTGAACGAGAACGTCCGCGGTTCGAGTTCGTCCAAGCCGAGCTCGTGGTCGTTGGGGCAGGCCATCTTCTCGGAGAAGCGCCGCTCCCGGCCAGGATCGCCTGCCGGCAGGTCCACCAGTTCGGCGACGAGCAGCCCACCGGACAGCCCGAGGGCGGTCTCCACCGAGTCCGTCAGCCGCCGGCCGACGCCGTCCTTGACCACCAGCCGGTCGACCACGACATCGATGCTGTGTTTGAGCTTCTTCTCCAGCGTCGGCGGAGTGGAC